>PLLA01000014.1 GCA_003140835.1 Candidatus Tumulicola scandinaviensis | reverse complement strand
TCGATTCGATGGGGTCGGGTGGAAATATCGATATTTCGTTCGTATCGCCGCAACTCAACATCGATACCTGCTTCGACCAAACGTTCTACAAACAGCAAGACATCAATCCGCCCAGCGATCCGGCCGCTCAAATCGTCAGCATAGAAATAGCAAATAATCCCAGCCCAGGACCTCACTCGAGCCCCTGTCCGTAGTCTGTACCAGCATGGAGGTCGAACCAGCCGCTTTTTTTAGTTCGACTAATCGCTGGCGGCAATAAATCGGGACCTTGCTTTCTCAAGGCATCTACCTCGAACTGATTGACAAGTTCGTAACTTTGCGGTACAAAGATATCGGCAGTGAGCAGACTATGGCCCTGGTGGTTACTTGGCAGCACATTTGTTCTCGTGGGGACCATAGGCTGCTTCTTAGACGCTTTTACGGATGACGTTACAGGGACGCTGCTGTTCTTGCCTTGCGTTGCACTTTTCGTCATGGGGTGGGCGATTATCATCAGCGCGCTCATTCTTCCGCGTCTGGGTTTAGGATGGCGTGTAGCCATGATAGTGCTGAGTGTGCCTGCGACGGTTTTGGCGATGCTTGTGTGGCCTCAAATCACGGCCGCTTACCAATATCCAGGCATCCGTCTGCATTTCTTGAGCGATTTCCCTAAGTACTCACAGTATGTCGCGGGGCTTCCAAAGAACGGCAAGCGGTTTGCCGAGTTTAACTGGGGAGGAATGTTGTTCGCATCAGACGGCATTACTTACGACGAAACAGACGAAGTGGCGCTTCCTGCGGGGCAACAATCGGCAGACTGGAAAAGGCGAATGAAGAACACCGACCTAACATGCGGTGGTGATGTGCCAATAGGAGTCGTTGAACCGATGGGTGGCCACTACTACTTTACGTCCTTCGGGTGCTAACGGGCGCGACGCCCTGGTCACCGGAGCCTTTTCGACGAAATGCATAACCTCGGCGTATAATCAGCGAGGAGGTCAGTAGCACAAGCCAGATGTTGCATAACGGTCGTGAGGCCCATGCCCCTCTAGCTCACCTTGCTCAGGCGGCTGCTATACACACCCCGGACGGCCCCAACTGGGCAGAGCAGATAACGGCGTGGTCCACCCTCGCGATGGCGGTTCTGACGCTCTTGCTGGTACTCGGCGTCGCTTTTGCAGCCGGACAGTTTTTCCTTACACGAAAGTTCAATCGAACGCTTGAGACGGACCAGCTTCTCAAGGAAATCGCCAGCAGTGCTCTCTGGGCGACGAGAAGTCGGCTAGACAAGTTCGATTCCGTAACAGAGAATCGCCGGAGAGCATATCGTCTTTACAAAAAAGTACAGAGGTTCGGGAGATTCAAGAGATTCCGAGGTCTCGCGAAGCGATTTCGAACTGTTATCTCTGAAATAGCAAACTTAACAGAGCGCGTGGAGATTTACATTCGCAAAGGAATGGCCGACGAGAGTATCGTTGCCGAGCATACTGGTTACAATATCCTCTCAACCTACTGTTTCCTCGCTGATGTTTTCGAGGAGCGCGCACTGCTGTACGACTACAACTACGATGGCGTCCGTGACTTAGCATTGAGAATACAAGATTATGCGATTCTAAACCCAAAAGCTGCTGACTTGAGAGAGGAACTAGTCTGGCACCCGCTGCCGCCTTTGAAGTACAAAGGTGGCGACGTTAGTCTGGGCTACAGCATTGCCTGGTGGGCAGTCTTCCGTAAGACACGCCTTTGGTGGCGTCGTAAGCGACGCCCAGGCTGAACTGCAACAATCGCCAACCTAAGCCCGGCGCAGCCTAGGACATGGAGGCCGCCGTTTCAGACCGCCGAACGTGTTCGTTACTAACCAGTGTGCTCTTCGGGGGTCGATTGTGCGGAAGTATTTTTGTATTGCCTGCGTCGTAATACTCGCTGCTTGCTCAAAGAGTAGCGGCGATTCGTTACCACTTCTGACAGGCGGCCCAAGCGGAAGCGCGACCGCTTTAAGGGTGTCGCAGCTAGGGACCTTGCCTGCACGACGTGTCGCTCCCGACTCCTACAAGTTGCTTTATATTTTCAAAGGAATGCCCGACGGCGCGTACCCTTTGAAGCGACTATTGAATGTTAACGGCGTGCTTTACGGCACGGCAAATTGGGGCGGACAGCCGAACAGGCAATCTGGCGGCGAACAGACGGGAACGGTTTTCAAGTGGAGCCCGTCAGGTGGCGAACGCACCGTCCATATCTTTCAAGACTTTCCTGACGGTCGGAATCCCGTCGCGGGTCTCATCAATGTAAAAGGCGAGTTGTACGGCACCACCGAGTACGGTGGTGGGCCGAAGCACCGAGGGACGGTATATAAGGTGAGCGCGTCAGGAGATGAAAGCGTGCTGTATCGTTTCAGCGGGCCTCGTGACGGCATGGACCCTGAAGGCGGCCTTATATATGTCAATGGCCTATTCTATGGAACGACCGTTTTCGGTGGTCTAGCAGTTGGGACCGTGTACTCTGTTTCGCTTTCTGGGACTCACAAGGTCCTTTACCGATTCAAGAATGGACTCGATGGCGCTGAACCGTCTGGAAACCTCATCTATCGAAACGGCCTGTTTTACAGCACGGCAGGTGGGGGTGACCCTTATCATCCTAACGGCGTTGTGTTCAAGATGACACCGTCAGGAGTTGAAAACATTATTTACCGATTCAAAGGCGAGCCGGATGGTTCGGGACCTTTGGCCGGGCTGACCGACGTGAACGGCGAGTTTTACGGTACGACCGGATTCGGCGGTACAAAGCTTGGTGGCACGGTTTACAAGATAGACACTTCAGGGCAGGAGAGTGTCGTTTACAGTCTCCCTCGAAACAGTATTCCTCAAGGCGGCCTCATATACGTCAATGGCGCACTTTACGGAACGACCACTTACGGCGGAACTGCTAATCATGGGACGGTGTTCAAGGTGACTCTGGACGGCAAGGGGACCATAGTCTACAGTTTCCATGGTCCAAGTGACGGCAGAAACCCGACAGGCGGTCTTATAGACGTCAACGGGAGGCTCTATGGAACGACGAGTCGCGGCGGCGCTACCAACAATGGTACGCTGTTTAGCGTCTCGCCGTGATCGCAAAGCTCCCGCACGCGTACCCTGCAAACGGGTTCTTATGCAGACACTTAGCGGCAAAGATTGGAACCGAATAGAGAGTTTCGTTGGTTTCGGTTCTCCGACAGCACCCTTTGTGTTCCTAGGGATGGAAGAAGGGCTGCTATCCGAAGCGACGCTCCATGATGACCTAGTTGCCCGTTCGGTCTATGAACCGTATATGGACTTGTACGACGCTCAATCCAAGTTAGCAGGTACGAAGAAATACTTCGGCGCGGACCCCAAAAATCAATGGACATGGCGGCCGATGTGCGACTTGATGCTGCGCCTGACAGAAGGAGTCGTCGAGCCCACGTTACGAGAGAGAGTTTGCTACCAAGCTGACAAGCTCGGCCGCAAGAATGGACTGACACTTCTTGCGGAGTTGATGCCCTATCCGCGCAAGCGTGCCGATAAGACGCTCGGTCCTTACAAGGAGTACGAACGGTTCGACGACTACCAGGACTATCGAGCAAGTATGCTCCAGAAGCGACTGCCGCTGCTTCAATCGCTCTTCGAGATGCCGCGTCCGCGTAAGTTAGTCGTCGCCTACGGCAAGGGCGACTGGGACGAGTTTAAAAAGCTGTTCGAAACCAACTGGACTACGACCCCGCCTTTTGAGTGGGGCCGTTGGTGCCCTAGCCGTGGTTCTTACTCCACATCTTTCGGACAGAACCTTCACGCCCCAAGCAGGTCTGAACCACCTTGCGAGTACAGTCCGAAAGGCGCTTGCAGCCCGGTGAAGGACTGCTCCGTTCTGGTCGAACGCTGGACCACCATAGTAAACCGCGTACACGACGAAATGGTGGACTTGCTTTGGCAGCGTGAACAAATCCGCAGAGTCGGCAAAATGATACAGGAGAACGGCGACCTTCTCTTATCCGACAAGCCTTTTCTTTGGGACGTTCGTCGGTGGTACATGTTCTACGCGGCGATGGCGGTGAGACGCCAAACGGACAGGAAACCGAACATGGCATCTCTCGCCAGGCTGTTGACGGAGATTAGGGACCATCCGCAGTGCATCACGCGGCAACTGTTGGTCAACCAGTTTCGCGAGGTCTATAACGTCAACTTGGATTCAGAGTTCGAGTTGCAGATAGTCGATGCGAACTGGTCGCGATGGGCCGCAGCGGACGGCTCGCTAAACGTCACCCGAGTTCAGAATGACCTGGACGCCCTGCTTGGAATCTCCCAAGACCTCATGGTTTTTGCGAGCAGTCTTATTGCTCACACAAGTCTCACAGCCATCGATAGAGGCACGAAGCTTACGTTCAACGATATGGATGCTGCGATTGACTTATTCGAGAGGCTAACCATTGATTACCAAAGTCTCTTGACGGGTGCCGGTAGCATCACACTTCTGCCTACGGAGCAGTTTGATTGGTATCAGCAGTTCAGCTTCGCCTGGAAACCGCAATACGAGTCCTAGAGATTTGCCGCCTCCGCTACGCTATAAGGCTTCGCTCCTCCACCCCGTAGAACTCCCGACGCCATAACGTGAACATCTCAGACTTATCCGAATCATGGCCCCGACAACCAGGTAGAGCGAGAGAGGTCGCCGTTACGCCGTGCTGTCGAGTTCGACCGGGAAGGCCGGAAGATACTCAGGCACGTCCATTGCCAGGTTCTCAAGTAAGTCTGCCGTGCGAAGAATCACTTGCCTAGACGTAGGAACGGGCAACTTGGCGAGCGTCTCGACACGCCGGTATCCGAGCTTGCTCTCTAGATGGTGCTTAATGGCATGGTAACGCAGCCCCATCTCTCCGTAGGCCATGATGATAGCGTATTGCTCGTCGTCTGACGGACTCGCGCCGTACATCAGCACGAGCGTCCGTGCATCCTTTACGAATTCGATAATCTGCTCCCGAAAAGTCGCAACGGTCAGAGATAACGGGGCAAGCGCCTCGATTTCGGATGCAGTCTCAGGCCGCAAGACTCGAAGAAGGTCGGTCACGACTTTGTCCATTCCGTCCGACGACCTAGCCGCGTATCTCGCGGCAAGTAAAGGGCTGTAGTTCCTTACCTCCTGAGCATCTATGTTGTACCACACCGGCAGTACCACTTTCCGACCTGAATCCATCTGAGTCGTCACGAGTGCATCAAGTTCAAGTTGCGGCCAGTCCTTGCGGAAGAATGAGTGGCTCAGGACAACGATGCCGAACTTCGAAGTGGCTAAGCCTGCATCTATCTTGCACGTAAGGTATCTCCCACCTCGAACTCAGATTCATCAAGCCAAATCCTGGCGGCTTGAACTGCGAGCGCCTTGCGTGCTGTTTCGTTTGCTCGCAGCCCGCATGTTCTGTGCCCTTACGGCAAGTACGAACGGCGATCACGTCCAAAACGTTGCAAAAGTTTGCGGGCAGGTCGCCATGGATGTTGATGCTAACTGCTATTCGCCATGGCTAAGTTAGGCTTGTCGATCAAAGTCGTCGCGGACGTGATCAAGCATTGCTTGTGGTCGAGGCGACCTGTCCGTCATCTTGAGCTTGCGATCACGCTCTCGAACTACGAAGACGCTGTGGTGAAGGATGTGTCGTTCGAGCTGCTCGTACCCGAGGACTCTATCTTCAATCTATCTGGCGACGCCTGGAATCCGATAGAAGAGCGCGACGTACAAGGGACCCTCTACGTAACGTGGCAGACCCTTGGTGGCGGGATGGGCAGATATGTGGCCACAATCGGTGGCATGACGTTTCGGGCCACGGGCAGCTGGCAACAAAAGCTCACTGTAAACATCAAGCCGTATTACTCCACCATCGATGTTCTGTGGCGTCTTTTCGAAAGCGGTGATCCCGTGGGCGACTACGGCAAGGAACGGCTTACCCTCCAGCCGTTCGCGCCCGGATTGTGAAGGCCGAGCTGCCGTAAATGCGGTACTAACGACGAGACTCTATAAGTTCGAGAGTCGCCTCCCAGTGCCGCGGGTGGGGGACGCGCGTTCCAGCGCGGAAGCGAACACGCCGCAAGTGATAAGCCCGTCGCCTTTGCGATTTCGCTCAGCAAATAGGCATCAAGCTTCGGGACGATCTCACGTCGAAACCACGCCTCATCCCGTCCTGCGGTTTTAGCACGTCGCACCCATTCGCGATTGCGGCGATGCTGCTCGACATTTGCCTCGCCGCGCTTTGCGCCCGCCGATACCCCAGTAATCAATAGGTCGACCAGCGCTATCGCAGACTACTCATAAGGTGCCCCGCCTTGCAAGCGCGGTCCCACATCGTGGGCAACCAACGTCGTACTGATAGCGGATCGCCTCAACCCGTCCCATGCACGGCCCTCCCTCCTGAGGAACGTTTTCGCTGTAGCGCCGTCTCAGCTTGGCACGGCTGCCGATCCCTACCAGCGCCGAAATATGGGTTAGTGAACGATTTGATTGTTCCATGAGTGCTGTTGAAGCGCCGAACAATCTGAAACATCGTTGAGGCCTCGTATTAGACGTCGATGGTGCGATTTCCGCCGCACTGAGCGGCGGCGATGGTTTCGTTTTAGCCCAGCGGGATTCGAAGCACCGCCCGGTGATGACGAATAGGTGAGCGCTAGTATTGTCGTGTAGCGGAGGCGCCTCTCTGGTAAGGCTTTTCCACCCATGCGTGGAGCCATTGTTGCCATCGACTGTCGTCGAGTATCGGTAACGCCGCAGGATCGCCACCCCAGGTTCCGGCGCATTCCATGAAGCAGCTGGCTACGAGTCCACTGAGAAGGCCTATCCAGAATCTCATGGCTGGCTCACTACGGCGGCGTAGGGGTCGTAAATGTGCTGCGTAATGGTGCGAACGAGTTTTCCCGAGGGATAGGCGTCGATCGGAACAAAGCTGTTGCGCGTGGGCGCAATGACGACGTCGCCCTGCTTCCAAAACTGATAGACGTAGACCGTATCGCTTAGCGGAACGACCTTCACTACTTGGGCTTTAGACGCCACGACACTCAATGCAAAGATGGCGGATTGCGCTCGATCCTTGTACATTTGATCCGCAACCAGCACGTTCGGTCGATCCCAGACAACGCCGCCCGGAAAATGCAGTGTTCCGCCGGAAATCGCGATGTCCTCGATGTGACGGCTACCCTTTGGCAGCTCCGCGAATCTGAACTGAATCGTTCCGTTTGCGTACCCATCGATATAGAGATTACCGGCGTCATCGTAGGCGCAAAACTGCGGACTATAGATATTACCGTCAGTATATTTCTTGGGCGGACCATGCCCACTTGGGTAAACGAGAACGTTTCCCGATGAGCCTGTCGGACTGTAGGCATTGACAACGGCGAGATTACCCGTGCCGGGATCGACGGAACAACCCGTTGGGCTGCCTTCTTTGTCGCGGATCACGGCAATAGGCTTAGACCCGCCGTGTGGATACTCGTAAACGTTTCCCAAGTCCGTAATGAAGACGTTGCCATGCGCATCGACGCACTCGGCCGACGGATTACTAAACTTGGATAGGGTTTCAAGGTAGTGAACATGCTGGCCTCGGTACGTGTAAACGGTTACATTGTGTCCGTTGTAGCTGGAAATGTATAACAATGCATGGTCGGGACTTGCGTCGGCCGCCATACCATTGTAGGAAGAGAGACCCGGTGCAAACGCCGGCGAAGCGACGTACGAACAGCTCTCCAACAAAAACACGAGCCCAACACAAACAAGGACGATGCGCATAAAGACCTCCGCTTCGCACTTGTTGGCCGCCGAACCTATTACTTCAAACGGCGGCGCCTTGGATTACTAAACAGTTCTAGCTGCGGCCAACGCGAAGCTAGCATTGCCGCAAAGCACAGCCGCGAAGCACCCAGTCGGGCTCGGGCGAATCGACGCGCTGCGTTCTTAGCTGCTGCGAGCTAGGCTTCCGGTACGCGAAGCGACTCGCAGCTAAGCGTTGCGCATTGCGCCTTCGATCACGGCCGCTTGGATGGGTTCAGCAGGCCTGGAAGCACTCTTCTAGCGCACGCCCTTGACGGGGGCCTCGCAGCACCGGCGGACCCCTTGGCATGGCAGAGTTGCGTTACGCCGTGGTTCTGGAACCTTGCCCCGCGAGTGAAGGGGGTGCTTCGCCGTGACGCTGATGCGACACCCATTGGCCGTGGACCGAATCGGTCTATATCTTGGAGGGATCAATCCAGCCGAGCCCGCCCTTACCTGTCTCCGTAAACCAAAGATAACCATTTTTACCGTCGACGATTTGCGTGATCAGCGGCGAATTTTGTTTCAGGCTGTAAGTTGAAACGACGGAGAAGTTTCCGGAAAGCGTCATGCGCGCAACGCAGTCGTTCGCGGCATCGACGTACCACACGCTGTTCTCCGGTCCGCCTGTAAGTGAAAACGGTATGCAATTGAAAGGGACGCCATACGTTTCTAGGATTTCGCCCGTCGTCGACATCTGCACAAGCTGGCGAAATTTAACAGAGTAAAACCAAAGATTCTGATTTGCGGCCCAGAGGCCACCCCCCATCTCGAACACCGCCCGCACGCGTGTAACTTTGCCGCTTGTAGTAATCTTGTAAATTATGCTTCCGCGCTGATACCATAAGTTACCATCAGAACCCGAAACGATGTACGTGGGCGAGCCACCCGCGTAGAAGGTTCGAAGTTGCCCGCTCGTCGTTAGCCTCCCGATGCGACCGGGGAAGAACTCCGTGAACCACAAAGCGCCATCCGAGCCGAGGGCAATAGCAAACGGCGACGCATCATGGGCCAATGGGAAAAATGTAACCTGACCCGCTGGCGTAATTGTCCCGATCCTGTCGTTAGAGTAGTCGGTGAACCATATATTCCCGTCCGGTCCCTCGACCATCGAGCAGCCCTCTGACTCGAACGACGTCGTGGCGGGATAGACGTTAAGCAAGCCCTTTACGAAGCGCGCTATCGATCCGTTAGCCAAGCAGATCCATAGACTGCCGTCCGCACTCCGCGTTATTCCGTAACCAGGAGATGGTAGCTTTTTCTCGGGCTGCAGAGATAGTAAGACAGTAGCAGGCTTGATAGTGGCTCCCCCGTCCGCGCTTGCGCTTATGACGGCATCTGTGTAGTGTCCCTTGAACAGGACGTTGACCAGTGCACTCGACGAGCGTACAGTGGTATCAGACAACCCTCCATACTTAGGGTCAGTAGTCGTGAGAAAAATCGGATTCGGGTAATTCCCCTTGATTACGTGGTGATAGAGATTGGTCACAGCGATCGCTAATGGAAGCTTACCGGAAACACCAAGCTCCGGACGCCGCTTTCCCAACGATAACGAGATCGCCGAATAGACTGGGTCTGAGTGTGGTACTTCAGAGAGATCGATGCGCCCCAGCATGCCGTTTGCTTGGGATTCGGTGAACCAAATGTTCTTGTCGCTTCCGGCCGCGATAGAAAGAGGCTTCGCGGTCGATGCCGGCAGCTTCAACTCGACGATGCTTCCGGCGATTGTGATGCGGTCTATCTTGCCCACTAACTCCGTAAACCATAATGCTCCATCGGACCCGGCTACGATGGCACCCGGGGCGCTGTAGGGTGTCGGAATATCGTATTCGTGGATCGACCCTGTGGAAGTTACACTGCCAACTTTGCTTGCGCCACCCTCGAGAAACCACATCTTTCCGTCGGGCCCTTGGCAGATTCCCGATAATCCGGCATTAGGTGTCGGAACGGAAAACTCCGTGAGAGTGCCGGTACCACTCATCCGGCCGATCTTGTTCGTTCCTGAATCCGTAAACCACAAGGCTCCGTCGGCGCCTGTGGTGAGCGATGCCAATCGCGAATGCGGAGTGATTGGATAAACCTTCAGTTGCCCAGTCACATCGATTCGTGCAATCTCGCTGCGTGAGGCGTTGGTGACGAACCAGAGTGCGTCGCCCGGGCCTCTTGTAATTGAAAACGGATAAGTCTTCGTTCCACCTAACCGGCTAGGAATTGGAAACGCCGTGAAACCACCGCTAGCCGACATTCTACCAATGGCTGAGGGCAACAATGTGGTCCAGAGATTCTGGTCTGGTCCCTCGACAATAGAGGTAGCGCCCGAGTATCCAGGCGTCGGGAACTCCGTCATAGCGCTCGTCATAGATGATCTTCCGGCGAACCCGTATCCCGCGAACCAAATCTTGCCGGATGGACCGGAAGCAATCCCTCCGAGGTAGGCTTGGGTTGGGGTGTGCATCTCGTCAACGACGTACGTTCGCGAACCGGCGTTGACGACGGTTGAAACAACGTGCGCAGGCGCTTCTAGAGCACCGTTCGACGGGATGACGCTGGAGCGCATCGTTTCACAGCCGTTATACGTACTTCGAAAGCGGCTCTATAACGATCTATGCGCCAGGTAGCAATTCGCTACTGCGAACAATTACGCAAGGTATCAGCTTTCCGTATAAGATTGTATTTGGCCCGTAACACTAGGATAACCACTGAAGGGGACAATGCGCAAAGCGCCGCGATGTAGGCCGCTCACCTGCGAGGCTGTTGCGAGCTAAGCTTCCGGGATGCGAGGCGCTCGCAGCTGCGATGGCGCCACGATCGGCGGCGGGGCTGCGGGGCGGTTAGGGTTGGGTGTGAATGAAACTCCCGCTAAACAACATACGAGATAAGTAAGTTTCATTGGTTTACGGCTTCCCATTGAGGCGACGGATAGTTCATTGCAATCGCCGGTACGATTCGCGCCCCGGACCGACGGTCGGCAAGGCGTTCAAGGGCCGACGGCAATAGAACCGGGACTCTGAATTTCCGTCGTGATAACTCTTCGCGGCTTCGATTGATTCGGGGCGTACACCACAATGCTCCCATGCGTCGAACCGGTGCCTCGGTCTGCTACATAGACGTCTCCCGCAGCGTCTACCGCCATGGTCGGGTAGTTCTTAAAGTTCTCCAGCCCTTTTGTGATCGTGTGAATCGGCGAACTGCCGTTAGGGGCAAAAACCAGCACAATGGCGGGTCCATTTTCGGCGGGCAGAAGCGCGTACAGGTTTCCCGCTGCGTCGAAGGCGAGTACCGACGCCGGTTCCCCGGTGCTCGGAATGGAGAACGAACGTATCGGCTTGCTGTTGCCCGGCGCGTATACGGATATTTCATTTCTATCGTAGTAGCCGAGCGTAGGCACATAGAGATTACCGGACTGATCGAATGCGATACCGCCCACAAACAGCCCGAGAGCAAGGTCCAGGTACGGCTGTTTGGCGCCGGGTGCGAACAGGCTGACGTGGTTTTGATCAGAGACCGCCAAATCTCCCGAAGCGTCGGTAATCATACGAGTGGCACTGAGGCCATAGTCCACCAAATTAATTCTTCGAGCGATGCGGCTGCCGACAACTCCTCGTTTGGTCCGTGGGTATTCACAGACTCTACGGGCCCCTTGCCCGCACCCTACGAACAAGTTGCCCGAGGCATCGGCCGTAACGCCTTCGAATGGAAACCGCTGCTGCAACGCCTTGACGGCCTTCGCGCCGGCGTTCTTAAATATGCTAATCGATTGTTGATTCAGGGTAACGCCGTTGCCGGCTGCAACAAATAAATTTCCTCGTGCATCGACCGTCACGCTCTCGACGTCCGGGTACGACAGCGCGACGGTTCTCTTAAGCGTCTTCCCTAAATCCGAGAATACGAGCACGTTAGAGCCGCTGCTCTGGTAGTTTCCAACATACAAAAGCGAGTTGGGCACCGCGGCGCCTTTGCCCTGAGCCGTTGCGCCTTGTCCGAGGTTCAAAAAGCCTTCGGGTCGAGTCGGTACAACTCCCCGGCTGCAACCGGCGAAAATAACGGCTGCCATCGCTGCGAAAATCACCTTGCGGATCATGAGAGACTCCAGTGTAAGAAGGGCGGCGTATAGGCTCGGTACACATGCGCGCATGCGGCGCGGACCGCGGAGAGAACCGCTCCTTGATCGGCCACCATAGAGTTAAGGATGCGCTGATCAATC
>PLLA01000012.1 GCA_003140835.1 Candidatus Tumulicola scandinaviensis | reverse complement strand
ACATTTTGGGTGCCCGCCGAGGGCTGGGTGGCGGGCTAGGAGCCATCGAGTTATTATCTCCTTCGGGGCCCTACTAGCTGCCTGGTAGCATACCTTAACCTCGTCTTCTGAAGGAATGACCCAAACCTGACCTATTGGCTGGGCACTCGGTAGCTCGTATTGCTTATCGACGTGAACCTGCTCCAAGATGAGAGCCCCCCTATAAGGTAAACTATAGGAGATCTTCACGGGTGCCTTCGATTCGCAGCTTATGCGTCACGAAGCCATCCGCTGCCCGCCTTCGAGCCCGAGCGATATCCCTAGCACCCACAGCGTATACCATTGAGCGCTCGCCTTGAAGCTTCGGCCATGGCGCCAAGTCGCTTAGCCAATTGCATTCGCGGTCGCGACGCCATTGCGCGCTAGGCGGTTTTCGTCAGGTCTAATATCGTCCGGTTGGACGGCTGCGCCCAGGGCTCTTAGCTGTCCACAAAACACGTGAGCGCGGGTAGTAAACGGGAAAGTGCTCTGTCAATGCCGAGGCATAGGATCAAAGAGGTTATATCGCGGCAATCGTCCGCGCGAGATCATTTGCCGCTAGCAGATGATCTTTTCGCTCGCATATTCGGGCCGAAGATTGATATGCACGCGCGAGCGTAAACGCATGTCCTGCTGATTCCAGAATATGCACCGATTCGCCAATGGCTCGAGCGGCGGCCCTTCGATGACCCAAGGCCTCCTGCGCCTCAGCTTCAATTCGCAATGCTGATCCAAAAAACCGATCTGATCCCAGTCTTTCGATAAGCCCTTTCGCCTTCCGCGCGAGTGCCAATGCTCCGGCATAATCCCCCTCAAGAATATGGATATCCGCGTCGGTAAGCGAAATCACGCTAGCTAGGTAGTAGTCATCAGCAGAAATGTGAGCAACTGCTTCTCGTAAAACTGCACGGGCAGCCTTAGAATCGCGACCGATAACATAAGTGCTCGCCAATTCGATGATGGTTCGGACGAGCTCCTCAGGAGGGCAGATCGATCTAGCCGCTTGTAATGCAACAGAGCCGAAATGCAGTGCTCGGTTCATGTCGCCTCGTACAGCATAGGCGCCTCCAATATCGCCAGCTATACTAATGGCAGCGCATGGAAGCGCGCATGCCTCCGCATAGGCTAACGCAATGCCGAGCTCCTCAATGGTGCGGGCAAATCCCCCTGCCGTGAACGCTCGTAGGTATGCGATGGTCCTCATGTATGTTAGTCGTAGCGCCGGGTTTACGATACTATATCTATCGAGTAACCCTCCCAGTTCTAACGCAACAGCTAGCGCGTCACCAAAAGCTCCTTTCTCGCATCTGACATCTACCAGTACAATTAAAACCGATGCTAATGCCTGAGCAAAATCCTGACGCATCAACGGATCTGTAGGGTCAGTAGTAAGATAGCGGAGCCGCCGCGCTATGCGTTCACAATTATCCTGCAAGCGTTCGAGATCGCGACAACGCCATGCAAGTTTTACTGAAATGATTTCAATCAGGCTCTCTATGAGATCACGGTAAGATCCGCTTATTGGAACGCTGCTTGCCAGCCAGCGCGCATGCTCAAGATGTTCTTTTGCAGCGGCGAATGAATTAGCTGAACAGCACACATCAGCCAGTCGGCAAGCTGTACGTGCCCGTTGATACATATCTGTAAGTGAAGGTTCTGCGTCCTTGAGCGTTCTGATTGCTGCATCGAACTCTCCCGCGTTCTCATGCGCGGTCGCGCGACTTAGATGAACTTCAAGCGGATCTGGCTCGGGAGTACAGAGTTGAGGCCTGACCGGTGAGTTCGCGACAATACTCGCTAGCTGTCTTAAAGCCTGCCGACGCAAGCGGTATAAATGGCGCTCACTTATCTCAAGGTCAGCGGCAACGAAGGAGTGCAGCTCTCTCGCGAGGTCGCAGCGGATAACGACTACTCTAAGACGCGCCGGGAGTTGGATAACAGCTCCCTCAAGACATTCGCGGATATCAGCCCCAGCTGCGAGCCAACGTGCGGCAACGGGATTCTGCTGCAAATGACCGGGTTCATCCAGATGACGCAGTATGTCTCGGATGAAAATATCGGAAACCTGAGTCGTCATTGTGAGGGGTCAGAAATTCGTCCGCGCTAAGATTTCACCTTGTTTGGGCTACTGGCACTAGCCACGGCTCATTGCAGCACCGCGTCCGCATGACTGGACATATGACTAGGCTTTACGCAAGGAACCAGTTTTTGTGTTGGCTCTTATGTTCTCCGCGACGATCCTACCATCGACGGCAGAATGATTTGCCGCTAGCCAAACGTCCGGTCTAATGATTGGGTGTCCCACAAGCCAACAGCGTCTCGCGCACACGCTGGAATTCTTTTGAAGTGTAGCCGTCAACCATTTAGACGTTTTCTCAGGTCCTCGGATAACGAGTTTGACCTTCTGTTGACCAGAGAGGAGCTATTTCAGTGGTACAGCTATCAATGCCTAACTCCGTTAATGAAGATGCCATTTCGGGAATTGCTTGGAGCAGTTCCTTGATTGTGCCCGAACGTCCAGTTAGCGACTCTCCGCCAAACGCTAGGTTTATGATGGCAAAGGCCAATTGATCGTTTCCGGTTTCAAGCCTCGCGGTTACAAACGGCCGGCGCTCGCTTGCGTGAGATGGAATGACTACCGATAGGCCATGCGCAGCCGTTCTGCCTTCCAGCGTCAAACGGCTTAGCCCAGATAGCGCCACCGCATTACCCAGCCATAGCGCCCCATAGTAAAGCAGGATCACACCGATAAATGCGTCGTCAACAGCTTCCCAGCCGGTTACCATGTCGTCCGCATGAGTCAAAGCGGACACAAACCGCTTACGAAACCTGTCGTCGGCCTCTGGTCGGCGAAATAGCCGTTCCGATAGCTCCCGACCCGAATACTTAAACAACTCGCGCCATAGACTAGCGTGGGGGGTGCGACTCTTTCGTTCAAGCAGCAGCCATTCTTCGACCAAACAGGCTAAGGCTGTTCATACGCGGTTCCCTTTAGGGGAAGCAGCGTCTACTTGTACGCAATTCAAATCCCCGCATTCCTTATCAGCCGTGCTCAAGATGCCTACCACCACGGTGGTTGCGCCGATGGGAAGGCATTACAGACGGCGAATTAATTGAAGCATGTCCCTCGAGTCCAAACAGTATCTTCGTCTCGTTAATCGCTCCAGGAATGGCCAGGAGCGTCGACAATATGAGAGCTACTAGCGCCACCCACAGACCGGTTCTGGCGGTTTTGTCAGTTGCTAGGCTCCATGTATTGAGGGCTGTTTTGCGGGAAGAATCGGCTATGATCTTCGCGGTGCGATTGTGTTCCTCAAGTTGCTGGAGAACTCTATCCGCTCGGTCGTCAGACGTAGGACTTTGCGAAGTATCGATAGCCAGTTCGGCCGCGGCGTCCTGCGCCGCGTTGCTTTTGGGAGAATGGTCGCTCCCGTAGTCAATCCTGCAAACGGTTTAAAGAACACAAATTGCTGGTGTGCGACTGCACCGCAAGTGCCACAGTCGGCGTAGCCCTCGGTCGTGCCATCACCAAGTTGATCCCCATTTAGGCGACCACATTTAAGGCACTGGTCCTCTCGCTCAACGACTAGAAGCCCATCCTGTACGGCGCGCGCAATGGTTGGCATGGCCTCATCTATACTGACGCCCAGCCCGGCGGCAAGACCAGACGCGGTAAGCCGCGCCTGACCATCCATTGCAACTATATCGGTTAGGAGTCGGTCAAGCTGAATCCTAAGGTTCGGTAATGATTCTGACGACATTTCGCCTCAAATGGTCGAGTGCTATTTCACTAGTTCGAGGACCCACCCGCATATCACCGGTTCTTACATTGACACCGTATTCAGCACGTTCAGTGTATCCGTCGAATGGGTGCGTTACGTAGTAGCGATACTCTAGATGCGTGATTTTTCGATGGCTGTGCTTGCTTTGCTCGATGAAATCTTCTTGCTCGCGTAATGGGGTGGCGTCGTCTGAGTACAACCTACTGCTTCCGAGCCCCTTGCCCGTTCCGACATCCCAACTTCCGAAAAGCTCCGATGGCAGCTCCGCCTCAAGCTTTTCGCGGAGTTCGTTAGAGAATAGCGCACAGGCCTGCGCCGATGCGAAATCTATCCCCTCGATTTCGTCCCCGAGCGCCCGCATTAGTGCCTCTTGAATATGCTCGAACGGGGCGCGAACCTCAACGGTAAAGGGAGCGCTCTTTAACACCACGGTGTAGACGTGATCGCTTTCTACAGCATGATATTCCCAGCCGCGAAAAACGCTGCGATCTCGATCGCGAATACCGAACTGCAGGACGACTTGTTCTTTACGATCGATCATGCGATGGAGCTTGGGATCCTCGTCGAGATTCAGCTCCGGCTTAAGGCCCTCTCCGACAAGCCTCGCCCCGTGCTTTCGCCGCAAGTTAGCAGCAATGTCCTGAAGCGATACGGCAACATTTGGAACAAAGAACCAGACGAATGAAAGGCCATTACCCGAAAGATACAGGCTATCATAACGATTGATATTGCGTGGACCAATTCGCGTTGCAACTATTTCCGATTTCGCACGCTTATTCGATCCCTTCAAAATAAATCGTGCAAACTGCTGCTCTACGAGGTACTTGCGGTGTTTCCGGGGGAGCGAGTCGACGACAGCGATTAAGCTGGGGTCTACATCAGGCATAATACCCCATGACGCTGCTCAAACGTGTCTCAGGCGCGCACACCGTTAGGTAGTCCCGCCAGGCCTAGAGCATTTCCTCCCGGCACCTTCGATTGCCCACAATGGTGGGTGTTGCGGCGAGGGGCGGGGCCTCCACAGCAGCCCTTCTGATTCAGCTTTTCGGCGTCCCGGATGACGTGGCCGCGCTCCTCGATTCCGGCGCAGGATTGAGCGGCGCAAGTATGCCCGATCGGCGTCATTGCAGGCCAGCAGCGCCTCACGACGCGTTGAAACTCTGCGCTTATATAGCCCGTCAGCCATTTCACAGTTTCGAAGACCCGCAAGAGGTTGCGCCATTCCATCGCACTATGGCTTGCGGTGTAGCTGCCGGGCCAGGCTGATGCCCGTGACGAGCTTGGCTCGACCGTTTCTGACCAAGCACCGAGACACCTCATTCAGCGTGTGTCCCGTCGTATAAAGGTCATCGAACACTAGGATACGCTTGTTTCTCGTCCGCGATACATCAGGAATATCTAGCGCTTCGCGCAACTCTTCTGTCGCGATTTCGTCGCGCTGTTTCCATGTTTTGCCCCTCATTCGCGTGGTCTCTTTCGTTTTGACGATTGCCGGGGGAGACTGTCGATCAAATGCCCACGTACCCTTTGCGGAACGACATGCAGGCCGCAGCAACAATTGAGGCCACGCAAAGTGCAACAGCGAGGTCCTGAAGAATCTGTTATTACCGGTTCGACGGGGTGCTCGATGCCCCCGGCGCGATCAGCGACCACGGCTCCGATGCCTTCTCCGGTCAGTCGTGCTACTTTAGGGGCAGACCTCGGCAAAAAGGCAAAGTCACGGGGGTTTCCTCTCTGCCGGTTTTCGGCAGGCGGTTTTCGAGTATGGTTTGGCGGACTACGCGGCGAGTTCGGACGTCATGCGACTTCGCAGCATGGCACGGACCGAGCTCGCATACCAGGCTTTTCCGCGATGCGGCTTCGCACCGAACTCGGTGAGAAATCGACCGATTTCGCGGAACGAAGCACCGGCACGATCCATGCACATCGCTTTCCGGAGGGCTTTTTGCTCAAACGCGTCGGGGACCAGGACATCACCCTCGCGGCGGTAGCCGAATGGTGTAGTCGCGTAGGCGAGGCGGGAGTGGCGCTTGTGAGACAGAGCCATCGATGTGCGCTCGGCGATGGCTTCGCGCTCCCACTGTCCGACGACCCCGAGCATGTTCACGACCATGCGGCCAGCGGCTGACGACGTGTCGAGGGTTTCACCAACCGAGACCAGGGCAACATCGTGCTTCGCGCACAAGTCGATGAGGTCGGAGAGGTCGCGAATGCTGCGTGTCAGGCGGTCGAGCTTGGCTACGACGATACGTTCGATAGACCCATTTCGGACGTGGCCGATGGTTGTGGCGATTCCCGGGCGCTTGAGGCTCTTGGCACTCTCGCCGGCGTCGCGAACGACTTCCGATACCTCCCAGTCCATCGCCGCGCAGTACGCCCCGATTCTCGCCTCTTGAGCATCAAGCGAAACGCCCGTCGTTGCCTGGTCTTCCGTACTAACGCGTACGTAGGCGATGGTACGACGCTCGGCGCGGGCGATGCGGGCTCGGCGAGGCCTCAAAGAGTTGGTTTGCTCCTTCGGACCCGCGTACATCGCCGGTCGGCACTGATCAAGAGTAGAGCCCGAGTGATCTGCGGGTAAGGACAAATGGAGCCCGTCTAACGGCCGTCTAACGGATTCGGCAGAAATCGCCGGGATTCACGGGGACGCACCGGGACTCGGATACGAGAAAACCCTTACAGGACGGAACTTCTTGGTAGTCGGCGGGAGCGGCCGGGACCCCGATTCACGGGTTCGATTCCCGTTGGCGCTACCAAATTTGGCCCGTAAATATGGGCCTTTTTCTTTAGGTGCGGCGTCACGTGGCACCGTTGTGGCACGGTCAACTTTGAATCGGTCACCTTTCGCTTCCCTACCGCCTGCAATACAGTCGATCCCAATAGCAGATCCAGTCGAGCCGCCGCGTCCTGACGCAAAGCCTCCACGGCGTGAACATAAGTATTGGCTGTCATCGAGATGGTTGAATGCCCAAGGGCGGTGGAAACGGACTTTAAGTCTACACCCGACGCGAGGGCGAGGGTGCCGAACGTGTGTCGCAAATCGTGAAAGCGCACGTGCGGCAGCCTGTGGCGCTGTACCAGTCGCGCAAAATGTAGCGAAAACGCCCCGGGTTCCCATGGCGACTCGTCGGCGCGCGTAAAGACATAGCAGTCTTCGTTTTTTCCAAGGCCCAGGATGAGCCGACGTTCGGTCTGCTGCACCTTTCGACGCCGAAGAGCATCTGACACGAACGGGGGAAGTGAGATCATCCTTGAACTCTGAACCGTCTTCGGAGCCTTCTCATGAGTAACGCCGTTGACGGTTTCGATGGACCGGCGGACGGTCAGCCTAGATGCGCCTACGTCAATGTCGCTCCAGCGCAAACCGAGGAGCTCTCCGCGGCGTAATCCGGTTCCGACAGCCACGATCACTGGTGCCTCTAGATCCGTTCCCGAGGCGGCGTCAAGGAGCCGGCCGACCCCTGCGACATCGAGCGCCCTCATTTCATGTCGTTCTACCCTTGGTGGCGAGACTGCATCGACGGGATTCCTGCTAATGATGTTCATCTTCAGTGCCCAGCGAAAGGCAGACTTTAACGTATCCAAGATGTGCTTAACGGAGCGAGATGAAAGGTTTCCTTTTTCCCCGTCTTTTCGATCGCCGGACATCCACGTATTGAGTGCGGTTTCAATATCCGAAGGACGTAGGGTGCTGGTGCGTACGGAGCCGAGAGATGGAATGAGATGAAGTCGCACTATCGAGGAGTAGCGCTGGAATGTCTTGGTGCCGACGCGATGTTCCGACGATGCGACCCACCGTTCACAAAGGTCGCCGACTGTGATGCGACCTGCATCGAGGCCCCCATTTTCGGCTAAGCGCAAAAGGTCCCGCAACCGCGATTCAGCCTCGCGCTTCGTTCCCCAAAATGCCTCTCGCCGTTGGTGCCGTCGTCCGTCGGGGCGCCGCGCCAGCTCCACTCTTAGATACCAACTGCCGTCGACGCGGCCACGGGTGATGTAACCTCTCATTGGATAGACCTCCAAGTCGATATCCTTGGAATATAGCGTTGGAGCTTTTCCGCTATGCTGAATTCGGCTTCGCTCTGGCCGTCTAGGGACGCAACTGCTAACACATTGATGGCAACCGCGATGCGTAGCGCTTCACTACACCTCGTTGATGTAACAATGTCGAGCGCAAGCTGAAAATGCGGCGCCGCTTTTCGCAATGCGTTAACACTGTCAAGCGATGCCCAAGCATCCTCGATAGCTTCGCGTTCCCGAGAAGCTTTGAAAACGACATTTCTTAAAACTCGGCGGATTTCGACTCCAGCCGAAACCGCGATGTCGTGCATGCGATTACCCCTCTCCTGGTTTGAAAGCACGACTCTCTTTAAGTTTCTGATTGGTGAGTTCACCCTGTAGGTTGCCAAAGCTAAGCGGAGGGCCGCATGGCGTACGGGCTCACCAAATGACGAAAGCTGGGCGAGGAGCCCAAAAAACAGGGCGCTATAGCCTGCGGCAGCAAGTGCAATAGGTCCGCTGCACCATCTGAGTCCGGTATCGTGAAGTGCCCACCCAATCGTATAGGCAGAATCTGGCCTAGGAAGGCGAATGTCCCCATCATAGTACCTGCGTAACGTGCGGTCCGACTCGACGGCGTAAGGCATCATAGCAGCTAATCTCGAGCTCCAGACTCGATCATCTCGGGATAGTGGCGGCAATTCATCGACGCATTCTCGGAACCAAAACGTGAAGTCGCTACTAGCCGCCATCCCCCGCGCCTGTCTCGCGAGACGCTTCCGCTTAGCATCCATCTCGAGTCGGTGTCCTTCCGCATAAGGCATGGGGCTTTTTAGCGTCCTCCCTCGATGGTGTTTTAAAGACCAGCTAGGTACAATAAAGCACGAACTTGGGGCAAAGTCTAGAGGAAAGCACGTTATGGCTGAAGCAAGACCTGAGGAGCTGGTCTATACGCGCCGGGAAGCGGCGCGCGTAGCCCGGGTCAGTCTAGCTGTTCTTGATGAAGCATTGCGGCAAGGCACCTTTAAGTTCACCAAGATTGGTAGGCGAATCCTTATCCCACGAAACGCCTTCTTGAAGGCTCTGTTGGGCGAATAGATGCCGATACAGAAGCCGCCGAGCACGCCACAAGATTGGTACCACCGGCTTTGTCCAGGGTTTTGCAGCTTGTGAGCAGCGAAGCACAATAAGTGCAACGCAACGCTAATGAAGCGTTAGGGATGTCCTGATTTATT
>PLLA01000073.1 GCA_003140835.1 Candidatus Tumulicola scandinaviensis | reverse complement strand
CCAACAAAGACGAGACACCCCCAGCCGGCGAGGCTGCATGCTCAAGGTTGCAATGCGATCGGGGCTACTCTGCGGCTATGCGGGCGATGTTGCTGTGCTTCGCAGCTGCAATGCTAAGCGACGCGGGATCGGCGGCGTGGCTGCGGGGCGGCTACTAACGCCTCCGAACATGCGCGCGGCAGCGTAGCGACGAGGGGCGCCGATTGGCGCCGTGGTCACGAAGGCCGGGATGAGGCGGCCTCCGGCGTAGCGGCTTAGGTGCCACCATGGAACTGAGCCAGCTCCCGGGACGCGGCTTACCCCTGCAACCAATGGAATTGGGCAATCCTGGGTAAATGCAAGTGCTCGCGTTTCTAGCGCAGTCTGCGAAGAATGCATTCAATAGGAGGGGTGGTACGTTTGTGCCGGATGATACCATCTCTCGCACGCGAGGAGAGACCTTGAATAAAATGTCGAAGAAATGCGTTGCCCTGATCGCGTTTTTCACCGCGTCGACGGTCGCAGCGTGCTCATCTTCCAGTAGCGGATCGAGAACCAGTCTCGACGCGGCTGGATATCTACCGCAAGGTCGCGCTAGCCAAAGTAAGATTCAGCACATCGTCATTATCGTCCAAGAGAATCGCAGCTTCGATAACTTCTTCGATTGCTTCCCAGGAACTGATTGCGCGAAAAATGCGCCAGGCCCGGGTCCGCAGCCGGGCCCGACGAGCTTAGCAAGTCCCTGCCCAAACCCCGTCGCAACGCCGACGCCGGGGCCGACGCCTACACCAATCCCAATCGCGTTTGGAACCAAACTCCCCGACTACGATATCGATCATACTTATTGTTCTGCTTTCATCACTGCGTACGACGGTGGCAGGCTCGACGGGTTCTATTGGGAAGGCTCCACGCAAGCGGGTGTGCCTACCAAGACGTACGCTTACCAAGTAGTTGCTCAAAAGCACATTCAGCCATATTGGGACCTGGCATCTCAATACGTCCTGGCCGATCGCACGTTCGCGACGCAAGCCAGCGGCAGCTTTACAGCGCACCAAGACCTCATTCGCGGTGACACACTAATCGACAGCACTCACGCCGTCGTCGATAATCCCTGGCCTACGTCGGACTGGGGATGTCCCGCGAAGAACGATGTAACGTCGCTCCTCACAACGTCAAGCAGACCCAATGCTTTGCAATACCTAGTACATCAGGGGCCATTTCCATGTTTTGCCTACACAACGTTGCGCGACTCACTCGATGCAAAGAGTGTGTCGTGGAAGTACTACGTACCGATCTGGCCAGACAATGGTGGGCAGCTATGGAATGCGTTTGCCGCCGTTGCAGCCGTGTATTCCAATAAAGGAAGCGAGTACCCGAACAAACAGGCGCCTTTCACGTGTACGAAGAGTTGCGTATCCTGGCCTGAAACCAACGTCTTCTGTGATATTTCAGGATCGACTGCGAGTCCATGCCCTTCGCCTAACCCACCCGGCACCGTTGGCTTACCGGCTGTATCGTGGGTCATCCCTGATGGTGAAGACTCTGATCACTACAATCCAGTGAACGGCCGCTTGGTAGACGACGGGCCCGATTGGGTCGCATCGGTCGTCAACGCGATCGGCGGAAGCTCGTACTGGAAGTCAACGGCGATCATCGTTGTTTGGGATGACTGGGGCGGATTCTACGACCACGTTCCGCCACCGCAGCTCGACTACGAGGGGCTCGGTTTCCGCGTGCCGATGATAATTGTATCCGCTTACGCAAAGAAAGGATACATTTCACACACCCAATACGAGTTCGGCAGCATTCTAAAGTTCGCGGAATCAACTTTCGGGCTTTCGAGCCTGGGAACCACCGACGTACGCGCACACAACATTACCGATGCGTTCGACTTTAGTCAAGCTCCTCGCAAGTTCGTTCCGATCAAGCTGCTGCAGAAGAACCACGACCGCAGCTACTTCTTACACCGAGCGCCTTCGAACGAACCAGTCGATACCGAGTAGGTTCAGAATAGTGGTTCCGTGCGCGGCCGGCGTGCGGCATAGCGTCTTGAACTGGCCCCCCAACCCCCCGCCCCATGGCCGCCTCGCAACGCCCGGATCGGGGGGGGCGCAGAGTTGTGCATGATATCCCCTATCCCGTAACGGTCACGCGGGGAAAGGAGTTAAGCCACTTCAAAACGAGCCCCCCTCCCGGCGCGTAGCCGCTGGGCTGCGCGAGCTAAGCCGCTAAGCTAAAGCCAAGACTGCGAGGCCGCTGCGAGCTAAACTTGCGTTGGTGCGAGGCGCTCGCAGCTGCAAAACGCCACGATCGGCGGCGTGGCTGCGCGGCTAGGGGCTCTTAGGGCTCCGACAACGTACTTAGCCGGCGACTTGAACTATTGAGTGTCGACGGGCTCGTAGTTTGGAGGCTGGCGCAAGAAGTATTCGCGCGAGCGGTGCGACGGGATCATCTGGAACGGAATGGGCTGTTGATTTAGATTGAACAGACCACCAATCGAAGTCGCGCGCTTGTCGGTCGTGCCGAGTGAACCCAGGTTGAAGCGCCCTTCGATGAACTCGAGAATGCTGCCAAACTCGTACTGGGTGTGCGCGATGCTGCCCGCCTTAACATACGGTGAAACGATGATAACCGGAACTCGGAACCCCAGGCCGCCCGCGTGGTCGAAAAATGCCGGTGGAACGTGGTCGTAGAAGCCGCCCCAGTCGTCCCATAGGACGATGATGGCGGTCGAATTCCAGTAGCTGCTTTGCCCGATCGTGTTGACGACTTGCGCGACCCAGGAAGGCCCGTCGTCGACGCCGTGCGAGGACCATGGGTGATCAGAGTCCTGCGAGCTGGGAATCACCCACGAAAGCATGGGCAGTTTTCCGCTTGCGACGTCGGTGAGAATGTTCGTCTCCGGCATCGAAATGTTCGTTTCCCATTCGGGGCCGTTATAGACGGCGTCGACGGCGGCGAATGCGTTCCAGAGCACGCCGATCGTGTTCCCCTTGTAAGGGGGTGTGTAGTACTTCCACGTGACGTTGTGGGCGTCGAGAAGATCGCGCAGGGTGCCGGTCGGATACGTCAGGCACGGAAACGGCCCTTGATCGTACAGATATTGTCCCTGGATCGTAATCAAGGACGTCGCCGTACTCGCCGGCGCGTTGCATCCCCACGTCGACGTCGACGGATCGTCGATTAGGCTCTCGGTTGAGTTGATCGCCGTTCCGCCTGCGATAAGATCTTGATGCGCGATGAAGCTTCCGCTGCCTTGGGTCTGAAAGAAGTTATCGGCGAGCACGTACCGCTGCGCCAGGGTCCAGTACGGCGCGATCTGAGTTGGGTCGACGTAGCGATACGGATACTTGCCGGCTTTCTGGTGCTGCCCGTCGATGTATGATAGGTCGAAACCATCCATGTTGCACGTTTCGCTCGGCTGCAGGTCGCAATCGGTCAGATACGTAGCATTGTTATGATTGATGTCCTCAGAAACCAGCGGCGCTTTCGTTAACTGAATGACTTGGCCCGTGTGCATCGTACCGTGCGTCGTTCCGTTTGCTTTCGGGAAGGTCGCGAAGAGGTTGTCGAAGCTGCGGTTCTCTTGGATTATCAAGACGACGTGAGTGATGCTCGCAGTAGCCTTTCGCTGGGCCAACGCGTGCGATTTCGAGAAGTTTGGAGTCGCTGGTGCAAGGGCCCCCGTGCCGCTCGAGCAGCCGCCGAGAACGACGGTCACCGCTGTGACGGCTAACGTAACGGCACTTGGAAATCTCATCGGTCAACCCTCCACGCTTGACTGATAACCATTGGCTCGGCCCGCGAGGTTCGGGCCCACGCGACGGCTATTGCGACTAGTAGTCGATCTCGGGCCCGGGATTTTGCACCGACATGCACGATCAATGACAGACGACCCGCGCTCCGCGAGCACCTATTAAACGTCATCTTCTTAATGCGCGGATCGCGAACCTGGAAGGACTTCTACCGGATTCTTAATCGAGCAATGCCGAAGCAAGGGGATATGCCTAGACTCCCTGGCATCGACGACAATGGGGAACCGCCGCCGCCGCTCGACAAGACCGCCGACGGTACGCAGTACGGATTGGGCTTTCGCGTTCCGGCCATCGTCGTGTCTGGTTACGTGCCGCGTGGGACCATATCGCACACTCAGTACGAGTTCGGCAGCATCTTGAAGTTCGTCGAGCAGACCTTCGCGCTGGGCTCGCTGGGATCGACCGATGTCCGGCCGCCTCCATCGGCAACATGTTCAACTTCCTCGCGCCGCCGCGCCCGTTCGTTCCCGTGCCGGCCAGGCGCTCGCGCCGCTACTTCATGCGACGCCCCGAATCAAGGCTGCCGCTCGATAGCGAGTAAGCGGCGAAGAGCGGAAAAGGCAGGAAGGCTTCATCGTAGCGCCAACGCCGCTTGGTCTCGATCGAAGTAGGGGTGGGCATGCCGAGGAGCTCCTCCTACTATTTGTCACGCTACAGTACTAAGG
This sequence comes from Candidatus Tumulicola scandinaviensis, assembly GCA_003140835.1. Lineage (GTDB taxonomy): Bacteria > Vulcanimicrobiota > Vulcanimicrobiia > Vulcanimicrobiales > Vulcanimicrobiaceae > Tumulicola > Tumulicola scandinaviensis. The sequence goes on along the minus strand of PLLA01000073.1, from coordinate 17,978 downwards.
AGCTTCTTTAGATGAACGTATCACGAGCGGCGACGGGTGCCTTCGGCATTGCAGCCGCTATCGGTCTATTAGCGGGATGCAGCGGCGGTTCGCAGTCTGCTCTCGCACCGTCTTCAGGCACGGCCAGCGGCGCGCGCGCGATGGTCCGCTCCGGCAAAGTGTCGCCGACTACCGTGAAGAGATCAACGGCCGGGGCCATTTCGCACGGCAAGTCCTGGGCAGTCAAGGGCGCCGCGGGCAACTCACTGCTCTATATCACGAACACCGGTAACGGTACCGTCACGTTCTACGCCTATCACAACGGCACCGTCGGGGCTCTGGCAGGAACGCTCACGGGATTCTCATATCCGGGGCAGCCCTGCGTGGACAAAGCGGGCAACGTGTACATCCCGGACTATCTCCTGAGTAACGTCCAAGAATACGCGCACGGCGGAACCACGCCGCTTCAAGTCCTCGTGCCGGGCGGCACCGGCTGCTCGGTCGATAAGACGACCGGCAACCTGGCGGTGGCAAACTTCGGGCTCGGCACCGTCTCGGTGTATGCCGGCGGTACCGGTGTGCCCACGACCTACCTAACCACGCCCTACGCAGACCCCGAATACGCCGCCTATGACAACGCGGGCAACCTGTTCATTGAAGGCAACGCCGTTCCCGGCGGCTTCGTCGCCGAACTGCTCAGCGGCGGCTCCACGGTCACCAACTTGACGCTATCCGGGTTCGCCATCACCTTCCCCGGCAACATCCAGTGGGGTGGAACCTACCTGCTCGTCGGCGATCAAGGCACGCCTGGAACGCAGCTCTCCTCGATTAACCAGACCAAGGTCTCCGGTACCACCGTAACGCTCGTGAACAACCGGGTATTCACCGGCTCCACGGACATCACGGGCTACTGGAAGCGTGGCGCGCCCAACTACGCGCACGTCGCGGCATCCGACTATGGTGCGGGAACCGCCAACACGTACACCTTCCCGGCCCTGTCGCTCGTACAATCGCTCGGCGCCAGCAACGGCATCTCCTCTCCGTTTGGCGCAACCGTCAGCCCGTAGACGTCAGAGCAACGCTCTGACAACTAGGGTCCTGACTTGAAAAGAAGCGGACCGGCATTGCCGGTCCGCTTTCTCGTTGTTCCATCTAGAGTTCCGCTGAACGTTAAACGCGGCCCGCCATGCTTAGGGAGAGTGAGTCGCTTGCGGCGCGATCGTTTGCGTTGCGATATTCTCAAAATTGGGTCACACGGTTTGAGCCTTCAGCTGTTTCACCAGGTCGGCTCTGCCCTGCGGCGACAAGTTTGCGATCGCTCCGTGATGCTGCGACCAATAAGAAGCGACCAACTGCGAAAAAGACGGGATCCACAGTTGTTGCGCGATTGGCGATGGAGCGCTTCGATGCGGTCGCCGAGCAGCAGATCGGCTTGCCGGCGCTTCGAGGGCGGGCGCTTGAGCCACGCGTAATAGCCGCTGGTCGAGACGTCCAGCACTCGGCATTGCGTAGCGATCGGCCAGATGGCTTGGTGCGCTTTCACGAATTCGAAGACTTTGTGGGAATCGCGTTTGTCTCCCGAGCGAACCAGGCCGCGGCTTTTGACAAAATCTCCGCTTCCATTTTCAGGCGCTTGTTCTCGCGGCGAAGATGCACGAGTTCCTTGTGTTCTTCGGTCGTCATGCCGTCAGTACGTCGACCCGTATCGAGATCATCTGGCTTGAGCCAATTCACGATCGACTGTCGTGCGACTTCGAACTCGCGAGAGAGATCGCTTAGGCTGCGGCCGGAGCGTGCCAGCTCCAGAACCTTACGCCGGAACTCCGGCGGATATGTGCGACGCTTTCCATGGTGGATTCTTTCTCCGTAAGAAGGAAAGTATCCACGGAACCGGGTCAACTCCAGTCCGATGAGAAAGCAGCGGCCCCCCGCATCCCGGGCCGGAGAAATTTCGAACGATGGACTGCGCAGCGCAAGACCGCCATCATCCTCGACGTTCTGAAGGGTTCGATCTGCGCTCCAGATGCATACCGTAGGTGTTGCTTTACACAAGCCGAGTTCCATCGATGGGCCGACGACTATCACCGAGGTGGGTTTATGCGCTCGAAGTCAATCGCAAAGGCCTGGAAGCCGAACACCGCGCTGAAGCGCGGCGCGGGGATGGTGCCTTCTGTGTGCCATTGACGCATCACCTGACAAAGCGGGGGCAGGCCGACCAGCTCGTCGCGCGCCACTCCGCAAAAGGGCTACAAAAAGGGCTACGCGGCATCGTCGGAGTTAAAAACTCCTCCGCAAATACACCGATTCACGAAGGAAAACATGGTCGGGCTGACTGGATTCGAACCAGCGACCTCTTGACCCCCAGTCAAATCTATCATGCTGTCGGCGACGCTCTTGGGCGTTATTTCCTCAGTAAACTCGCCTCTCTGCGCCCTCCATTGCCCCGGGAAGTCGCGTCGATAGGTTGTATATCGGTTGTAGGTGTGGTACGCTTTGAGCAAGAAGGCCCCGACGAGCGACAACTCGTCGAGGCCCATGCCAACGGAAAGTTGAGTTCCGATGACGTCTCCCAGCGTATCACACCTCCCGGCCCCCATCGCTAGGGCCGATAACACTGCCCTCGCTTCTGAGCCACTCATCGAGCGCGCTCGGGCCTACACCGAAGCCGCGGTCCCACCGAACACTCTCCGTGCCTACGCCGCCTCGTGGCGTTCGTTCGCGGTGTTCTGCGATAGTCGCGACGAAGAATCGTTGCCGGCGGCGCCGCAAACGGTCGCGCTATACGTTGCGCACCGCGCCGAGTTGTGCACCGTTTCCACAGTCCGACAGAACCTCGCCGCGATCGCCAGCAAGCACGCCGAGAACGGCCTAGAATCGCCCTGCAAGCACGAGGTTGTCCGGCGGATGTTCCGAGGTATCGCGCGCACGAAAGGAACCGTTCCGCGCCGCAAAGACGCCATTACGATCGATCCGCTGCGCGCCATGCTCCTCGAGATCCGTGGCGAGGGTCTGAAAGCTGAGCGGGACCGCGCGTTACTGCTCCTCGGTTTCTCCGCTGCGCTGCGCCGGAGTGAGCTCGCCGCCATCAACTTCGAGGATCTGGCCTTCTGCAAGGAGGGGCTGCGGTTGACGATCCCGCGCTCGAAAACCGATCAGACCGGTGAGGGCGCCGTCATCGCAGTCCCGTACGTCCCGAATCGCTCGCTTTGCGCCGTGCGCGCCCTGCGGAGTTGGCTCGAGGCTTCGGGCATCACGTCGGGGCCGGTCTTCCGCTCCTTCACCCTCCGACGCGAGCTGACCGATCGTGCCGTGGATGGTGGCGCGATCGCCGAGCTGATTCAAACGCTCGCGCGCAAGGCGCACCTCGACGGCAACTACGCCGGCCATTCCCTTCGCGCCGGCTTCGCTACGTCGGCCGCTCGTGCGAAGGTCTCCCTCGACTCGATCGCGCGTACCACGCGCCACAAAAGTTTAACAGTACTCATGGGCTACGTTCGACCGGCGCAAGCCTTCGACGACGTCGCCCTCACCTCGATGATCGTGTAGGGAACACATGCGCAAAATCTTCGACCTAAACGACCGCCGCGACCCAATCGCTCGACTTGAGGCACTGTCGGCATTTGTCTGGTCGCAAATCCCCCAGAGCTCCATCGACGAGGTGCGGGGAATCGTCGCGGATCGCTCTCGGGATGCGACGGTCGATTCTTCAGGTTCAAATGTGATCCCGTTTCGGCGCAAGTCGCCGACGAAAACTCCAAAGCCGCCGGTCGAATAAACCCGGCAGAAAGAGGACCACGCATCAATGAAAAACACTATCGATCAAGCCGCGGTCGCAGCAATAGCTACAGCCGCGCTGCTCGCCGAGTCCGATTCGGACTTAGATCCAGACTGTCGCTTTCCAGAGCAAATCGCGACAGCATTGCTTTGGGGCAAGTTTTACGACGGTGGCAGCATCGGCGACAACCAGCGCGCGCTTACGGCCTTTGATCGCACCTTTGCGTTTGCGCTTCAACTCGGTGCTCGGATCGGTTCCGACCCGCTACAACGCCCAGATATCCGCGATCTCGTCGAGAAGTACCATTTTGACCGCAAAGTCGCACCGGGAGAGGCAGCATGAGCGACACGGTGTTTTTTAGCAAAGACGAGGATGGAGACATTCAGATTCTTGATGCGAGCGGACAGTACGATCGCTTAGCAACCATTGGCTATTGCCTTTATCGGGCGGGGCTCGAAATCGATGCGGCCCTAGGGCGGCCTGAACGCAAGAAGCGATCGCGCTGGAAAGATGTCAACTTGGTCGAGGTGACACCCATAGAGATCGACCCGGGCTCAAACGTGGTTCCATTTCGACGGCCTCTGGTTAACGCGTGATCCGCTTCGTCTACTCGGGGTCGCGCCGCAAGACCGTAAGCTTCTGAGGGGGCCGAGCGGAAACAGCCGTGTATGGGCGCGGCTGACAGTCGGTCCACTACCGAAACCCGAGGCGCTCGCTCTACGGCGGGCGCTTTTTTGTCTTGTCGGCGGTCGTCAACTCGATTTTCAAGCCTGGCCTCTTCACGCGAAGTGGACCGCCGGCCAGAGATGGTTAGCTAACCCCTCCAAGTTCAGTCCTAGACAGGCAGATCAGCTGGAGCCGGGAAGCCCAAACATTATGGACTCCATGACGTCCGCCGAGATAGACGCTCGCTTGTGAGACGCCCGCAGGGGAACGCTTTTCGTTTTGGCAGCTTTTGCAGGCAGCGGTCAGTTTGAAGCGCGGCTCTAAATGAGGGTTCTATACGCCGCACGTCAAAGTTGTACCGCGGGACCTCAGCAGAACGTCTTTGTCTGGGTGTTAGGAGTGTTATATGCGAGCTTCGTTTTTTATCGTTGCGGGGCTGGCTTTAGCCGCCTGCTCTTCATCATTGCTACCGGCGCCGAACTCTTATCCCCTGACGCCAAACATTACCAATCGATTGCCGCCCGCGAACCCGAGCGGCGATCGCCTCACGCTGCGGTTTGAGAACGCTAACAGCGGCTTCGCTAATTTAACCATGGATGCGTTCAACCCCAGCTTCAAGTGCATAGCATCGGTGACGCCGGAGTATTTCTTTTTGGAGGCCGGCCAAACCAACAAATTCAACATTCAGGCGAAGACGGACGGTGCCTGCAAAGACGCAGACCGCGAAGTTGACTTTTCGCTCACGGACACAACGTATCACAAGCATGGTGCAGGCTGGCTTGAGGTGCGGTACTCCCCTCAGTCTGGCTGGATGGGAAAGATAAGACGCGATTTCGGCGACGAGTTCTGCGCGAATCCCCCCGGATTCCGGGAAGGAGTCCATTTAAAAGACAACGAGCTGATAAGAATTTTCTTCTGTTAGCGACGTCCTCGGCAACGCCTTTACTGGGCTCGATACGCGAGGGGTGGGTTGACCGCGTCACGGAACGTCGGAGCGATTGAGGATGAATTTTCCGCTCGCAGCGCAGCTATCTAACGCCGTAAAAGTTCCGCGTATCTTTCCATCGGCATTCAGTGTAGCATGGCCCGTGAAAGTGCAGACTCTATGATCCTGCCGCATGGCAAACGTCAGGCCACTGCGGTCGCTCGTCGCAGTTACGATGGCTCCCATATCGGCGGAAGCTTGCGGACGCCCCGTCGGCATGAACCAATAGCTTCCGACGTCAGCCACTCCCGTCTTTGCAAACGATAAGCCCATCATGCCGGTCGCCCCGCTATCGTCTTGATACGTGCCGCGATAATCAAAAAGACCGCCAGAAATCGGAATAGGCTTCCCCGGCAAGCTGCTCACCGCGACGAAATCGCACCCTGTTGGTCCCGCCAGCAGTACGCCTCCTAACGACGGCGCGTTAACAAAGCTTTCGCTGGCGATCCACTTCGTAGAGCCGTTCCAAACGATTTTGGCAAGCCACCATGCGTTTGGGTCATTAGGATCAATATAGTTGCTCGCCGGCATTTTGGGCCATTTGGAGTGAAGCGCGGCGACCAGGGCTGCACGGTCTCGGACCATCCATTCAGACGGTGCGACCATTTCAAGAATGCTGAGGGGTTGGCCGGGAGTCGTATATCGTACACCGCGCATTGGACCGGCAGCAGCCTTCACTAAGTATGCGACCGAGACGTCTTGTTCGCTCTTGCCGTCGAGATAGTCGCCGTCGCTAGTGGTCGCCGCCGCGGGGAAGACGCAGGGCGTCGCGTTAGCGATTTTCGGCGCGCCCGTCAAAAAAAGTAAGAACGCGGCACAGATCACATACAACCTCGCCATGCCGCCATTATAACATGTGCGTTCGTGCTTGACTTGAACACCGCGCCCCGACGGGCCAAATCAATCGACGTTCCAGCGGGCCGCGCTCGAGATCACTTCCCGCGATCGCTCCCGGAGAAGGCCGCGGACGGACCTTCTGAGCTGCCTTCGCCTTCCTTGATGTCCATGCGCTCAATAAGGCCGTTCGCGATGGAATAGACGTGCCATAGCTCCGAGTCTGACAAGACGTCGCGGCTCAAAGTTTTTACGAGCTGATGAACCTTGACATCGATCTTGCCCGCTTCACCATCGACTACTTCAAGTACGTCGACGCGGGAGTCAAACTCAGCCCACTGACGCGTCCAATAATCTCGGATCTCTTGCTTCCCAACGACTCGACCACCCTCGGAGGCTTTAGGCCAACTGACATGCTCACTCATTAGCACGAGTATGGCGTCAATGTCTCGTCGGTTGAAAGCAGAGTAAGCGTGAGCGATCAATTCTTGTGTAGTCATGCTTTAAACTTCACGCTACACCGCAGTCTTCCGGGTGCAATAGGGCCTCCATGGATGCGTTCCGCTCGAAAAGGCTTGCACTCGGGCGGGGGTGCGCCATCGGGATAGGTTATGCACGTCCTTGGCTGCCTACTCAATGACAAGATGCATGATCGATGTATCCGAGAGAGTGAACGTGTGAACGAGCAAGATCGGACTGCCCGGAAAATTCCCGGATACGAGTCCCGAAACAACGACCTGCTTATTGGTGTAGGCTACACCCTGAGGTTCGACCCTTGAGTGGTACTTATGCGTCACCTCCTTGGTCCAGGCTCGAATGGCGGATAGCCCGCGATATTCTTGTCCCTCATCGTTAACGATTGCGTTTTCGTCGAATGTGGCTGACATGGCATCGATGTCGTGAGCGTTTTGCGCCCTAAAGTAGGCTTCGATCGGGTCGGGTAGCGCCGAAGTCTCCATGCACTAGTCTCGCACGCTGAAGGGGCGCGGGACAAGACCCCTCATGTGCGTGGTCGCAAATTGTGGACGATCTCGAACGCGTCCCCGGCGCTCGCGACGGCGCGCCTCCTAGTTTGCGCAGTTGCACGACCGTTGCGCTTCTTCTACTCGGTCGCCCGACATGTTGGGCATCGCTCGCTACAAGTGCTGAGAAGGCTGGGTCAATGGCGCGGATGTGGAGCTTCCCAGCGGGACACCATTCGCTCCAACTGTGTCAGCGACTGTGTGGGAAACTGTGGGAGCCGGCTCACCCGCGAGGATGTATTATTTGCTCAGATCTCAAGCAGTGTCGCTCAGCTGCGGCGGGGCGACACATGCTTCCTCGGTTTTCAGAACCGGGCCCAGCTCTCTCTCAATGCTAGGAGTATCAATGCGACATCTTCGTTTAGTCTTGCCGGTGCTTGCAGCCGCTGTCTTGTTTACCGCGTGTAGCGGTGGAAGCGGCACATCCTCAAACGCGAGCCTGCCCACGGTAGGCGCACCGGCTCCTTTGTCCCCCGATAACAGCGGGAAGTTCTCACAAGGTAGCCTTTCTATTCCGGCCGTTACCGAATCGGTGCCGTGCTTCGGAGGTCTCGATCTTACGTTCGGTGGTCCGATGGCGTACCGTGCGCACACCGTGGTCCAACAAAAACGGACGCAGGTAGCGATCCATACGACCTTTGAAGGTTTGACGGCAACCGATTCGGCCGGCAACGCGTACACGTTTAAAGGCGTAGGCAACGCCCAAGTTGAGATTCCAAACGGCGGCACTTTAACCGGCGCCGGCGTAGGTAACGGGGTTGCCGTGGGCAGCGGACCGGATGCGGGCGTTCGTGCGCACGTCAAGGTTAACATCAGTGTCGACAGCATGGGCAATGTAGTCCTGGTTTTTGATAAAGTCAACATCATCTGTCACTGACGGGGCTTAACTCGACGAAAACCAGTCGATTCTTGAGGCCCACGTAGAAGAGCGGCCGCTAACGTGTGGTAGCGGTCGCTCTCGCTTCTTCGTCGATAGGGGTGCGCTCGCGTGAATCTTGCTTCAGTCCGGTCCCGCAGTTGTGGGCCCGCGCATGTAACTGCCTATCTGTCTGTCGGCACGTCACGTTAGCCTCCTTAACTACAGACTAAAATGAAAGGTGTTCATGGATGGAACAGGAGAGAGTCGCCGTAGAGTTAACTAAGCTAGTCGTCGTAAAAAAGCAGCCCGCGGCGGACGCTGATTTCATTCAGATTGCGACGGACTACCTCGCGATATATCGGAGCATCTTAAACGATCTGCGCATGAAGCGCTAAAAACGCTACGATTGTTGGTGTCTTTATTGACCTGCAACTATGTTGGCGCCGAGGTGCGCCAGGCAGAGCCAGATCGCACAGCGGCCATACGAAAATGACGCCGGGAGGCTCTTTGTGATGCGCAACGCAAGAACCGCGACCTCGATCGTTCAAACGATAGCTGTCGTCGCCCTCTACATCGTGCTCGGTGCGGACAACGAGAAGCCGCCCGTCTCATTGCAAATTCTCGGTATCAAAATGATCCTAGTGGTCACGGCGGCGCAGACGAAGGGGGCTAGTGTGACGATGGAGGAGAACGTTCCGCCGGGTGCGGGACCTCCGGCGCATATTCATACGCGTGAAGACGAAACGTTAACTGTCACGCGGGGGCATTTTCGCTTCTGGCACGGAACCCGCGTGGTCGACGCGTTACCCGGCACAGTGGTTTATTTTCCTAGAAATGAGCCGCATCAGTTTCGCAACGTCGGCACCACACCGGGTAACCTTGTCGTGACAATAGTGCCTGCCGGCGAGGAACGTATGTTCCTCGCTATCTCGGAGCGCGGGCTAACGATACCAAAAGACCAGGCTGAGATCGTACGCCTTGGCAGCGAGTACGGAATAACGTACGTACCGTCACTGGCGCCCTAAGCCACGCGCCAATTGACTCGCCTCGCTGCACGAACACGGCTAAGATCGTAGTCAGCAGCCCTTTTCGGGCGTCTTCTCCGCGCCCCTAATCGCATGGCCGCGACCGTCGACCTAGCGCAGGATCCAGCGGCGCAGGTACGGCCGGCGCGGCTGTAACCGTGTGATCATGAGGGGCATCGGGCGTTGTACTGCGGAAATGGGTGACTCAATGAGCAGGCGAAAGAGGCAAGCCTCTTGGGAAAGATGCTCGCGCTGGTGGAAACCGTGGATAACGTCCGCTCTTTACGCCGCTGCCAGCACGGCCGCGGCTAGTTGCTCCCGCGATGACCCCGCAAAGCAAAACGATATTCGCGTCGAGGCGAAAAGCCTTCAGAACTGGGCGCAGCATTATGGTGCCAGTGCACACCTCGCTCTATTTAATGGAACCGTGGCGATCGACTCGGATAATGCAACCTTTCACTTTGTCGCCAATGATAGTAGCTGGAATCGCCTCGACACCGACGAGCGGGATGCCATAATCACCAAGACTATCAACGCCACGCAGGCGGTCTTCTGCCTTCAGCCCGATAATCGTAACCACATGGTCGTGGTGGTTGTGCAGATCGTTGGCCTGAATGACACGATTCTCGGCCAAAAAGTCAGCGGCGCCAGCCTGCGGTGCTCGTCGCGCTAGCAACCCATTACTCGAGATGTTATAGGTGCGCTCAGTGGTGCTCACTTGTATCCGCGCTGCGTCCAAATAGCTGCTAACGCGTTCGATTCGTCTATCGCCGCTTCGTACTCTTTCCGTGAGTCTACGGGCCCCGGGAGTCCTAGACGCTGCGCTGCGGACGAGGCTTGATCCAGTCGCTCCATTTCTCTCTTGTTTGCGCGAATGGCTGCTCGTAGTTCGTTCCTTGTCCTGTATTCTTCCATTCTGCTACCTTCGCGGCCAATACAGCATGGCCCGTACCTGCGTGATCAGGCGTGGTGCGGGACGCATCTTAAAAACGATGAACCGTGGTGGAAAAAAGCTAAGGGGACTGACGCTAAAGCCCAATCCCCTTCATTTGGCTATCCACTATCTCGATCTGGGTGACCCTCGATTCATGAGGGCCTCCATCATAGCAACGCACGCTGATATGGATCTGTACGCTTTCGGGCGCTGGATCCAGCAGGATTGATGGCACACCCTTACGCCTTAAGAGAAAACGGAACCACGTATCATTGGCAGCTTAGCGCGGGGAGGGGCGTCACCGGCGATCGCGGGCTCGCCTAATCCGAACAACTCCCGAAGTTCACAAATCTCGAATAGACGAACGATGTGCCGGCTGGCTTCGACGATCTGAATACTCCCAAGGCGGCTATGATCCGTCATGCATCTGCGCAGCCTCATAAGGCTCCCTAAAACGCTCGCATCGATAAACGTCACACCCGAAAAATCCAGAAATACTTCATCAAGCGATTCAGCCGGTTGCAGCAGCGCTTGCAACTCTTACCTTCTCGTAAAGTCCCATTCGCCCGCGAACTTGAAACAAGCCGCAGCTGTCATCGTGGACTCGGATCGATCATGGCCTAAGCATACGCTCGGTCGCCGCCTGAAATCCGTACGCTATCGCACCACGAACGCAAATTTTCTGAAGTCGGCCAAGTGCGGTCGCAACGGTGTGATCATGCGCGGGGCCGGGCGTATCTTTAGGCTGTAGGAAAACGAGATACTAAGACCGCCGCTCACATCGCTGCAGTTCGCTAAGCGGTGAACAGCGCGTAGACACCAACGGCGGCCACGAACAGCCCGCTGATCACTTCACCGTAGCGTTCCAGAGGCCCCAATGATGCGCGTTGCAGACCTCGAAGACCGACCGTGCACATGACGACGTATGTTGCGATCGTGCTGAAAGCAAATACGCTAGCCATCACGCCAAGAAGCTCCGGCCCGCGGGTTGACGCGCTAAGGAACGCTGGAATACCTTCTACCATAGGAGACGAGCCGAGAATCAGCAGCAAGGTGGTACGGCCCGCCACGGCGTGGGCGTGGGTGTGCATTACAGCGGCTCCCTTGGCAACTTCACTTGCTTCCTCGTGTTCGTGCCAATGAACGTGCTTAAGTCCATCATTATGTTCGTGAACATGAGCATGAGCCAAATCTGACCCCGCGCCCTGGTCCTCGCGTGTTTCCTTCCATCCGCCATAGGCAATCCAAAGGCCGAAAACAAGTAAGGCGACCGCCGCTACAAGCGAAACTATATGGGCGTATCGAACGGCGAGCGTCGCGCCGACAAACCATAGGAGTGAACCGAGCAAGAGTGTCGTAGTGACATGTCCAACGCCCGCCAGCGCGGCGGCGCGAGCCGTCCGTAAGGCAGACCATCCTTGTTGACGGGCGAGCACAACGATAGGTGCCCAGTGATCGGGCACAATCGTGTGAAGGACGCCCACGATCGCCACAGTGGCGACGAGAAGCGCGGATGCATGATCAAGCATTGGAATCAGGAATTACGTCCGCTAACAGCCTTTTCGTTGAGCTTTGTCCGCAGTGCTCAGAGGATGCCGCGGCCGTCTGTCCACCACAATATCCAGACTGCGTAGGTACGCGCGAATCGGCCGTATTGCAGCGTGAGCAGCGCTAAGCGCACCCCGTGGAGCCCTTTGGCTAGGGTCCCTTTGCCTAAGTCGATTGCGGCTGCGGCTGCGTGTTGGTCGTTGTTGTGGAATCGCTCTTCTGCTGGCCATTAGCAGGCTGCGTGACCGTCGTGTTCGTTGTGGATGTCATGTTCCAAGGATGCCAGTAGAACAACGCAAACAGCGCGGCAGCCACAACGATCACCACGATCGCCACTGCTGCGATGCTTGGGCCGGCCGACCTATCTTTTACGACAACGTTGCGATCATCATTCATCATGCATACCTTTCAGTTGGGCGTGGGCCTCTTATACGCGCGCTCCCCTTCCGGTAAGGAGATTGTAAATCACCAGCGCTACCACCACGAGCAGGAGCAAGTGAATAAGGCTGCCACCGAAATGTAGTACGAAACCCAATAACCAAACCACAAAAACCACAACGATGATCGCCCACAACAGGTTAGCCATGCTCGGTCGCCTCCTAGTTAAGCGCTAGTCTACCCATTGCTCGAAGTGACGAAACCCTTGAGGGCACTGCTTGGGAAACTCCGCTCAGAAGCCCTTAGTGGGGGAGCGTCTCCGCGCCCTTAACGACATGACCGCGATCGTCGATCCAACGCATTATCCAGCGGCGCAGGTAGGCGCGATCGGCGTCGGTGCACGCAAGAAGCGCCTCGCGTACGCTCTGAAATTAAAGGGAGGTGTAGGCGTCAGCCTTTCCCATTCTTCGGCGACGTGTACGCGCGTGCCTTATGCCCCAGGCCAGTGCCGCCGTCAATGCGGATCCTTGCTCTCCAGGTGACACCTCGTGGCCAGTCTCTACAGCCGTAATTCTGTATCCTATTTTAGCAGCGGGTTAAATCCGGCTTGGCGAAAATCGTCATCCTGCGTCAGGGCTTCCCGTATTCCATTATTTGTCATAATAATAAACGACGTACAATCAACAAGACTTGCGGTTTTGTCCAAACGCATTCCATATAATTGAAACGCTTCCTCAAAGAGCTCCGCTGATGCAGGCACGATCTTTACCTGTGGCTGAGTCCTAAGAAACTCTATGTATGCACTCACCGTTTTGCGCGAGTGCTCTCCCTTGCAAAACGCGGCTAGCAACTCAACGAAAACAAACTCAGAGGTAACGACCGTCCGGTAACTCGCGATCTCAATGGCCTTTGCCTGCGCGTGCAGCGCATCCCCTCCGTCAAGCAACGCCTGCATATATACAGTGTCCATAAATGCAACAGCTGAGGCCATGCCCTATTGCGAGGTCGAAGCCTGCGAAGGCTGCTCACCTATCGGAATGAGCGATCCAAGTTGCAGTGCAACGGCTGCAAGGTCGTCATCAACGTTGTAGGGCTCTTCGGCGATCCTTGGCCTGACGCGAAATTCGAAGGGCGCCAGTACGACCTGGGCGTCGCGCGCATTTCTTTGAGCACTCACAAGGCCGCGTACGCGAGCCAGCGCGTATCCCAGCGCTTCAATTATCGGATCGACGGTTTTTCGTTGAGTAGCGTTCAAAAGTACCGGTGTTACAGCTCCATCAGATCCGACGAATCTATATAGGCCGGACGCGCTGATTGCCTCGCGCATAATCATGCCATATGCGTCGAAGCTGATTAGATTGATCCGCCCTGACCACACCTCTATTCCAAGCGCGGTCCCGACGTTCTGAAGGAAAGACTCGGATCTCAGCGTTCGCGCGTAGACTGCGCTTAGAGGCTCGAGCATTCCTTGCTGTTGCGTTTCGTAGCGCTTGGCGCTGTCGGCTGCTGGCCAGGTTGTACTGTCGCTCATTACCTAACCCAATAAGTATTTGACAACTGCGCTTAGTTGTCCAACATTACCCGTGCGTAACTGTTGCAACTGGTCTCCAAGGTCGTCAGCAGCAAACGCTCCTGGCCTAACACAACTGTATTGAAGAAAAAAAAGATCCGGATCTGCCAGCAGTGGATCCACCGTGATTGTAGATTGATTGGGAGCGGCAAAATAGTATCTGAGACCGACGGCGTAGGCTTCGTTGCGGAGCGGGTCGCGATCCTCGGACAAGAGCCTTTTGTTAATCAACGCTGTCGACGTTCTCTCGCCACCAGCCGGTAAATGGAAGGTTTGTCCCAGGGTCAGCGCAAGATAGTGCGGGGTTGGCATTACGGTGCGAATTCCCTGAAAAATGTTGACGGCTTGTGAAAAGGCTTCCATTTCATTGCCGATACTACTAATTGATATCTGACGCAAGCTTGGTTGGAGCACGCACTCAATTCCAGATGACAGGCTAGTCAGGTGCCAGCCACCAGTCACCGGCCCAACCCCGTCAAAAACACCCGGGAGTGCATCCGGTATCTTTCGCACCAGGTTGCTGTCGAGGCCCATCGCGTATGGTATTACACCAATCTGCAGGGTTTTCACGATCGCGCCGTCGATCAAATTCGTCGTTTCCAATTCGGAGCAGGCTCCTTGCAAGAGGCCGTCCCACGATTCTATAGCGCGGCGCCTACTACATCCTTTCCACCCGGCGCCATCTGTGCGGTTTAAACTCCCCGAGGTCTAAGCTGCGGTGTGGTACGGTAGTTGAAAACGGGAGATTCGCGCGTGTGCGCGTGCCTGGAGCCGAGGTGTAGAGCGGCTCGCCCACTGTCTAAACTCTTTGGCACTGCAGCCGTCGGGGAGGTCTCCTGAACCCCAGATTGTTCATGGCCCTTGCAAAGTCAGCGGGCGTCAGGAAGCCGCGGTCAGGCTCAAACCTATCGATCCATCGCCAGGAGCCGTCGGCGATTTCCTCGCCAACGAATTCCACGAACTCGCTAATCCGATCGCGGGCCGCTTTGGCGATACCAGTAAGGTGCTCCGGAAACTCCGCCGGATGTCCGCGCCATCGACAGCTGCATTCGGCTTCGGCAGTCCTTGGGCGCAGCCTGTCTTTATGAGGTTTGGTACTATCCCGACAACCTGTCGTGACATCACGGACGGCCCCGGCGGCCCACTGACAGGAGCTGGGTTCGATTGGGTTGCGCCCGAACAACCGGCAAACGTCACAAGGGAAAGCGATACAATCGCAGCGCCTAGTCGTGCGTTCACATTCCCCTCCGCTATCGCAACGGTACCGAGTCCTTAAAAGTCCGAGACGAAAAAGGCGATTCCCTTCCCACGGGCCTGAGCGGGCCATCCGACGATCTAGCCGGGCACCTTTCCTTTTCGCCGCTTCTTTGACTTTGGCTCGAGCTTTTTTCCAACGCGCGCAACACCGCGCTCGCTAGGACGCTTTTCGACTTGCCCGGAAGCTCGCTCCTGCTCAGGAATCGATACGCGGATTACATCGCGTGCATTCGAGGATTCGCCTACCTGATGGGAATCAAATATAACGTCAA
Organism: Candidatus Tumulicola scandinaviensis; assembly: GCA_003140835.1. Taxonomy (GTDB): domain Bacteria; phylum Vulcanimicrobiota; class Vulcanimicrobiia; order Vulcanimicrobiales; family Vulcanimicrobiaceae; genus Tumulicola; species Tumulicola scandinaviensis. The sequence continues at coordinate 2,874 of PLLA01000073.1, read as the reverse complement.
CCAAACGGGTAACGCCTGACGTTAATCTCGCTAGTACCTTAAGTTGCTCTCTGCAACTGACACTTGTAGTATCATGAGGATACCTGACCGCGTGATCCACCTCGCCCCAAAGCTCTTCGCTAAGGGTTCGGACTTGTATTTCGCATGTACAGGCTCCCCTCGCATTCCACGAAACCACATAGTGCACGCTAGTATACATATTAGGCGTCCGCTTAATCTGGAAACCTAGACCCTTGAAATATTTCTCGGCATCGTCGTCCCATATGTTCGCAATTGGGCCTTCCTCAATGCGATATCTGTGGTAGTCTAGTACATCTCTTAGCGCCTTATCGATCTCTTCAATCTGTTTCGTATGTAAATGAATGATTCTAAGACCCGGGCAGTCGTTGATCCGTACGAATAAGTTGTCTTCCTTTATGTCAAATGCCGTTCCAGCAGCAAGACTCTCAATGGCTTTCCGCTCTAACTTGTCAAAAAGATGGCTCGGCTCTTTTATCCTCGTCTTCAGCGAGTGAATAAGCGGGCGAAGACTTCCCGCGTTTTCAATTTGATTTCGCAGCTGATCCACAAACGTTTTACACATCGCTTGGTTCGCTTCGTTTTCATAAAAGCGAACGAGTCCAAGGATCGATTCTTCTAAAGGCTTATCGAGCTTGTCGCTCATTCATCTTTCCAACTAGCATCCACACGCTCGACAATGCGGCGTCCAATCTGCCTGAAAGCCGCATATGCTTGATTCTTCTGGGTGACGCTGCTTCCCGACACATTCCAGATCGCGACACCCTCCAACTGCGACCTAGGGACAAGGGTCCCATAATCTTTTATTTCGCCTAGCCTCGACTTCTTTGCGGTTACTGGGGCGAGCTTCTTATCAAGCGAACGAAGGATCTCTATCACTTCTGTCTCCAGCCGCTCTTCAACTACGCTCAAGTAATCAGCGTGAGCTTGAGCTAGCTGACCACCATACAAGCGAAACCGCTGCGGTATGTACCCGAGCATGCGAGGTTTCCCCGGCAGCAAATAGATGTCGTCAGGAGCGAACTTCATAATCATTTGCCACGAAGTTAACCAGGTGCGCAGAGAATGGCCCAACGTGAACATGGCGCGAGCCGAGAATACATCGCATGCTGCTGGAACTATGAAGTAGTCACAGTCGAGGATGATCGCTCGATTTAGTGGGCCAATATTGGGGCCGCAATCATAAAATACGAAGTGAGCGCGCTGATCATTCGCCAGATCGTTAATCATTTCGCTAAGGCCCGAGGTCCCAGCAAAGCCTTTTATAGCGCGCTGCATGCAATCTGCCCAGCGAGAATTGAGCTCCCCTTCGAATTCGGAAAGCCTAATGTCGCCCGGAAGAAGTGACAAGTTCCGCTGATTAAGCCGAATCGGTTCAATCCGCTTCGGTCGGCCAGTCGCTTCGACCAAAGGCTTTACGGCAGACCAAATTGTCTGACCATCCTTCGAGTCAGACTCGTTTAAGAGGTCAGTAACCAGGGAGTCTTCTATCAGGTAAGATGTAAGGTTACACTGCGGATCCGAGTCCACTAGCAGAACCTTGTAACCGAGTTCGCCCAAGGCCGCCGCGATATTTACGGTAAGCGTTGTCTTGCCGACACCACCCTTGTGATTAAAGATTGCGATTCTCGTCGCTGAGTCCCGACCCTCGATCACGACTAACGGCGTCGCTTTCTCACTAGCAACCCTAACTGCGATGGCTTCCTTGTTTTATTAGCGTCTTGCAGGGCAATCGGCTGAGGAAGGCGTTCCACGAACTCAGCGCCCCTCTTTGTCAGCGCAAGGTTGTCGCTTACCTCCTTTATCAATCTATGCCTACGAGCCTCGGCTATGGCGCCGCGCAAATCAGCAAATTTCGGTTGCGCAGAAGCCGTGTTTGCCTTACTAACATCGAGCGCTGTTATATGAGGCCGTCCCTCTAGGTATTGTAAGTAATATACAATGCCGGCGAGGCGCTCAAACGGCAGCTTTGGCCTTTTTTGCTCCAAGAACTTACTCAGCCTGTCCGCCTCGGGGGGAACGCTGCCGCCGACGCCCACGCCCTCGCCAAAGTATGAGTTTAGTAGGGCGAGGATACGTCGTCTGTCTTTTTCGGGGACGGCTGTAAGACTCTCCACAATCTCGCGGAAAATATCTAAGTCTTTGCCTAGAGAACGGCTGGGCAAGGCATGCTCCTCGGTCTGTACGTCGTGGTAATAATTCATTCGACGAGAGGCCTTCCTATCCTCGGGATCTGGTGCGGTCCCGGAGTAAGCGTTTAGAGATTTGCGAGTTTGTCAGTATCCGCGTTTCGATCACGGTATTCGATGGTTCATGAATGGCATAGTCGTTGGATCAAGCGTGTCCACGATTCTTACGCGGCCGATAGTTCCAGTTGAACCGCGCTATTGGGAATGCCTCTCGATTTTAAAGGCGAGTGGGGAGGGAGCCCGACATGCGGATCGGGCCCCCTCTCCCGGGGGCCGACTCGTCCCAAGTCTTGTTCTGCTTACTCTCCCTCGCACGACCACGGAATGGTCGCGGTGAAGTTGAGTAGAAGACGATTTCATCCACAACCGCCAGGAACAAGTATGATGTCGAAATACGCGCAAACGGTGGTCGCTCCGATTGAAGATTCGCACACTAATACGGTAGCGGTAAATGTTGTGCTACTCGGTAGGCAGAAGCGGCACTAACCGCCTCGGCGATATAGTGATATAAGGAATCTGTGGCGCGATCGCTAAATCGGAGTTACCTTGGGTAAGCGACACCGCCGACGACGCTCTAATGCGCGAGCAGCCACGAGAAAAAAAGACCGAATCCAAGATACGCTGCGGCAAATATCAATGCGCCCAGCCCTCTGTTTCAGTTACGCGT
>PLLA01000121.1:157-273020 GCA_003140835.1 Candidatus Tumulicola scandinaviensis | reverse complement strand
GGCCGCCAGCGCGGTCGCGGCGGCGGCGGGCGTCACTAGCGGGTCGAAGGATTGCACGTCGGTACCGCGTTCGGCAAGCGCGGCGAGCACGTCCTTCGAAGCTCCGACAACCGCTAACGGCGCTCGGCCGGCCGGCAGCGTTTCGGCCAGCACCTCGAGCGTCAGGCCCGACGCTCGCCGAGTCGCGCTGCCGTCGCGGAAACGGGCCGAGATGACGCCGGGACGTCCGACGACGATCGTCAGCACGCGGTCGAATTGCCGGCCGTATTCCAGGACGTCGAACGACGAGACCGGGACTAAGGGCAGCCCCCAAGCGAGAGCCAGCGACTTCGCATAGGCGATGGCGATGCGCAAGCCGGTGAATCCGCCTGGCCCAATTCCGACTGCGAGCCGGTCGAGTGCGGTTGCTTCCATCTGTGCCTGCACCAGAACCTCACGGACCATCGCCAGTCCTTTTTCCAAGGCGACGTTTCCGGTCTCGTACCGCGCGGCCACGATGTCGCTGCCGGCGGCGAGCGCGGCAGAGAATCCGCCGAGCGCCCCGTCGATTGCGAGGATCTTCACGCCGGCTCCGTTACGACGATCGTGCGCGGTCCGTCGCCGGCGCCGTCGATCTCTATTTCGTATCGTCGCGCCGGAACGAGAGACGGAGCGTTGCGCCACCATTCGACCAACGCGATCGCATCGTCTCCGAAGGCTTCTTCGAGACCGAGCTCGGCTAACTCGCTCGGATCCTCGATGCGAAAGAGATCGACGTGATCGATCGGCGGCACGCCGGCGTAGCGATGCCAAAACGTAAACGTCGGGCTCGACGTTTCGTCGTCGTGATGGAGCGCTTCGACGACCGCGCGGACAAACGTGGTTTTGCCCGATCCCAGCGGGCCGGAAAGCGCGACGGCATCGCCCGGCTTGAGACGCTGTGCGAACGAGGCCGCAAACTCGCGCAGCGCGTTTTCGCTGCGAAGAATCCGGCGTATCATGCGGTGCCGCTCATTATTGACCGGAGTTACTCAATCTGGCTTTATCTGTCAAGGAAATCCTCAGCTTGAACGATGCGCCGAGGACATTTAAATGCCCTCGCGCAAAGCTCCGAAAGAAGAAAGAGGAAGACGTTGAAGATCTCGCGTTTGTTGTCGTGCTGCTTGGCAGCAACTGCGGCCGCCGTTGCCGCTTGCGGCGGTTCGTCGGGAGGCGGGGGCGGTACGACGCCGCCGGTTATCCCTTCGGCATCGCCCACGCCGAGCGGTCAAAAAATACAGCACGTGGTGATTCTGATCCAGGAGAATCGTACGGTCGACAACTTGTTCAACGGGTATCCTGGGGCCGACACGGTGACCCAAGGCATGGGCCAGGATCCGAACAATCCGGGCAAGCAAATCGTCATTAAACTCAAGCAGATGCCGCTGCAAATGAAGCTCGCGCCGCATAACGGCTACCCTCAGTTCGAGGCTTCGTACGACGGCGGCAAAATGGACGGATTCAACACGATTCGGGTCGAGAACAACCAAGATCTCTCCTACGTCTACCAATACGCGAATCGCTCCGACGTCCAACCGTACTGGAATCTCGCCCAACAGTACGTGCTCGCGGATCGCACGTTTTCGACGCAAGGCAGCGGGAGCTTCACCGCGCACCAGGACCTCATTGCTGCCGGCACCAAGATCAACTCGACCCAAGCGCTCATCGATTTTCCGTCACAACAACCGTGGGGATGCGATGCTCCCGCAGGCACGACGACGGCGCTCATCACGACGAAAAAAGTGTACCTTCCGACCCCTGCCGGCCCGTTCCCGTGCCTTGGATACAAGACGCTGCGCGACTTGCTCGACGCCAAAGGCGTGAGTTGGAAATACTACGTGCCGCCCATCGGCAGCGGCTTCGACGGAAACATCTGGAACGCGTTTGACGCGATTCACGCCGTCCGCTACGGATCCGAATGGAAAACCAACGTCGTCGCAACGACGAATCTGCTTCCCGACATTTCCAGCGGCAAGCTGGCGTCGGTCACGTGGGTGTGCCCCGATTTTGCGAACTCCGACCATCCCGGATCGCACCCCGACATGGGGCCGTCGTGGGTGGCACAGGTGGTCAATGCGATCGGTCAGAGCCAATACTGGAACACGACCGCCATCGTCGTCGTATGGGACGACTGGGGCGGCCTCTACGATCACGTTCCGCCGCAGCAGATCGATTACCAAGGCTTGGGCATTCGCGTCCCGATGCTGATCGTTTCGCCGTATGCTAAGAAAGGCTACGTTTCCCACACGCAGTACGAGTTCGGCAGTCTGGTCAAGTTCATCGAGGCGACCTGGAATCTCGGCAGCCTCGGCAACACCGACGTCCGCGCCAATACCATCGACGATTCCTTCAACTTCCTGCAGAACCCGCGTCCGTTCTCCCCGATCCCGGCAAAATATTCGCGTACGTTTTTCCTCCACCAGCGTCCCTCAAACCATCCGCTCGACGACGAATAACGATTTCCGGCCGTGCCCGGCGGATGACGTGCCGGGAAAGTCCTTTTCGGAGAATTTCGAGGGTATTCTCACTTCCGGAGCAAAGGTTTCCAAAGCCTCTGCCACCTTTGGAGATTGCCGTTTTCTTTGCGGGCTTCGCGCCCGCAAACGGACCCCTAGTACGTGAATAACGATATCATTCAACAAGTCAACGTCGAAGACGAAATGCGAGAGAGCTATCTCTCGTATGCCATGTCCGTTATCGCCTCGCGGGCGTTGCCCGACGTGCGCGACGGTCTCAAGCCGGTGCAGCGACGCATTCTGTATGCGATGCGCGAGATGGGCTTCGATCCGAGTAAGCAGCATCGGAAGTGCGCCGGTATCATCGGCGAGGTTCTGAAAAGTTACCATCCGCACGGCGATCAGTCGGTGTACGACGCGCTCGTGCGCTTGGCTCAGGACTTTACGCTCCGGTATACGCTCGTCGACGGTCACGGCAACTTCGGCTCGATCGACCCGGATCCGCCGGCCGCCTATCGTTACACCGAAGCCCGGCTTGCGCGCACCGCACTCGAAGTTTTGGCCGATATCGATAAAGAGACGGTCGGCTTCATCCCCAACTTCGACAACCAGGGCATCGAGCCGACCGTCCTGCCGGGGCGCCTGCCGCAGTTGCTGATTAACGGGTCGTCCGGTATCGCGGTCGGTATGGCGACGAACATTCCGCCGCACAATCTCAACGAGATTTCCGACGCCGTGGCGGCGTTGATCGACGACCCCGAGACCACCGACGACGCACTGTGCGACATCGTCAAAGGCCCCGACTTTCCAACCGGCGGCACGATTTTAGGACACGAAGCGATCCGCGAAGCGTACAAAACCGGTCGCGGGTCGGTCGCCATTCGCGGGAAAGCCGAAATCGTCGAGGATCGCGGGCGTTACAAGATCATTATTACCGAGATTCCGTACCAAGTCTACAAATCGCGAATCATCGAGGCCATCGCCGAAGCGCACTCGGAGAAGCGTATCGCCGGCATCGCGCGCCTCGACGACGAGTCGAACCGCAAGGGCATGCGCGTCGTGATCGAACTTCAAAAGTCGGCGACCCCGAAAGTGGTGCTGAACCAACTGTTCAAGCACACGCCTCTGCAGGCGAGCTTCGGGTTTAACATGCTCGCGCTGGTTCCGGTTGGCGAACCGCGCGCCGACGGTTCGGTGGCCCTCGAGCCGCAAGTCCTTACGCTCAAACAACTGCTCGAGCACTTCATCGCCCACCGGCGCAACGTGGTTACCCGGCGCACGCGATACGACTTGCGGAAGGCCGAAGAGCGCGCGCACCTGCTCGAAGGTTATCGCATCGCGCTCGACAACATCGACGAGGTCATCGAGATCGTTCGCGGCAGTCAAACGACCGACGAGGCCAAGCAGCGGCTTTCGGCGCGATTCAGCCTCAGCGACGTTCAGGCGCAAGCTATCGTCGACATGCGGCTGCGCACGCTGGTCGGACTCGAGCGCAAGAAAATCGAAGACGAGTACGCCGAGCTGATCAAGACGATCGCCGAGCTGGAAGACATCCTCCGCAGCCCGCGCCGGGTGGCGCAAATCGTCAAAGACGAAACGCTGGAGATCAAGCGGCGATTCGGCGACGAGCGCCGCACGACAATCGATGCCGCCGAGGACGAAATCTCGATGGAGCAGCTGATTCCGAACATCGACGTCGTCGTGACGTACACGGTCGGCGGCTACATCAAACGTGTGACCCTCGACACCTTCCGCACCCAGAATCGCGGCGGGCGCGGGGTCACCGGCATTTCCAATCTCAAACGCGAAGACGTGGTACGGAACTTCTTCGTAACCAAGACCCACGATCACGTGCTCTTCTTTACGAATAAGGGGCGCGTCTATCGTCTGCGTGGATACGAGATCCCCGACACGACGCGCCAAGCGCGCGGCACCGCGCTCGTCAATCTCCTAACGCTGCCACCGGGCGAGGAGGTCTCGGCGGTGTTTCCGATCGACAAGTTCGCGGGCGAGAAGTATCTCGTCATGGTTACCAAACGGGGCGTCATCAAGAAGACGAAGCTCGAAGAGTTCGCGAACGTCCGGCGCAATGGGCTCAACGCCATCGGGCTCGACGACGGCGACGAACTGCTGGCGGTCGACTTGTCGGACGGATCGCACGACATCATCTTGGGCTCGACCCAGGGCATGGCGGTTCACTTCAACGAGAAGAACGTGCGCCCGATGGGGCGCAACGCGCGCGGCGTCAAGGCCATGACGCTCGAAAACGGCGACAACGTCATTGCGATGGACATGGTCGAGGACGGCCGCCGCGAAGTGCTGCTGGTGACGTCGCTGGCGTTCGGGAAGCGCACGCCGATCGACGAATACCGGCATACGTCGCGCGGCGGCAAGGGCGTCAAGGCGTTCGCACGTCAACGCGACGATATCGGAAAGGTCGTCGACCAGATTCTTGTCGCGCCGGACGACCAAATCCTGATGATTACCTCGGGCAACCAGGTTATTCGCTTAAAAGTCGGCGAGATTCGCAAGACCGGACGCGACGCCAAGGGCGTCCGCCTGCAGCGCCTGGGCGACGGCGAAGAAGTCATCGCGATCACCAACCTTGGGAAGCAGGCAAAACAGATTACCGAAATTACCGGAGAGCCCCAACAGCCCGAACTCTAGGGGTCCTGATTTGCTCATATCTTCGTCGCCGCGGGGCTCATTTGCCATAGCAAACTTCGCCCGTCGGCTCCTCGATCTGAACAAACCAGGGACCCCTAGGATTGAAACCTTATCGTGGCTCCAGCGGTCACAGCTGTGGAGGATTTGAGGCACATTTTATGAGCGCATTAGCTAACGTTACGCAGGCGGACTTCGAAAGCGAAGTTTTACAGAGCACCCAGCCGGTGCTCGTGGATTTTTGGGCGCCGTGGTGCGGGCCGTGCAAAATGCTCGGTCCGGTCGTGGAGAAGGTCGCCGGCGCGCACGCCGGCAAGGCGAAGTTCGTTAAGCTCAACACCGACGACAATCCCAGTTTGGCAGGGCAGTACCAGGTGTCGGGTATTCCGTGCCTCATCCTCTTCAAGGGTGGGCAGGCGGTCGATCGCATCGTCGGATACGTTCCCGAGAACGCGATCACGTCGATGCTCAGTAAACACGTCTCCTAAAAAGGCGAGCGACGATCGGCGGCAGGTGCCGGCCGTGCACCGCCTCTTAGAAGATCCGGCGGTCGTCGAATTCGAAGCGAAGCTAGGACGGGGAGCGGTTAAACGCGCGGTGGAGCAAGTGCTCTACCGCGCGCGTGCTTCCGGCGAGCCTCCTACGTACGAAGCCGTTCTTACGGCAGTGCTGGCACGCCTTGGCGATGCGGCCCTCCAAGAGCTGACGCCCGTGATCAACGCCACCGGGATCATCGCGCACACCAATCTCGGCCGCGTGCCGCTCGCGCACGATGCGCTCTCGGCCGTCGAGCGGCTTTCGCACGGATATTCGAACCTCGAGTACGATCTGGCGGCCGGCGAACGCGGATCCCGCTACGATCGCGTCACCGACGTGCTCTGCGAGGTTACCGGCGCGCCGGACGCGCTGGTGGTAAACAACTGCGCCGCGGCGGTATTGTTGGTGCTCGACACGTTTGCCAAGGGGCGCGAGGTCGTGGTCGCCCGCAGCCAATTGGTCGAAATCGGCGGCGGCTTTCGCTTGCCCGACGTCCTCGAACGCAGCGGTGCGGTTCTGCGCGAAGTCGGGACGACCAACCGCGTGTATTCGAGCGATTACGAAGCCGCGCTCTGCGCGCGCACCGCATTGCTGCTGCGAACTCACCCATCGAACTATCGAATCGAAGGATTCGTGAACGAGGTCGGAGGTGCAGAATTAGCCGCGCTCGGCCGCCGTGCCGGCGTCGCCGTAGTTGAAGACCTCGGCAACGGCCTGCTCGTCGATCTCGCCGAGTACGGCCTGCCCCACGAGCGCACGGTTCAAGACTGTTTGGCCGACGGCATCGAGTTGGTGACGTTCTCGGGAGATAAACTCTTAGGCGGGCCGCAAGCCGGCGCGATCGTCGGTGAGTCCCGCGCCATTGCCCGTCTGCGCGCGAATCCGCTGTTGCGAGCCCTGCGCGTCGACAAGATGACGCTGGCCGCTTTAGCCGCAACGCTGCATCTGCATTGCGATCGGACGTCGCGCGCGCGCATTCCATTCTATCGCATGCTGGCCACATCGCTCGACGAGCTTCGCGAACGCGCGCGCGCCTACGTCGCGGCCGTCCCCGGCGCCGCTATCGTCGACAGCGATGCCTACGTAGGCGGGGGCGCCTTGCCGCAAATGCCAATCGCTTCGATCGCCGTCGCCCTGTCGCCCGAGCGCCCCGACGTGCTGGCGGCGCGCTTACGCCGTGACACTCCGGCAATCGTCGGGCGCGTCGACGCCGGCCGCCTGCTCTTCGATTTGCGCACCGTCGCGCCGGAAGAGGACGACACCGTTATCGCGACCCTGACGTGGGCTCCGGACGTGTTCGAAGCGTAATAGCTCGCACGCCTCGTCGAGGTCGAAGTCTAGTCGCCGAACCAGCCGGAGGGCTGCACGTCGAGATTGACGTTGATCTGTTTGACTTCGGTGTAGGCGTCGTAGCCGTAGGTGCCGAGTTCGCGGCCGAAGCCCGACTGCTTGTAGCCGCCCCACGGCGCCTCGTTGTAGGTGGGATGGTAGGTGTTGACCCAGGTGATACCCGCGCGCAGCTTTCGAATGACGCGATGAGCTTTGGCGACGTCTTGCGTGAACACCGCACCCGCGAGGCCGTAGACCGTGTCGTTGGCCATGCTAATGGCGCCGGCTTCGTCGCCGAACGTCTGAACGACTAGTACCGGACCGAAGATTTCCTCTTGCACGATTCGCATCGACGGCGTCGTGTCGTCGAAGATCGTAGGTTCGATGAAGTTGCCGGCTGCGAGCGCGCCGCCCATCCGCTTGCCTCCGCACCGGAGCGTCGCTCCCTCGTCGATCCCGATTTTGATATACGCTTCGACGCGTTCGCGGTGCACGGGTGAAATAATCGGTCCCATCTCGGTGTTCGGATCGAAACCGTCCCCAACGCGAATCTTCTTGGCGCGTTCGACCAAACGTTCGACGAATCGGTCGTGCAACGATTCCTGCAGCAACAAGCGCGAACCGGCCGAACAAACTTGTCCGGCGTTCGCGTAGATTCCAAACAGCGCGTAATCGACTGCCGTGTCGAAATCGGCGTCGGCGAAGACCACGTTGGGCGACTTTCCACCGAGCTCGAGCGAGACTTTCTTCAAGTTCGACGTCGCCGCATGCATGATGCTGCGGCCGGTTTTGGTGCCGCCCGTAAACGCGATTTTATCGACCAGCAGACTTTCCGCGATCGCGTGACCGACGGTGGCGCCGGCGCCGGTCACGACGTTGACCACGCCTTTGGGGAATTCGAGTTCCTCGAAGATCTTCGCCAGACGTAACGCCGACAGCGGCGTCAGCTCCGCCGGTTTGAGCACGCAGACGTTTCCGGCAGCAAGCGCCGGCGCGAGCTTCCAAACCGCCATCAGCAACGGGTAATTCCAAGGAACGATTTGGCCGCAAACGCCGATCGGTTCCCGGACGGTAAAAGTTTGCGAGGGCGCCGGGACGTCGAAGGTCTGGCCGTGCGGCTTGGTTGCGTATCCCGCGTAATATCTGAAGCAGTTCGCGGCATCGACGGCATCGTACTCGCACTCGCGCAGCGGCTTTCCGTTGTTGAGCGTATCGATGCTCACGAACTCGTCCCGATGCGCGTCGATGGCATCGGCGACTTTGAACAGCATGGCCGCGCGGTCGGCTGCCGACATCGAACCCCATGGCCCCTCGTCGAAGGCTTTGCGAGCCGCGCGGATCGCGAGTTCGGCGTCGCTCTCGGCGGCCTCGGCGACCGTTGCGATGCGTTCGCCGTTGGCCGGGTTGATGAGATCGCGGGTCGCTCCGTCCCTTGCGAGCCGCCAGGCGCCGTCGACGTACATCGGAATCGCGCCCTCGAGGCGCGGGACGTTTCGCAGGACGTCGTCGATATCGACGGTCGACGTGGGCATCGTTTGCATCGTTTATACTCCCGTGGTGATCCGGCCGGACATCGAGTTCAAACTTTCCGCCAGAGCTTGGCACACGTAGTCGGCCTGTCCCTCTTCGATCGTCAGCGGCGGCTCGACGCGAATGGTGCGCGCGTTGACCAACGTCCCGGAGACCAGGACGCCGCGATCGAGCATGCGCTTCCCAAACTCGAAACCGGTGGTGTTATCGCAAAACTCGAGCGCGATCAGCAAGCCTTTTCCGCGCACGTCGACGACCAGATCCCGGTGGCCGGCCGCGCCCCGGCGAATGCCCGCCAGCATGCGCTCGCCCATTTTGGCCGCGCGTTCGGGAAGGCGCTCTTCGATTAACACGTTGATGGTCGCCAGGGCCGCAGCGCACGCCAAAGGATTTCCGCCGAAAGTGGACGTGTGCAGGAACGGATTGTCAAAGAGCCTGGCAAAGATATCGCGCCGCCCGACGACGGCACCGGCCGGCATCACGCCGCCTCCGAACGCTTTCGCAAGACACATGAGGTCCGGCGCGACGTCGTAATGTTCGCAGCAAAACATCTTCCCGGTGCGCCCCATACCGGTTTGTACTTCGTCGAGGATGAGCAGCGAGCCGAACTCGTCGCACAACCGGCGCACGCCCGGGAGATACGCGTCGGAAGGAATATTGACGCCGCCTTCCCCTTGGATGGGCTCGAGCAGCACCGCGCCGACGTCTTCGCCGACGGCTTTGCACGACGTCATCATGTCGGCCAGCGCCGGCAGATCGTTGAACGGCACGTGCTCGATGTTGGGGAGCATCGGACCGAACGGCCGGCGAAACTCGGCTTTCGCACTTGCCGACAGCGAACCGTAGCTTTTGCCGTGGAAGCCTTTGGTTGCCGCCACGATCGTTTGTTTCGAGCCGTCGTAGGCACGCGCCAGCTTAAGCGCGCCTTCGACCGCTTCGGTGCCGCTGTTGCAGAAGAACGCGTAATCGAGGCCGGAAGGCGTCAGCATGGTCAGCGCTTTGGCAAGCATCGCGCGCAACGGATCGAGCAGGTCTTGGCTGTGCAGCGGCTGGCGTCGCAGCTGATTCATGACGGCCTTGACGACCTTCGGATGCCGGTGTCCGACGTTGAAGATGCCGAAGCCACCCAGGCAGTCGATGTACTCGCGCCCGGTGACGTCTCGATAGGAGTTCGGGCCGGCGTCGGCCCACTCGACGACTGCTTCCGCGCCGTCTACGCTGGTCGCTTTCCGATATTCCAAAAAACCCGGGTTGATATGATCGCGAAATGATTCGACCGTCTCGCGCGTGATCCAGTCGGCTTCGTCGCGTGTGATGTCCGGCGTCTCGATGAGCTCCAGGATTCGCTGCGTGTATTCGTAGGCTTCGCGTTCGCGATCGTTCGTAATTTTCTACGCACCTCGTTGAGTTTCGGATTGGGAGTTTTTCAATACCGCCTCGACGCTCGCCGATAGGATGTCGAGGGCTTCGCCGAGTTCGGCATCGTCGATGACCAGGGGTACCAGAATGCGGATGACGTTCCGCGTTCCGGCGAGCAGCAGCAACAAGCCGCGCTCGCGAGCCGCTTCGACGATCTGCGGCGCGCCCGATGAAAGCTCCATCGCGACCATTGCGCCGAGTCCGCGCACGTCTTCGATTTGCGCGAAGCGCGCTTGCAGAGCGCGTAGCGTTGCGTCGAGCCGTGCGCCGACCGTTCGCGCGCGCGCCAGGAACGCTTCGTCGATGATATCGAACGTGGCCAGTGCCGCCGCACAGGCGAGCGGATTTCCGGCGAACGTACCGCCGAGTCCGCCCGGCGCCGGCGCGTCCATGATCTCGGCTTTTCCGGTGACCGCGGCGAGCGGCAGACCTCCTGCCAAGGACTTCGCGGTCGTCAGCAAGTCCGGCTCGATGCCGTACTGCTCGCACGCGAAGAACGTCCCGGTACGCCCGAAGCCGGTTTGGATCTCGTCGGCGATCAGCACGATCCCGCGTTCCGACGCGATGCGGCGAAGCTCGCGTACGAACTCGATCGGGGCGGGAACGAATCCGCCTTCGCCGAGTACCGGTTCGAAAATGATTGCGGCGACGCGATCCCCGGCGACGGTACTTTCGAAGATGCCCTCGAGCGCGTTCAACGCGCGGGCGGTCGTGATCCCGCGATGTTCGTAAGGAAACGGCGCGTGATAGATCTCACCGCAAAACGGTCCAAAATGCTGTTTGTACGGCTCGATTTTTCCGGTCATGGAAAGCGCCAAAAGCGTGCGGCCGTGGTAGGCGTGCTGAAACGCGATGACGGCCGGGCGGCGAGTATACTCGCGCGCGATTTTTACCGCATTTTCGGTTGCCTCGGCGCCGACCGAGAAGAGCGCGGTTTTTTTCGGCGATGTCCCCGGCGCGCGCTGGTTGAGCCGTTCGGCGACCGCGACGTACGGCTCGTAGCTGGCGACCTGAAAACAGGCGTGCGTCAAACGAGCGGCCTGTTCGGCAATGGCGGCGACGACTTCGGGACGGGCGTGGCCGACGTTGAGCGTGCCGATGCCGCCGACGAAATCGTAGTAGCGACGGCCCTCTACGTCCCAGACCACGGCTCCCGAGCCGCGATCGAGGGCAATGGGATGCGCGACCGAAACGCCGCGGGCGACGCTCGCCACGCGCCGGCTGACGATCGAGGCGTTGGTACCGGTTACAGTTGGCAAGGCGATTTCTCTCAAGGACGCGTTCTCTATCGAGTGTAATCGCTCCCAGCAGGCCAAAGCCACGTATGGGAAGCACAATTTTGCCACCGTTTTTGGAGGAGAACTCCAACAAACGTTCGCCGCCGCTGACCGTTCGGGAGATCCTGCGACTCCCAGCGCTCGAGCGCGCTCGCTTGGTGGCCGGAGAGGCCGGACTCGACCGGTCGGTGCTTTGGTCGCACGTCGTCGATATGCCCGACCCGGCACCCTGGGTGCCGTCCGGCTACTTTCTGCTCACGACTGGGTATAGCCGTCCGGCCGGAGCGAGCGAGCAGGAGGCGCTGATTGAAGCGTTGGCGTCTCGCGGCGTCGCCGGGGTCGGCTTGGCGGTTCCGCGCTACGTGGTGGCGTTCTCCGATACCGAGCGCGCGGCCGCAGACCGGGCGGCGTTGCCGCTGATAGAAATCCCGTTCGAGGTCCCGTTCGCGCGCGTCACCGAGGAGCTGCATCGGGCGATCGTCGCCGAACCGTATCGCATTATCGAGCGCTCGGATCAGATCCATCACGCCTTGATGCGCGCGGCCTCACGCGAAGCAACCCTCGACGACCTCGCACGCACGCTATCGCCGCTGATCGGCCGATCGGTCACGTTCGAAGATCCCGGTGGAAAGCTCCTCGCCTCGTGCTCGATCGACGATCGCACCGATGCCATTCGGCGTGAAACGCTTGCGCGCGCGCAGACGCCGTCCATGATGCTACATGCCTTGGAGTCGACGGGTCTCACCCGCCGCCTGCGCTCCAGCGACAAGCCGGTGCGGGTTCCGCCGATGCCGGAGATCGGGCTGGCGGCTCGGGTCGCGTGCCCGATCCGGCTCGGCTCCGAGTTCGTCGGCGCGGTGTGGATTATCGAAGGCGGCGAGCCGCTCTCCGAGCTCGATCATCGAGCTGCCGAGTACGCCGCCCTGGTCGCCGCGATCCACATCGCGCACCAACGCGAGCTGGCGGCGTTGGAGGCGAGTCTCGGGTACGCTTCCGTCTTATCGCTGCTCGAATCGGAAAGCGAGTCCGATCCTGCCGCCCAAGAGCGCGTACGGCTTCTCGGATTCGATCCCGATCGCCGCCATCGTGCCGGAATCGTGTTGCTTCCCGACGAGATCCCGCTCGGGCGCGAAAATTTCTTGCGGCGCGACCGGATTGCGCGCCGCGTGCGCGAGTTTCTTCGCGCCGCCGGTGCGGCGCCGTTGGTATCGGTGCTGCTCAATCGCGTTCCGTTTCTCGCGCCCGAGGATATCGCGCCGGCGTCCGTTATCGCGACCTTGGGCGACAAAACCCTCAGCCTCGTCACTGGGCGCCTCTACGCCGGCACGTCGGGGGCGCGCACAAGCTACCGCGAGGCGGTGTCGCTCATTCGGTATCGTAACCGGGGCGCCGTCTGCGACTTCGACGACGTGCTGGTCCCGAGGGTCATTTCGGGCGACGTGGAAGCGCGCCGGACCTTCTTGGACGACATCGTATCGCCGTTGCTCGCGCAACGCGGAGGTAAGGGGTTGGCGGCGGCCGTCTTCGAGTTTGCGCGCTCGGGCTTTCGCATGCGGGAAGCATCCCGCATACTCGGCATCCACAGCAACACGCTGCGCTACCGGCTCGGCCGCGCCGCGGAGGTGCTCGGCGTCCGCTTCGACGACAACGACGTACGATTTGAGCTCTCGCTTGCGGCCCGGCTCCTGGAGAGCGATGCGTCGTGATGTTGTTGCCCGTCCACAAACTTGGCGCGCGAATTTGTCCGCCGGCTCTATAGGAGTCTCGTGTTTTACGGCGTTACTCTTCGTCAAGTAGGCGTCTTCTTGCGTGGGGGCATCGTTGTGAGCAGATGGACCGTTGCGGTGGTTGCCGGACTCGTGTGCGTGGCCTTCCCATGCGCGCTCCTGGCCGGCACGACCGGCACGTTGCACGGGCGGGTGACCGAGGCGGGAAGCGGTGCACCCCTGGCGGGCGCTACGGTCGTTGCGCTCTCCCCGTCGCAGACCGCGACGACCACAACCGATGCGTCGGGGACCTACTCGTTCATCTCGCTCGAGCCCGACACGTACACCGTCAGCGCCAGCAAGAGCGGATACGACTCGCAGTCGCAGCCGGGCGTCCTGGTCCTCGCCGACCAGTCGGCCAGCGCGAATATCGCGATGACGCGCACCCTGAAAACGATCGCGCATACGACGTCGCGGTCCGCGCAGAACTTGGTGCGGGCGGGCGTCACCAGCGACGTGTACTCCATCGGCGCTTCGGGGCAGAAAGCGGCTCAAGCTCTCGGCGGCTCCGGGTCGATGATGCAAGCCTACGGTGCGATCTCCAGCGCGCCGGGTGTTAACGTCCCGTCCACGCAGGCGGGCTGGTATCAAGGCGTGTACGTGCGCGGCGGCGACATCGACCAGGTCGCTTACGAGTTCGACGGTCTCCCGGTCACGCGTCAGTCGGACCTCGCGCCGATCACCACCCTCACGAGCCTGGGCAACCAGGAAGTGCAAGTGTACACCGGCGGCACCGCGGCAACGTCGAACTCATCGGGATTAGCCGGCTACATCAATCAAGTCATCAAAACCGGCACGCATCCGGGTTACGCCACGGCGCAGCTCTCGGTTGGAGCCCCCGCTTTCTATCACTCGGCGATCGTCGAACTCGGCGGTGCGACACCCGACCGTCTCTTCACCTACTACGTCGGCATCGCCGGCTCGAATCAAGACTACCGATACGGCAGTCAGTTCAACGGTGCCGGCGATCCGCTGTACTTCTACCCGCTTTACGTGCCGAGCGGCAATCCGGCATTCAACCTCTTTGGTCAGGGCATCCTCGACGGGAGTACCGCGGGTAAGAACTATGGCGCGGTGTTTGCGCCAGGCCCGAGTTACGCGCAGTCGACGAACTTCGATCGCGAGAACGTGGTCAACGTCCATTTCGGGATTCCGCATCACAACTCCGGACTGCGCGACGACATCCAGATGCTCTACATCACCGGCGGCATCAACACGTGGTTCTACAGTTCGCAAAACGACCTCGGCATCGATCCTTCGGTTGCCAAGACGCTCGGCTTCGGCTACCCGATTCCGTACCTGACGTCGACGTACTATACCGGCGCGCTGATGCAAACTCCCGAAGCCGGGAAGCTCGTCTCCAACGCAGCGTTTCCGAGTCAGTTGCCCGACCAGTCGCTGGTTATGCCCAACCAACGGGACGGTTCCTACAACGGCTACGCGATCGAAAAACTGCAGTACCAGAAGAACTTCGACGAACACTCGTACCTGCGCTTTACCACCTACGGTGAGTACTCCGACTGGTTCATCAGCGCCCCGACCAGCGCGCAGCTCGCTTTTGGCGCCGAGCTGGCCGATTACGAAGTGCTCGCCCACATCGCCGGCGCCGGTCTAGTGTATTCGAATCAGCTGTCGTCGAAGAATCTGCTCACCGCGCAGTCGACCTTCACGACGCAGCGCGCACAGACGTACAACGCAACCTTCAGCTCCACCGATTCGAACACGTCGAGCCTTGGAACCAATAACTACCTCTACGACGGCGGTATGTTCTCGACCGGACTGGGCACCGTGCTGTCGAGCTACGTCGGAAAGAACGGCAGCTGTTATAACTACCAAACTGGACAGGTGTGGAGTTGTTTCGACTATCGCAGCCAGGGCGGCCCGCTGCCGGGCGGCGGCGGAGTCAATCTCACCCCGGGAAACGCTCCAGCGGGGTCGCCGGCGGCGCTCGCGCACGCGCACTGGATCGTCACCGAAAACGGCCAGAGCGCCCAAGTCGACAACGTCCAGCCGTATTTCACCTCGTATTCGGCGACCGACTTGTGGCAGCCTAACGACCGGCTAACGGTGAATATCGGCGCGCGCTACGACCACTTCATGTACGCGACCGACGATCTCATGAGCGGTTACCCGGCGCGCCAGTTTTGGTTCAACGCCTACGACCGCGAGCACTGCGGCAGGCTGGGCCAAGCGCCGCAGTGGACCTTCGATCCGTCTTCCGGTGCGTTCGGCGGCTGCGCCGGCGGTTTCGCTCCCATGTGGGTAAACGGTGCGATCAATCCCGGCGTGGGCCTGACCAACGTGCCCGCCGGTTTGTCGGTCTCCAACGTGTTTCAACCGCGCGCGTCGTTCACGTATACGCTCGATCCCAACACCGTGCTTCGCGGCTCCTACGGAAAGTATGCGCGAGCCGAAGCTTCGTCGTACTACCAGTACAATACGTATCAACAAAACCTGGCATCGTTTATCGCACAGTTTTATTCGTTCGGCTATACCACACCGGACCATTCGATCTATCCAGATACATCGTTTAACTACGATCTCTCGCTCGAGAAACACCTGAAGGGGACCAACATCTCCTTCAAGGTGACGCCGTTCTACCGCTCGACCCGCAATCAAGTGGAGTATAAAGCCATCGATCCGCTCGGCGGCACGTTGGCGGGGCTCAACGTCGGGACGCAACATTCGTACGGCGTCGAGCTTTCGCTGCAAGGCGGCGACTTTGCCAAAGACGGGTTCTCTTATCTGCTCTCGTATACGTATACGAATAACAAAGTAAAGTTTAGCCCGATCAACGGCCAGAGCGTGATCGACAACATCAACCAAGGCATCGAGCAGTTCAATTCGTTCACCCACGCCTGCGCCGGGGTGACCGCCGGCTCGCCGAACTGGCAGGCGTGCGGTTCCGGGCAGTTCGGGGCGAATGCGGCACCGGCGCTTTCGAACATCTACGCCAGTAACCCGGGGAAACTCAAGGTTCCGAACCCGTACTACAGTTACGGTCTGCAGCCGTTGCTCGATACGAACGGCTGGTATACGCCGTACGACACGATTCCGGGACCGTTTAGCTACTCCAACGGGTACGAAGTGCCAAACGTCGTTTCGCTCATCCTCAACTACCGGCGTGCGCGGTTTGCCGTGACGCCGTCACTGCACTATATCGACGGTTCGTATTACGGTTCGCCGCTGATCTATCCGGGATACGTGCCGCAGTACTGCTCCAAACTACCGGCGTTGACGCCGAAAACGCCCGGCGTCTCGTGCGGGAACGCAAATAACTTCACCGCGCCTATCCCCTCGGCCATCTTCATTCCCGATCCGTATACCGGGAATCAATTCGACAACCTGGGATCGCTGCGCGAGCCTTCGCAGTTCACCTTGAACCTGCAGCTGAGCTACGACGTTTCGCCGCGCGTTGGCGTCACCGCGACGATCAATAACATCGTCAACGTGTGCGGCCAGCGCGGGTACGCGTGGGACAACGGCCAGACGTGCACGTACAGCAACTTGCCGTCGAACGTGCTACCCTCGTCGGGGAACTTTCTGACGAACCCGCCGGTTCAAGTGAAATACCCCTACGGAACGTTCTTCAACATCACCGAGGTCGGAGCGACCGCGGTGATTCAACCGCTGAACTTCTTCGTGGACCTGAACCTCAAGTTGTAATGGCACGACGCGCGCTCATGCGAGTGCTCCGCGGCGTGGCCGCGCGAGCCGAGGGAACGGGCGGAGGCGCGACGCGCACGGAGTTTCTCCGCACGCTGTCGCTCGCCGCCCTCGGAGCCGCAAGCCTTCCCGCGTTAGTTGCGTGCGGCGGTTCGCAAGCCCGGGGACGGGAGCGGATCGCGATCGTCGGTGCCGGCATTGCCGGACTGGTGGCGGCGATGCACTTGCGCGACGCGGGGATCGAATCGACGATTTACGAGTCGTCGGCGCGAATCGGCGGACGAATGCACTCCGAACGCGCGTACTGGGACGACGGCCAGCACACCGAGTGGTGCGGTGCGATGGTCGACTCGCTGCACGTCAACATGCACCGCTTGGCTCGTCGCTTCGGCTTGCGGCTTCTCGACACCATCGCGGCCCGGCCGCCGCATTCTCGCGACACCTGTTACATCGATGGCCGCTACTATTCGATGGCCGACGCCGACCGCGACTTCGCGAAGGTTTATCCGATCATGCAGCTGCAGCTCGGAAAGGTGAACGCCCTTACGACCTACGCCAACGCCACCGCCGAGGCTCGGCGCCTGGACGCGATGAGCATGCACGACTGGATCGTGCGCTACGTGCCCGGGGGTGCGACGTCGCAGCTCGGGCGCCTTATCGATGAAGCGTACTTCAACGAATACGGCCGTACGACCGAGGAGCTGAGCGCGCTCAATCTGGTCGTGCAGCTCGGTGGTCAGCGCCGCTACCACGAAAACCACCAGATGAACGTGCTGGGATCGTCCGATCAGAAGTACATCTTCGCCGCCGGGAGCCAGGCGCTGCCGGAGGCGATCGTGGCATCGCTTCCTGCCGGCAGCATCCAGTTCGATCGCCGTTTGCTCGCGATCGGCCGCCTCTCGAACGGAACGTATGCGTTGACCTTCGCCACCGCCGGAAAGACCGAAAAAGTGTACGCCGACCGCGTGGTCCTTGCGATTCCCTTCATCGTGCTGCGCGGCGTCGATTATTCGGGCGCCGGCTTCGACGCGGCCAAGGCGCGCGCCATCGACAACCTGGGCTACGGTTATCATACGAAACTGCACGTCCAATTCGACCGGCGCGTTTGGATGCGTCAAGGGCGATGGCCGGAACCGGCTTCGGGACAGATTTGGACGACGCTGCCGATTCAGAGTGCGCTCGACTTCACGCTCGGCCAACCGGGTCGGGACGGAATCATCGAAGTGTTTACCGCCGGCGCCGCCGCCATGGTGGACACGCCGCCGATCCCCTACGCGCGGATCGGCGATTCGGACGCGGTGCGGCGGCACGTGCGCGCGTTCTTTCGACAGCTCGACCACATTTGGCCGGGTGTGTCGCCCGCGTGGAACGGCAAGGCGACGTTCGGAAACGCGCAAGCCGACCCCAATATTCTCGCAAGTTATTCGTGTTGGCTGGTCGGCCAGTACACGACGATCGCCGGCCACGAGGCACCTCCGCAAGGACGCGTTCACTTTGCCGGCGAGCACACGTCGGTCTCCGATCAGGGCTTTATGGAAGGTGGCGCGGAATCGGGTTTCCGGGTCGCGCGCGAAATTTTAAACGACTATCGCATCAAGTCCGCAACGTAGGGGCGAGTAAGCTCCCATGGCGATCGTCGGCACCGCCGGACACGTCGATCACGGGAAATCCGCGCTGGTGGCGGCGTTAACCGGTGTCAATCCCGATCGCTGGATCGAGGAACGCCTGCGCGGCATGACGCTCGACTTGGGATTTGCGCGCCTGGTTCTGAACGACGGCCGCGAGGCTGGAATCGTCGACGTGCCCGGCCACGAACGATTCCTCCACAATATGCTCGCCGGAGCGGCCGGGATGGACGTGCTGCTGCTCGTGGTGGCTGCCGACGACGGCGTGATGCCGCAGACTCGCGAGCATCTCGACATCTTGCGCTACCTCAACGTCCGTCAGACGATCGTCGCGGTGACGAAAATCGACCTGATCCCGTCCGATGCGCGCGAGGCAGCGTATGCGCACATCGCCGAAGCGCTGCGCGGCTCGATTGCCGAAAACGCACCTTTGACCGGCGTATCCAGCGTGAGCGGCGAAGGGCTCGACGGCTTGCGCGCGCGTATCGGCGAAGCGGTCGCCGCGCTTCCCCCGCGCGCCGACGACGCGCCCGCATATCTTCCGATCGATCGCGTTTTCGTTTTGCCCGGGGTCGGAACGATCGTTACCGGTACGCTGATGCAGGGAACGATTTCGGCCGGCGAGGTGCTTGCACTCGAACCGAGCAATGTAGCCGCGCGCGTTCGCAGCATCGGAATATTTGGCACGGTGCGTACGCGCGTTACCGCGGGCTCGCGGGTCGCACTCAACCTTCCCAACGTCGATCGCCATTCGATCGCGCGCGGCGAAGTTGCGGTCAGCCGCGGATTTTCCGCGCGTTCGAGTTTTACGGTACGCTTTACGCCGCTCGCTTCGGCGTTGGCGCTCCTACGCCGCCGCACGCCGGTCCGCGCGTATCTCGGCGCCGCAGAAATTACCGGCGTCCTAACGTTCCAGAGCGCCCCGACCGCCGTGCAGGAAGTGCTCGCGCACCTTCATTTGCGCGAAGCGACGGTTGCGTTTCCCGGCGTACGTTTCGTGATTCGCCGGCCGTCGCCGAAGACGCTCTTAGGCGGCGGATACGTGGAGGCGCTCGACCTTGCACCGATCGGCGAGGCATCCACGCCCACCGAAACCGCCGTGATGGCGGCGTTGCGTTCCGACGATGTGTGCGCGCTCGATCTCGAGGCGATTGCTTTTGCCTCGAACCTGCGGGAAGACGTGGCACGTGAGGCGCTCGAACGCCTGGGCGCGCGCGACGAGGTGTTGGCTATCCGGCGCCCGCCGGCGTATGTCGACGCCGGATCCGCCCGGCGCTTTCTTGCACGCGCGGTCGAGCATCTCGAAGAGGTCCAGCGTGCAAGACCGTGGTTAATGGGCGTTACCTCGATTTCACTCGCGCGCGAACTCGGCGTTGCCGAATCGCTGCTCGTGCGGATCTTTGCGGAGTTCGTGGAGAACGGGCGGCTGGCAGCGCGCAGCGGGTACTATTCGACCCTCGACCATCAACCGGCGCTGTCCGTCGAACAGCGCGAGCTTTTCGATCGCCTGATCCCGCGCAACGGTGCTGGGCCGTTTCTTCCGGTATCGTTCGCCGGTGTAGCAACTGCCGTCAAACGGTCGCAGATCGACGGCGCCGACCAGGCATTCGACACGCTTCTGGTAGGCGGCGCGCTGGTTAAGATCGGAGACGACCTCTACTTAGGATCGCAGATTGCGGCGATCCGGGCGCGCGTCGAAACGTATCTGCGCGCGAACGAGCGCATGACGGCCGCGGCGTTTCGGGATTTGCTGGGCACGTCGCGAAAATACGCAGTACCGTTGCTCGAATGGCTGGATGCTCGCGGAGTAACGCTCCGCAACGGCGACTACCGTACGCTCCGCCACCAATTGTCAGGATGACAGTTTTAGTGATGGAGTAGGGTCGCGACGCCGACGATGAGCTCCAGGGCGATGAGCGCGATAATGATCAGCTCGAGGAATTCGTCGCGGCGGCTGCGCGCTTGGTCGTTGAGGAAACGATAGATGTCGCCGACGCTGGCAAGCTTGGTGTCGATTTGGCGTTGCCATTCCGCTAGGCCGAGGCGCTTGGCGACGGAACGGTAGATGCGCGCGTAGTAGGCGTCCCCCACCACCTTGAGCGCGTTGCTCGACCGGTCGAGCAGCTCGAGCACGTCGACAATCAAATAGCGCAGGAATTCGGCCTGTTCGGCTTCGCGCCGGCCGCGCAGGGATCGGGCGGGCTTCTCCGAGCCGATTTTATAAATGCCGTCGAGTTCGCGGTCGAGCAGCGCGTCGTAGGTTCGCAACTCTAGCAGTTGCGTATTGGCGAACTCGAGGATGTCTTCGATGGCGCGCGCGCTCTCGGGCCGGTCGTAGACGAAGGCGGTGTCCCACTGGACGATCGTGAGGTCGTCTTCGTGATAGGAGAAGCGCGTTCGCAGCGCCTCTTCGGCCTCGGTTGCGGCAAGTCGCTTACGCTCGCCGAGCAACAACCCGGCCAACTCCGTAAAGTGCTCGCTCAGCAACGTCTCGGCGTCGACCGACTCGGCGAAACGCTCGATCTCGATGATGAAGTAGTCTTCGATGAGCGGCGCGTGCCGGTCGTCGAGCGCGTTGGCGTGCTCGTCGCAAAAGCGCAGAAGCGTCTTCTCGGCAAACTCTGCGATGCGTTCGTCGACACGCACGCGATCGGCCAAGGTGGCCAAGCCGCTCCAGGTTCCGGCCGCGTCGAACGATAAGCGCAACGACATCACGCCGTAGTCGTACGCCTTCAGCCGCACCGAGCAATGCAGACCGGAGATCGTCGTGTCGGGCAGCGAGACGAGCAACGGTGGAACGGGAAACTGCAAGTATGCCGACGAGGTGGGGGACCCAAGCGGAAGCTCCGATGCCGCGCGGCTCTCCAGGCCGGCATCGCCGGCGATCGCCAAATCGATCGTATCGGCAACGTCGAACAGGTAGTAGGCGCGTACCGCCCCGGCGGCGATTTCAAGCATGTCGTTCTCGCCTTAGGCTCGACACGTGGGCCATCCTCCGGAAGGATACCTTTCTTTTCGTTGGTAAGGCTTCGGCTATGGATTTTCGACCGATGCTGTTTCGTTGCGTCGCGCCGTGCGCGATTTTTTGTCTGTCGTTTGCGGCTGCAGACGCGCAAACTGCGGCGAGCAATTTCGGCGACCTTCAATATCGCGCGGTCGGGCCGGCGATTTCCGGCGGCCGAACGACGGCGGTTGCCGGCAGCGATCGCGACCCGCTGCTCTACTACGCCGGCGGTGCGGACGGAGGAGTGTTTAAGAGCGTCGACGGCGGTGCATCGTGGCGGCCGGTCTTCGATCGGACGACGGCGGCCGCGATCGGCGCCATCGCCATCGCGCCCCGCGATATCAACGACGTGTGGGTCGGTACGGGAGAATCCAATCCGCGCAACGACGTCGAGAGCGGCGACGGAATTTGGCACTCGACCGACGGCGGCAAGACGTGGACGCACGCCGGTCTCGACGATGCGGGACAGATTTCGAGCATTTCGATCGATCCGCGCGACCCGCGCGTGGTGGTGGTCGGGGTATTGGGCCAAGTATTTCGCGATAGTCAGACCCGCGGCGCGTACCTAACGCGCGATCGCGGCGCGCACTGGACGCGGGTGTTGTTCGCCGGCCCGTCGAGCGGCATTTCCGATCTCGTGCGCGTTCCCGATCGCCCTTCGACGCTGTTCGCGGGCATGTATCAGTTTCGGCGCCGCCCCTGGACGCTGACCAGCGGCGGTCCACAAGGCGGTCTCTATCGGTCCGACGATAACGGCGCGACGTGGCGCAAACTCGGCGGTCACGGACTGCCCGAAGGGCTTACCGGCCGCGTCGGTTTGGCGGCGGCGAACGGCGGCCGCATCTATGCGATCGTGCAGTCGAAGCACGGCGATCTGTGGCGCTCGGACGACGGCGGCACGACCTGGAACCTGATGCCGCACAGTCCGTACGTCGGGGCGCGGCCCTTTTATTTCAGCCGGATTTTCGTCGATCCGACGAATACAAATCGCCTGATCGACGTCGGACTCATCCTGTCGATGAGCGCCGACGGCGGCCGCACGTTTCATCCCATCGCGACGAACGCCGGTTGGGACTATCACGTTGCGTGGTGGTCCGGCGACGGCCGGCGGTTGGGCGTCGGCAGCGACGAGGGCGCGATCATCTCGGGTGACGGCGGCGCACATTTTTGGCAGCCGTACGACCTGCCGTTCTCGCAACCGTATCACGTCGGTTTCGCCGTTACCGCACCGGATTACCAAGTGTGCCTCGGCCTGCAAGACAACAACTCGTGGTGCGGACCGTCGATCGCCTACAACGGCATCGGCATCTTGAATCGCGATTGGTACACCGTCGGGCCTGGCGACGGCATGTGGGCGCTGGTGGATCCGAGCGATCCGAACCTCGTGTGGAGCACGTCGACGAACTCGGACACCGGACAGGTCTATCTATGGGATCGCCGCACGCAGCAGGCCGACGAGCTGTCGCCGTCGGCGCGAAGCAACAGCACCGCTCCGGCGACCCTTCCATATCGCTTCAACTGGGATACGCCGATTGCGTTCACGACGGGCGCGCAACCGCACGTGCTGGTGGGCGGCAACGTCGTTTTCGAAAGCGCCGATCGCGGTCGCACCTGGACGGTCATCAGCCCCGATTTGACGCGCAACGAAAAGACGCATCAGCAAGCTGCAGGCGGTCCGATCGACCTCGACATCTCGGGCGCCGAAACGTCCGACACCATTCTCGACATCGAATCGACGAAACTTTCGAGCGGCTTGCTGTGGATCGGCACCGACGACGGGTTGATCCAGCTGACGCGCGACGGCGGGGCGCACTGGTCGAACGTGACGCCGGCGGCAGCTCCGCCGTGGTGCCGCGTGTCGACGGTAGAACCGGGACACGGCGCGGCCGGAACGGCGTACGCGGCGGTTGACTGCCATTTGATGGGCGACGCGCATCCCCACGCGTATGCGACCGACGATTATGGCGCGACGTGGCGTTCGATTGCAGCCAACCTCCCGGCCGATCTGTTCGTGCGTTCGATTCGAGAAGATCCGCGAAACGGTAATCTTCTCTACGCCGGAACGCAGCGCGGCGTATGGGTTTCGTTCGATCGAGGCTCACGCTGGGAATCGTTGCGTCTCAACATGCCGGCCACGGCCGTCTACGACCTCGAAGTGCAGCCGCTCACGAACGATTTACTGGTCGCGTCGCACGGCCGCGGTCTTTGGATCCTCGACGACTTGCGTCCATTGCAAGAGCTAAACCAGGCGGTATCGAGCGTCACGTTCTTCGCGCCGCGCGATGCATACCGCATGTGGCAGTGGTCTCCAGTGAACGTCTTTGCATCGGGAACGCTCCCGGACAACGAATTCGTCGGCGAAAATCCGGACTACGGCGCGTTGCTCAGTTATTATTTTCCCAAGGCGGCCGCGCACCGGCCGGCGATCGACGTCGTCGACGCGCAGGGGCGAGTCGTGCGCCACCTCGACGGAAAAGACGTTCCCAACCACGCCGGAATCAATCGGACGAGCTGGGACTTATCGGAAGACGGTCCCGAACGCTGGCAGGGAACGTTCAAGGAAAACCGCGGCCCTCAAGAAGGGCCCGAAGCGATACCCGGCGCCTTTACGGTGCGTTTGCACGTCGACGGCCGCACCGTGGGGCAACCGCTCAAAGTCTTGGCGGACCCGCGTGACAAAGCGTCGCCGCAAGAGGCGGTGCAGCGCCACGATTTCCTGGCGGCGATCGACGACGAACTCGGCGCCGTGGATAAAATGCTCAATTCGATCGACGCGCGGCTCGTCCGCGCCAGCTTGCTGCAAGCCGGCGCTTTACGCGCGTTCCGGGCGAAGCTCACCTACAATCCGCGCAACGTCGAGGACCTCGGCGGTCCGCCAGGATTACGCGATCGTCTGTTCGATCTGAGCAGCCGGCTCTCGAGTGCTTTCCAAGCGCCGACGTCCGCTCAGTTGGCTGAAGCCGCCGACCTTCGAGCGCTTTTCGGCGAGCTATCCGTGCAGTACGCACAGTTAAAGTAAGCTATGATGGTGAGGCCATGAACGTCGACAAAATGACCGAGCGCGTCGGGGAAGCGCTCAACGCGGCGTATACCCGCGCGCTGACCGAACACAACACCCAAACCACGCCCGAGCACATGCTGGCGGCCATGCTCGATCAAGAGCGCGGCATCGCCCCGGACGTGCTGGAAAAGGCCGGCGCCGACGCGCAGGCATTGACGCGTAAGGTCGACGAGGCCATCGGCCGTCTGCCGCGGCTCAGCGGCGCGGCTGCCGACAGCGCCCAGGTCACGCTTTCTCCCGAACTTGCCCGGGTGATGAATGCGGCCGAGAACGAAGCCAAGGCGCTCCAAGACGACTACACCTCGGTCGAGCACGTTCTGCTGGCGATGGCGCAAGCGTCGGGCGAAATCGGCCGTCTCTTCCGCGACACCGGCGTCACGCGCGACAAACTTCTCCAAGCGCTGCGCGAGGTACGCGGCAATCAGCGCGTCACGACGAAAGACCCTGAAGGCACCTACAAGTCGCTGGAGCGCTACGGACGCGACCTCACGCTCGAGGCCGAACGCGGTAAGCTCGACCCGGTCATCGGCCGCGACGAAGAGATTCGCCGCATCGTTCAAGTACTCTCGCGGCGCACCAAGAACAATCCGGTGCTGATCGGAGAACCGGGGGTCGGCAAGACCGCGATCGTCGAGGGGCTGGCGCAGCGAATCGTTCGCGGCGACGTTCCCGAAGGTTTGAAAAACAAACGCGTCGTTTCGCTCGACATGGGCGCGCTGATAGCCGGCGCGAAGTATCGCGGGGAGTTCGAAGAACGGCTCAAAGCCGTCCTCAAGGACGTGGCCAGCTCTGAGGGTCAGATCGTCCTCTTCGTCGACGAGCTGCACACGGTCGTCGGCGCGGGCAAGGCCGAAGGCTCGATGGACGCCGGCAATCTGCTCAAGCCGATGCTGGCGCGCGGCGAGTTGCACATGATCGGCGCGACGACGCTGGACGAGTATCGGAAATACATCGAAAAGGACGCTGCGCTGGAGCGGCGGTTCCAGCCGGTTTTCGTCGATCAGCCGAGCGTCGAGGACACCATCTCAATCTTGCGCGGATTGAACGAGAAATACCAAGCGCACCACGGCGTTCGCATTAAGGACGCCGCGCTGGTGGCGGCCGCCACCATGAGCAATCGCTACATTACCGATCGCTTCTTGCCCGACAAAGCGATCGATTTGGTCGACGAAGCCGCCGCCAAGCTCCGCACAGAAATCGACTCGATGCCTCAAGAGCTCGACGAAGTTTCGCGTCGCGTGATGCAGCTCGAAATCGAGCGCGAGGCACTCCGCAAGGAAACCGATAGCGCGAGCGTCCGCCGTTTGGAGCAACTGGAAAAAGAATTGGCCGAGTTACGCGAGCGCCAAGCCAAACTGCGCGTTCAATGGGACGCGGAGAAGAACGCGGTCACCAAGTTGCGTGGCCTGCGCGAGCAAATCGAACAAACGAAGGTGCAAATCGATCAGGCAGAACGGCAGTACGATCTCAATCGTGCGGCGGAGTTGCGCTACGGAAATCTGACGCAGTTGGAAAAGCAACTGACCGACGAAGAAGCCAAACTCTCACAACGCGATGGAACGAGGCTTTCGAAAGAAGAGGTCGACGAAGACGACATCGCCGAGGTAATCGCGCGCTGGACCGGCATTCCGGTATCGAAGCTCCTCGAAGGCGAGCGGCAGAAGCTGCTGCACCTCGAAGATGAGTTACACCGGCGCGTTATCGGTCAAGACGAAGCGGTCGATGCCGTTGCTGAAGCGGTTCTCCGTACGCGGTCGGGCCTGGCCGACCCCAACCGGCCGATCGGATCGTTCATCTTTCTGGGCCCGACCGGCGTCGGTAAGACCGAACTCGCGCGGGCGCTGGCGGAGTATCTCTTCGACGACGAGCGCGCGCTGATTCGCATCGACATGTCGGAATATCAAGAAAAGCACACGGTCGCGCGTTTGCTCGGCGCACCTCCGGGATACGTCGGCTACGACGAAGGCGGCCAGCTCACCGAGGCGGTCCGCCGCCGCCCGTACAGCGTCATTCTCTTCGACGAGGTCGAGAAGGCACATCCGGACGTCTTCAACGTGTTCTTACAGATTCTCGACGACGGACGGCTGACCGACGGTCAGGGACGAACCGTCGACTTCAAAAACACCATCGTCATCATGACCTCGAATATCGGCAGCCATCGCATTCTGGAACACCACGGCTCGTTCACGGGTGCCGACTACGCGGTTATGCGCGCGACCGTGCTCGACGAGCTGCGCCAGCACTTCCGGCCGGAATTTCTCAATCGCGTCGACGAGATCATCGTGTTCCACGCACTGACCGAGGAACAGCTGGAGAAGATCGTCGACATCCAGTTGCAGCGTTTACGGCGGCGCCTGGGCGAGCGCCGTATCGTGCTCGACCTTTCGGAAGCGGCCAAACATCACATCGTGAAGGTCGGCTACGATCCCAACTACGGAGCGAGACCGTTGAAGCGGACGATTCAAAAGGAGCTGGAGACGCCGCTGGGTCGCAAAATCCTCGCGGACGACATCGGCGACGGCGATACGGTCGAGGTCGGTTTCGACGACGTGCGGGGAGATCTGACGTTCAGAGTCGTCTCGAAGGAAGCGGTGACCGCATAGAGGCGACCCGCCTGGAGCTGCACAACGCGCGCGGCGAGCGCGTAGAGTTGGCGGCTTCGGGAGCGGCGATTACCGGAATTTTCGTGCGCGACCGGGCGGGACGCGTCGCAGACGTCAGCGTGGCCGCCGGCGGGAGTGCCGGCAAAACGGTCGGACGCTTCGCCAATCGCATTGCGAACGCACGATTTTCCTTAGACGGGCGCGACTATCTTTTAGCGCCCAACGAGGGCCCGAATACGCTCCACGGCGGACCGGATGGTTTTTCCAAACGCACGTGGATGGTTGCCTCGCAACGCACCGGCGAAGCCGGCGAGACCAGCCGGATCGAGTTCGTACTCCGCAGTCCCGACGGCGATCAGGGCTTCCCCGGTAACCTCCAATGCAGCGTTGCTTATGAGTTCGACGATACCGGCGCGCTGCGGCTCGACTACGCGGCGTTCACCGATGCACCGACCGTGCTCAATCTCACGAACCACGCATATTTCAATCTCAGTGCCGGAGCCAGACCCTCCATCGCCGGGCAGCGCCTGCACATCGCCGCTTCGTCGTATCTGCCGGTCGACGGGGCGATGATTCCGACCGGGGCGATCGTGTCGGTCGCCGGAACGCCGTTCGACTTTCGTGCGGCGCGTCCGATCGGCACGGAAGCGTACGACCGTACCTTCGTTCTCGATGGTTGGAATAGCGGGTTACGATTTGCGGCGGAAGCCTACGATGAAACATCGGGTCGCGGTTTGATCGTCGAAACGACCGAGCAAAGCCTGCAGCTCTACACCGGCAAAGCCGGCGCCTTTGCGTTGGAAACGCAGCATTTTCCCGACGCTCCAAACCACCCGGGCTTTCCGAGCACGGTTCTACGCCCCGGCGAAACGTTCGGCTCGACGACGATCTATCGGTTTTCGGCGGCCGAGCCCTAGACGGTCGTTCGGGTCGACTCGCGTTTGCGGGCCTTGAGCCGATCGCCCTCGTCGAGCAGACGCTTGCGAAGCCGAATGGACTTTGGCGTGACTTCGACCAGCTCGTCGTCTTCGATGAACTCGATGGCGCGCTCGAGCGAGAGTTCGTCGGGAGGTGCCAGGCGGACGTTTTCGTCGGAACCCGCGGCCCGCATGTTGGTGAGCTTCTTCTCGCGCACCACGTTGATGGCGACGTCTCTGTCGTCGTTGGTACGGCCGACGATCATCCCCTCGTACACGTCGATGCCTGGTCCGACGAAGAATTCGCCGCGCTGTTCCAGGCCCGCGAGCGCATAGCCGGTGGTGCGACCGGTGTCGCTGGCGACGAGAGCGCCGACGCTGCGTCCGGGCAGTTCGCCCTGCCACTCTTGATGATCGTAATACGTGTGCGACATGACGGCCGTCCCTCGCGTCAGCGTGAGCAGCTCGCCGCGAAGACCGAAAATCGCGCGCGTCGGCATGGTATATTCGAGCCGGCGCGACTCGGCCACGTTGATCATGTTCGACATCACCGCTTTGCGTTTCCCAAGCGACTCGATCACCGAGCCGGAATATGCTTCGGGCACGTCGACGACCACGTATTCGACCGGCTCCCAGCGTTTGCCGTCGCGTTCCATGACGATGACTTGCGGCTTGGAAACGGCCAGCTCGTAGCCTTCGCGGCGCATTGTTTCGATAAGGATCGACAAGTGCAACTCGCCGCGTCCGCGTACTTCGAAGGTGTCGGCGGAGCCGGTATCGGCGACGCGCAGCGCGACGTTCGACTCCAACTCGCGCATAAGGCGCTCGCGAATCTGGCGCGACGTGAGATACTTGCCTTCCCGCCCGGCAAACGGCGAGTTGTTAACGCTAAACGACATCGAAACGGTCGGCTCGTCGACCGCGACCGCATGAATGCCTTCGGGCTGCTCGGCGTCGGCAATGGTGTCGCCGATGTTGAGATCGTCGATTCCCGAAATGCACACGATATCGCCGGCGGAAGCTTCGGAAACCTCGATGCGCTCGAGTCCCTGAAACGTTAGCAGCGTCGTCAGCCGCAAGCCGGTGGCAACGGTTCCATCGCGCGACACCTTGGCAATCGGCGCGTTGAGACGCGACGTGCCGCGGAAGATACGGCCGATGCCGATTCGCCCGACGTACTTGTTGTGATCGATGGCTGAGATCAACAGCTGGAAGTTTCCGTCCTCGGCCGGGGCTTCCGGCACGTGCGACACGATCGTTTCGAAGAGCGGCTCGAGCGAGTCGCTCGGGTCGTCGAGCTGTCGCTTGGCGATGCCGGCTTTGGCGTTGGTAAAAATCACCGGGAAATCGGCCTGCACGTCGTTGGCGCCGAGTTCGATAAAGAGATCGAACGCCTCGTTGACGACTTCTTGCGAGCGTGCGTCGCGCCGGTCGATTTTGTTGACGACCACGATGGCTTTGAGGTCGAGCTCGAGCGCCTTGCGCAGGACGAAGCGCGTCTGCGGCATGACGCCCTCGGCGGCGTCGACCAGCAAGAGAACGCCTTGCACCATCTGAAGCACCCGTTCGACCTCACCGCCGAAGTCGGCGTGGCCGGNNTGCCGTGGTCGACGTGAGCGATAATGGCAACATTGCGGAGGTCGGCGCGGGTCTTCACCGTCATCGTGCTTTGCCCGCGCGTGGGGACGGCACCTTTGAAATCGGAGCCAGCGAGGCGCCGGTCCCAGGAGTCGCCCCGGCGGCGGCCAATTCCGCGAGTCGCCAGCGTCACGCGATAGGAGGAATTCATGGCGATGCAAGTCGAGCCGTACCTGTTCTTCACCGGAAAGTGTGAAGAGGCGCTCAACTTTTACAAAAGTGTCTTCGGCGGCGAGGTCGAGCAAGTGTCGCGTTTTAAAGACATGCCCGCAGAAGTCCGCGCGGATATGACCATCGATTCAAAACACGATAACTTGATCATGCACGCGACGTTCAGGTCGCCGACGTTCAACTTCATGGCATCCGATGCCCGGCCCGGGAAAGAGTACGGCGAGGGCCCGATCTCGCTGTCCATCGGTACCACCGACGAGGCCGAAGCGACGCGCATTTTCGATGCGCTCGCACAGGGTGGAAACATAGAGATGCCGATGGCGGTGACCTTCTGGTCGGCCAAATTCGGCATGCTCACCGACAAGTATGGCATTGACTGGATGATCAACTGCCGGCTCGAAGGGCAACGCTAACGGCAATCCGTGTTGCGCGCGTCAGCTGCGAATCGTACGAACCCGAACGTAGGCGGCGCGCGCAAACAAGCCTAAGGCAACCGTGAAGCAGACCGCGAGCGCGGCCGCGATCAGCGGGGCGGCAAACGCGAGAATCAGCGAGCCTATGGAACCCGCGTCTTCAGCGGTGCTCACGGCGGGATTGCCGATGNNTCCGCGCACCGCGGCGATCGCGGCGTGAACGCCGACGCGTTGAGCGCGCCCAAAATCATCAGCGTCACGAGGGCTTCGTGCGACTGCGCGTGCAGCGATCCGCCGACGAGGACCGCGGCCGCCGCAGGCTTCACGGCGATTTGCGCAACGTGCAGCGCGTGATCCAATAACGGGACCTTATCGGCCAGGATTTCAACGACCGCAAACCCGCCGAGCACCCACATGGCGATCGGCGAGCCAAGCCATGCAAACGCGCCGGGTGGATGAATGAGATTGAAATGCGCGGCGATTGCTACCGCTGCAAGCGCCACCATCGCGCGCACGCCAGCGGTGGTGGTTAGCGCATAGGCGAGTGCGTACTGGCCGGCTGCGTCCATGTCGAGAGTACTATCTCGCCGATTCACAAAAGGCCTTGCCGGTGCGTTCGGGCGGCAGCAGCGAATAGAGGAGAAGTTGGGCATTGCGCTGACGAGGATCGAGGAGGTCCTCGACTGGAGGTTTTGACCATGCGCAGCGCCCCTACTCTCGTAGCGTGCTTTCTCGGCATGACGATCGGCTGTTCGCAACACGCCACGTCGCCGCTTCCCGCCGGGCCACAAACCGTTGCGGCGAATTTCGCATCACTACAACCGAAGACGGCGCGAGAACGACCGGATGCCGGTTTTAAATCCATCTACAGCTTTAAGCCCGTCCCCGACGGCAGTAGCCCATTTGGACTCTTACTCTCGTCGAACGGGACGTTTTACAGCAACGCGCTCAACGGTGGTACCAACGGAATCGGCGCGGTCTATAAAGTGAGCGCGGCCGGCAAGGAGAGCGTCTTGCACAGTTTCGCCGGTGCCCCGTCCGACGGCAAATACCCGATCGCGGGACGCGCCGCAAAGAGCGGTGAGTTTTATGGGACGACGGGGTACGGCGGCAAAGACGACTTTGGAACTGTTTTCAAAATCGGCGCGACCGGGAGCGAACACGTTCTCTACAGTTTCACCGGTCGCCGGATGGCCAAATTCCGCAAGCCGGCCTCATATTCGTAAACGGCGCGTTCTATAGCACGACCGAGTACGGTGGAGCGAGTGGCATCGGGTCGGTCTTTAAGGTTACGACGTCGGGCTCCGAGAAAATCGTCTACAGTTTCAACGCCAACCAAACGCCTCTGGACGGCAGATACCCAGTAGGGGATCTCATTCTCGTAAACGGCATTCTTTACGGCACAACGACGAACGGCGGTTCGAGCAACCTGGGTACGGTCTTTAAGGTAAGCCCCTCCGGGACGGAAAGCGTCGTGTACAGTTTCTCTGCTCCGCCGGACGGCTCGACCCCGTACGCAGGGCTGGTCAACGACAACGGAACCCTTTATGGAACGACGCAGTACGGTGGCTCCGGCGGAAACGGAACCGTGTTCAAGGTGAGCACGGGGGGCGCTGAACACGTCATCTATAATTTCAAAGGATCGCCGGATGGTGCAACGCCCTACGGACGGTTAGTTCTGCTCAACGGAACGCTGTATGGCACGACCTATGCGGGCGGTGCGAGCGGCAACGGAACGATCTTCAAGGTGAGCACGTTGGGCTCCGAACAAGTCCTCTCTAGCTTTACCGGCCTCCCGTACGGCGGAAGCCATCCGGCAGCGGGGATGACGCTCGTCAGCGGCACGCTCTACGGCACGACGGCCGAAGGCGGCAAGAATCTCACCGGGACGGTCTTCAAGTACACGCCGTAGCAGCAAACTGCCGCACAAAAAGATGATCCCCAGCAACTTAGGTACCTCACCGAGGCGAAATCCAGGAGGACATGCATGACGATCGTCTGCGTCATTCGCTATCAGATCGATCCGTTTCAGCGCGACGAGTTCAAGGTGTATGCCCAAGAATGGGGCCGCATCATCCCTCGGTGCGGTGGGCATCTCGTCGGGTACTTTCTCCCGTACGAAGGGACCAACGACGTCGCGTGGGGCCTGATCGCGTTCGACAGCCTCGCCTCGTATGAAGCGTACCGAGCGCGCTTAAGGAACGACCCCGAGGCGCGCGAGAATTTCGATCGGGCTCAATCCAAACACCTGATCTTTCGCGAAGAGCGAAATTTCGTCGAGGTCGTGGACGGAACGTTCGGTATTCCCTCGAGGCTAAGACCAAGCGGCACGTGAGGCTTCCAATGCAGGAGAAGCCCGCCGCATCGCTGACCACGTAGAGACATGGAACCACTCGACCTCACGCAGCAGCCGCCTCGCAGCCCGCGCGAGCTTTTGCCCGGATTGAGCCTGCTCATGGCGGCGCGAACGGTCGACAAGCTGCGTGCGACGCTGCCTGGCGGCAACATCGGCGAATACCAAATCACGGGCTTCAGCTCGAGCCTGCTCAACGCGCTCGAAATTCCTGAAGCGCTATTGCGAGCGGCGATCGCGCGCGCCGCCTCCGACGCCGAGGTAGCCGACTGGATTCGCGAGCATAGCGATCCTCCGAGGTACGACGAGATCAATGCAAAGATCGAGGGCCGAACGATCGGCGAGCGATTGGACGATCCCGCGTTCATCGCACGCTATCCGTTGGCTAAACGCCTTCCACCCGAAACCTCGCGACTCGACATGTTGATTGTAGACGACGCCGAGGCGTTTACGAATACCTAACCGCCTCTAAGAACCTTTCGCCAAGAGTCTTACCGGTTCGGTGAGAGTCTTACCGGTTCGGTTTTCAAGTATATGCCGTAGCGGCTAACTGCCGGTTATCGACCTGCGGCCACGCCGGCGGCAAATCCGTCAGAAAACGGCACGACGGCGTCTGGTTGTGAATTCGACATTAACGGTAACCGGTACGCGTAGATGTCACCCGCCGTCACAAAAAGATGATCCCCGGCAACTGAGATCCCGTACGGCCGTCCACCAGTTTCCGATTCCACGTCGAGCACCTTCGGTTTCTCGCCAGGTTGGTACGGCAGCTTAAATTCGTCCACAATGCCGACCGAGTACAATGAAACGTACAGACGCGTACCATTGCCGTTTACCGCGACGCCACTAGCACCATCACTCTGCGGGTTGGTTCCTATCGTGTATGCGGGCCGCTCGTCGGCCTTTAGCGGCAGCGTATACGCGCCGACGGTGCCATTCACGGTTGACGCCGCGTACAGAGTTTTATTGGTTACGGCAATTCCGACGAAATCGAACATCGAGAAGCCGGTAACCGAGCCCGACGGCTTTTCACCCGTAACGAAGGGAATCCGGTACTCGAGCACTCTTTCGTCCCTCGGACTTGCCCCGGCAACGTACAGATACTCACCGTTCGCGGCTAGGCCGGACAAATTTCCAAGGCCTGACGGCACGCCTCCACTTGAGGCCGGTGACGGAGTGTCATTCGGCCCGCGAGGACGCGTACGAGCGAACGGGGCAGCGTACGAATCTTCGGCGTAACGCGTCGCCGACTCTGACTGGTCGAATGTCGGCGCTAGCGGCAGGGCATACGTGTAGATCGTTCCGTCATTAAAGCTTCCGACGTACAAGTCGTTATTATCATTTGCGATTGGAACGGGTTCGTTTACCCCCGTCATCCTGATCTTGGGACCCTGTCCGCTGTGGAGTGGAAGACGATAGGCGCTAAAGAAATATGGGGTGGCCGATGTAACGTAGAGCAGCCGTCGAGTGCTTGGGAGGGGGATCACCGGCAGGGTTTGAGACACGGAGTCGCCGCTTCGAAGCCACGGCAATACTCGCTGCGACGAACCTTCGGAAGGCGACGCGCCACTGCACCCGCTAAGGAATTGCAGGAACATCAGAAATGAGCAAAATCGAGCAGACCTTAAAGTCACGGCTCCCTCGAGGTTTCTAGTCGCATTAGGGTCTAGCGCTATCGCAAAATCGAGCTTCGCATTAAGCTCGTTCAAAGGCGCTTGGAACCCGGAGTCTTCGTTTAGCTTTACGGGCTGCCGTTGTATACGGCACTCATCCCCGAACTCCGCTCAGCAAGAATAACTCGATTCCGACCTTCGATGGCTCGGCGAGTTGGACCGGGACGTGCAGCCTAAATTGCACCGGGACGTGCAGCCTAGATTGTACCGGGACGTGCAGCAGAGTTTGCAACCGGGACCAAAAATAGGTCGGAGGCAGCTCGGGCGGGTTCGCCGGAACATCTCGTATACCGAGGGCTTTCCCTAATTTGGCTCAGGCTAAGGCCTACCCGCCGCCGAACCTTTCTAGGCACCTTATTCTTAGTTGCTCGCAATGAATCATAATTGCTTGTAATTGATTCACGGTTTTGTACAAAGTAACGAGTGGACAGAACAACTTGTATTTCAGTACACGCCCGGCTCCAGGGGCAACGTTCTCTCGCCGTGTCCAACAATATGGCGTGAGCCGAACGGCCTCGAAGTAAACGCCACCGGCTAATCGAACGCATTGCGGTACAAAAGACACGCTGAGCGGCGTCAGCATGGAGTACGAACTTGGCAAAGTATGGCCGGAAGCAACAAACGGTACCGTCCGATAGGGGTCGCAATCGTACCGCTCAGAACTCCGACGGCACCTTAGTCGGCTGGACGTTCTTCGGCTTGCCGATCGATCTGAATGACGATAACAAAAAGAACAGTTCCGCCGACGATGACCCCGATTCGAGCACCGGGGATAGCCGCAACGGACCCCCAGGGTGAACACGCTACCTGTAGCAATTCCACTCCCTCCGAAACTGTCAATAGTTGCCGCGTTCAGGTTCGGTTAGAGTTGTTTCGATTGTTTCTGGCGCAAGCAAAGGTCTGTCATAGATGGTGGTGCTGGCCTCGCCGATGCCCTCGAATGTGATTGCAGCGTCCTGCACGACGCGATGGTGGGGAAGGTACAGTGTGCCATCCGCACTTTCATGGCTAATGAAAGGCGCACCATCTTGGACTGAAAAGTCCACAGTCCAGGGGACGTCAACCAGCGGCGCCGCCGTAAAGTTCCCCGCTATTTATCGCCCTTCTTGGTAGATAGTCGTTAACCCCCACCCACAGCTCCCGCAGCCGATTATCCTTAGGCTTTCTAAGCGGTTTTAGGAGAAGGTGATAAGTTTGGGTGTTGTCGAGCGCCTCCGTGTTTAGAAGTGTCACCTGATAATCGCGGGTCTGTGTGGATACGACCGCGATCGTGGGTAGCGGACTCTTTTCTTCGGGAGGGGCGTTGCGCTTTATCGCGTTCATGTATCGCAGCCCAAACATGTACGTCGGTGAGATAAGTGGCTCACCTATTAAATCCTGGTACGGTGCGGGGTGTCCCACGGGTATTCGCACCCCTATGCACATAGCGAAGCAAATCGCTAAGCTGAAGTTCGTGTTGATACCGTGGGGCACTGGCGCAGGCTTCGCTAATTGTTCGTCGCTGATGGGAAAGATTCTAATCGTGCCATCAGCTGACCCGCAGTTAGCTCGATAGTGATCTGCGACGGGTGCCTTGCCGTCAATGCCCGTGATAGCAATATTATAATCGATTCGTCCCGGGTACTGCGCTGCCGTTACCGCGGACCGGGCGTGAACGAAGATGGACCAGGCGTCCACCGCTACCGGCG
The DNA here is from genome assembly GCA_003140835.1 of Candidatus Tumulicola scandinaviensis. Classification (GTDB taxonomy): domain Bacteria; phylum Vulcanimicrobiota; class Vulcanimicrobiia; order Vulcanimicrobiales; family Vulcanimicrobiaceae; genus Tumulicola; species Tumulicola scandinaviensis. The sequence continues at coordinate 237,212 of PLLA01000121.1, read as the reverse complement.
TATCGACGACCATCAGCAAATGGTACCCTGACTCCGGCGGCCTTCTCCTGCCGGCCAACGCCTAGACGAATGCTACGCCCTATCACGGGGGAGTGAATCCAACCGCCTTGTAGCGTCATCGTAGGGCCAGGGTGGCTCCCATGATCCCGAGGGCAACTTTAGCCTGGCGCTCCTGCCAATCCCAACGGTCCCTTCTTGGGACCGTCGGCTCGGAAGCCGTAGGCTTTTAGAAACTTAATAGAATAATGGTTTCCAGCTGTCGTGGGAGCGTACGGATCTGGTGGTCCGCACGGTCTTCAAAATCGCTGAGGCCGTCGCAGGGCGGCTGGTAGGTTCGATTCCTACACGCTCCCGCCAGAATCGTGCTGCGACTCGGAACGACTCGGAACAATCGCCCTTAGCGCCTGCTGTAACTAGCCCGTCTTACGCCCTGATTCGACGATTCGATCGAGCAGGTTTGCCGCGCCGTGCAGCATGGCTGGCGAAACGTGCGCGTACGTGTCGGCGGTTACGGCGATGGTTGAGTGCCCGAGAGCCGTCGAAACCGTCTTGAGGTCGGCCCCGCCGGCGAGCAGCAGCGATGCGAACGAATGGCGCAGATCGTGCAAGCGCACTTTCGGAAGCTTCGCGTCGCGAGCGATGCGGGCGAACGTCAGGCCGAACGTGTTGGGATTCCAAGGCAAGCCGCCGCGCTCAAAGAGCAGGGTGCTGCCATCGGGGCGGGACCCAGCCGAGAAGAAGCGCTCAGCCTGTTCGAGGCGATGACGGCGGAGACGCTCGAGCACGAACGGTGGTAGCGCGATTGTGCGGCGTGAGCGCTTCGTCTTAGGTTCCTTGAACCGTAGCTCGCAGTGCTCCCGCTTCGCAGTGCGGATTGTGACGCGCTCCAACGACCGGGCGACCCTCAGAGTGCCTTGGTCTAAGTCAACGTCGCTCCAGCGCAGTGCAAGCAACTCGCCTCGCCTGCAGCCACTGCCGATGGCCGTCGCGATCGCGGCTCCGAGCACTGAGCGGTCGAAGACGGCTAGGTATTGTTGCACTTGCTCAGGGCTAAGCGAACGCATCTCTTCCCGTTCGCAACGCGGAGGATCGACAAACTCGCACGGATTGACGGTAATGAGGCGGACCTTCTTTGCACGGTTCAAGGCGGTATTCAACGTGCTTCGCACGCTCTTCACGAAGCCAGGCGTGACTACGCCAGCGCGCTTGTCTTTACGCGGCTGCGTCAACCACGCCGCTTGCGCCTGCTCTATAAGCGCCGGCGACCGCTCTAGGTCGCAAAGTAAAACATGCCCGAGCGACGGACGAATCCAAAGGCGAGTATGCTTTTCGCACGTGGCGAGTGCTCCGATGCTCATTGTCGTCGCGCACCCCTGGAGCCAGCGATCTAAGAAAGCGTCGAGCGTTATCGGGGCCTCCTTGACCGCCTCTGCTTTAGTAACGGGACGATGCCGATTCTGCCTTTGCAACACCCACCACGCGATAGCATCGGCCTCACTCGCGAAGCCTCGCTCGGTATCTTGGCGCCGCTCGCCGGGCTTCTGATCGAAGGCATCGTATTTGACCGCCCACGTCGAGCACGTCTTTCGCTTGCCGGCCTTGTCTAGATAGGACTCTTGCCCAATCCAGGCGCCAAGGCGATGATGTTTCATATGTTGCCTCCGTGTAACGTGAAGCCGCGCTCGCGAAATGCGGCTTCAGCTTGAGTTTTCTGGTCTTGCAGGTCGCGATCGAGCGGGTCACAATCGATGCCTCTTGCAACGAGCAACGCGCGCGCGACGCCGATGATCGCACCGCAGTCGCTCTCGCTGAAATATCCCAGCGCAGCGAAGAACAGAGATGACAACGCCCCTACTATGGGCGATCGTCGAAGCAGGTCGTCGAGCGAGACGTCGGGATGCAGCATCTCGAAGAAGGCGATTACGCGGCGGGGCAGATACACGCTGCCGACCTGCTGCATACGCATTATGCCGTGTTGCTCCCGCTCGCGTTCGAGGGCGTAGGCGCTAACGGCGCGCTGTACGCTCGAATCGTGGTTGCGCATAAGCAGAGCGTCGAGCTCGGTACGGTCGCGAACGTGCGGGTATAGAAGGCTCCGAATATCTGGGCCGATTCGGGTCGCCAGTTCGTCAGCGCTCTCCTCCGACGAAAGCACTTCACCGCGAGCGAGCCGGATATGCTCAGGACTCACCCCTAAAACGTCGGCGAAAGCCGTTACCGTGTCGGTGTGAGGGGCTCGCGATCGGAAGTACCGACCGACATTCGCGCCTTGTACGCGGAGCCCGGAGCGCTCAGCGAAGGCTTTGGCAAGGGACTCTTGCCGAAAGGACCGAGCTACGGCGACCTGCGCCAGCTCTCGCATGACGGGCGAGGGAGCTGTCTCGGCCAGAATAGCAAGAGGTTCTAACATTCGTTGCATTTCTCTTGCCATATTATCGCCTTTCAGGCATCTTTGCAAGCATGGGAAGAAAACGTGTTCGTCTGCGCTCCGACGCCATCGCGGAGCTCCGTGCGCGTAGGAACCTCAGCCAAGCCGAGCTCGCGCGCATCGTCGGCATCGACTTTCGATACTTCAGCCGCCTTATGCACGGCGCTACTGTGGGTGCGCTTGTTCGGCGCCGTATGTGCGAGCGGCTTGGCCTCGACTTTGACAATCTCTTTGAGATCGTTGAATCCGCAGAGGTCTCGTGAATCGCCCCCTCACGCTGTCGGTTCGCGAGTACTGCGCCCTTACCGGCGAGGGCGAGCACGCCGTTCGCGCAGACTTACAATCTGGCAAAATTCCGCACGTGTTGTCTGGTCGGCGCGGTCTCGTTCGGATATTGACGCTTCCCGCGCTCGCGCGTCTTGGCGTAGACGCGGATTCGGAAATCGCGCGCTTCGTATCGGAATCGCAAGAATGACGACGCCTGAGATCGCCGCGCGGTGCGACGCCAAGCCGTCCGGCAAAGGCAAATGGATGGCACGCTGCCCGGCACACGACGATCGCCGCCCGTCGCTTGCGATCGCCGAGGGGCGCGATGGGCGCGTGCTCTTGCGCTGTTTCGCGGGCTGCCCGATCGAAAGCGTTGTAAGCGCGATCGGAATCGGGATGCAGGACTTGTTTGTTGAGCACGACTGCGCTCCGAAGGCGACGCGGCAAAAAGCGCGACCGAGCGCCGCCGACGCCCGCCGTGCGCTCGTGATCGCGGCGGAGCGATACCGCGAGCAGTACGGCATCGAAGGGTTGCTACGCACGAGCGAGATCAACGTCATTCGAGCAACAGTGGCGCGAAGCCATCATGGCATGGAGCTTGAGCCAGTTCAACGGCCCTTGTGGGAAGGCGCGTATGGGGGACGCGACAGGGACCCAGCATGGCCGGCAATTTTTGAGTGGGCGATGATGATTGCCAGCATCCAACTCCTGGGTGCCCCACTCGCATTTGATGAGTCGCTTCCACCACCGAAGGCTATACTTCTCGAGGCCGAGGACACCGCGGCTTCGGCGATGCACTCACTTGAGCACGAGCCGCGTCGGTGCTTGACTGAGGGCGCGCCATGAGCGACAAGGTTCCGCTAGCGCGCCTGCTTCGCGAATTGCCTGATCCCCGTCTGCTCGCCGACATCAAAGAGGCTGTTGCCAAGCCTGAAAGCGCAGTCGAGCCTGAGTGGGGCGACGTCTATCCATGGCCCACCCTCGACCGAGCTGCGATGTACGGTCTCGCAGGGGAGATCGTCGAAGCGATTGCGCCAAACACCGAAGCCGCGCCCGTTGCAATGCTCTTGACGCTCCTCGCAGCATTCGGAAATTCAGCCGGTGCCGAATCGCGCGCAATGGTCGGCGACGACGAGCATCCGCCCCGGCTTTTTGTTGCGCTTGTCGGCCCCACCGCATCGGGCGCAAAAGGAACGTCGCTTGCAGCCATTCGACCGATTCTGCGCGCCGCCGACGACGCTTGGTTTTCGGCTGCGCGCATTGGTGGCTTCGTCTCCGGTGAGGCGATCGTCGCGAGGCTAGGTGGGTACCTACGGAGCGACGAGAGCGAACCGGTCGAGAAACGCGCATTTGTGATAGAGCCCGAATTTGCGCGTTTGCTCGTGGTCAACGCCCGCGACGGGAGCACGGCATCGATGGTTCTCCGCGGCGCATGGGACGAAGGGCGTTTGCAAAGTGTACGCGCTAAAGAGCAACGCCTCGCTGAGGGCGCTCACTTGTCGTTGCTCGGGCACGTGACACCCGACGAGCTTCTCGCAAAGATGTCTGAGACCGACTTCACCAACGGTTTCGCGAACAGGGTTCTGCTGGCGTGCGTGAAGCGCGCGCGACGGATTCCCAGCCCAACTTCGCTGAATCCGGCGCTCATCGGCGGCTTCGCGAAGCGCCTCCGCGCAGCGATGGATTTTGCGCGAGAGCGGCGCGTACTTTCGCGCACGCCGGACGCCGAAGCAGTGTGGAGTGAGTTTTACCACGGCGAGCCCGATCGAGAGGGTATTGCCGGCGCGGTGACGGCGCGCGCGGCAGCGCAACGACTGCGGCTGTCTGTCGCCTATGCGCTGTTAGACAAGTCCGCGGTCATCCGCTCCGAGCACGTGTTTGCGGCTGAGGCCGTTTGGCGTTACTGCGCCGATTCGGTCGAGCACCTTTTTGGCAGCCTCCGCGGTGATCGCGTACAAGACCGGCTGTTGCAGGCTCTACGCGCCGCTCATCCTGAAGGCTTCGATGGCGCCGCTCAGCACGCGCTGTTTGGCCGCAACGTGGGCGCCGAACGTCTAGAGGCGGCGCGGCGATCCCTCGAAGGCCGTGCGCTGATCGAGACTCAGCGCGAAGCAACTGGCGGGCGAGACCGTATCCTTTCCTTCGCTATCCCCCGACGAACGAACGAAAAAAGACGAAAGGAGGAGCACGACAATCTCTTTATTCGTCTTTCTTCGTACGTTCGCACGCGGGAGGAAGGGGTTGCAGCTAGCGACGTGTTGCCTGTATGATCGCCGCTGAGCTTTTGCGGCGCGTCCATGCGACGGGCGCCGACCTACGGTTGGGAGGTCCGACCGGAGTTGAGCTTGTCCACTATAGCCGGGTCAATACAGAAATGGTAGAGACGATTCGGCTCCATCGAGACGCGATCCGCGTTCTGCTCGAACAGAACGCGACGACGGTAAATGATGCCGTGATGGCTGCACAACGTCTGCTTCGCGAATGCCGATGGCTGGAGACCAGCCGCGACGATTGCGCCTTCCGTGTCGGCTATTCCGGCGAGGATTGCAAGCGCTGTGGCGCGTCGGTCGGAGAGCATTACTAGGGCTAAGAATGAGGCAGCGTAATCCAGCCAAACGCTGGAGTAAGAGCACACTTACAAGTGCCGGGTTTCCGCCGGCACTTCCAAAAGCGCGTGCGACGATCGTACCCGGTAAGAAGTGTCCGCTTTGCTATGGTCGCATGGAAGCAAAGAAAGGGCCCTACGGCGTCTTTTTCTCGTGCACTAGATTCCCGCTATGTCGTGGAAAGCGCAATCCATGATTAGCCGCGCCAGCCGTCGTGCGCCGCCTTTTTGAAGCGCCGAACCGACATGAGAAAACGCGACCGCATCCTCGCTGAAAACCTGATCGCCGTGGCGGCAGAATTTGGCAGACTCGACAACAACGCGAAGGTCGAAGCCCTGAGGCGAATGGGTGCACCCGCCGCGAAGCCCAAAGCGCGCCGTTGCTATCGTTGACCGTAAGCTTCGCGATCCAGGAGTCCGCGAGCTAGTAGAAAGCGCCTACGGCGAGCGTGGGGACTTTACCGTCCTAGATGCAATCAGCAAGCATGTCGAGCACATCAAAGGGCAGCCTTACTACGTTCGCATCAAAGATGGACCGGAGAAAGATAGGCTCGTCACACTACGGAAACCCGGAAGCTGGCCGGCGCTGAAAGCCTATCTCGACATGGTGTTGCCGCAACCCGTCAAGAAGGTGGGAGCGCCTTCACGAGCGCGGCGAGGAAAAGGGAGGCGCGGCGCTGGTCGGCCTTTCAATGCGGGGCAAACGCCAGCGCCCGGGGACCATTGAGGTTGCTGATGGTCCATTGCGGAGATGTCTTACCCGGTGCGTATTCTGTGACCGATGCGTCGTTCGCGACGTAGAGGTTCCCTTTGCCATCAGTCGCGAGGGCAACTGGATCAAATATCCCTTGGGTGATCGTGCGCGACGCCGTCGTGCGGCCTGGCGGGTATTCCGTGATCGACCCTACACCTGATCCACCGCCTGCGTTAGCAACGTACAGATTCGCCGAATTGTCGACAGCGAGGGCGACAGGGACAAAGATGCCGTTGACGATCGTGCGCGTCGGATCGGATCCTGCCGCATACTCGGTCACGGTCCCCATATTATTCTGACCGCCGAGGCGGTTTCCGACATAAACGTTGCTTGAGCCATCGAGCGTCAGCGCCGTGGGCTCGTTGATTCCGGTCGTAATCGTACGAAATGGCGTCCCTTGTCCAAAGCCATAAACGGTGATCGCGTTGCTGGCCGCGTTAGCGACGTAGAGGTTGTTAGATGAATCGAGCGCCATAACTACGGGGTTTACAATGCTGTTAGTGATGCTGCGGATCAACTTACCTCCGGCGAAAACGAGAACGCGTGGCGGGTTCGACTTGAAAGGCAAGCTATTGAGGACATAGAGATTGTCAGAGGAATCCAATCCCACCGAAGCGGGGGAATATATTCCAGCCGTGATCCGACGAAGTAGCGACGTTGTGCCTGCCGCATATTCAGTCACCGACTCGTTGTGGTATTGGCCGTATTTGTAAGTCCCAAGGCTCGCCACGTAGAGGTCGCTGGATTGATCGAATGCGAGAGCGACCGGATAACGCAAGCCCTTAGTCACAGTGCGCACCGGCTTGCTCTGCCCCGGCACGTACACCGTCACGGAGTTGCTCCCGACGTTCGCCACATACAAATACGACGTGCCTTCAGCCAGCCGCGCGGAACGCGGCACAAGTGCCTGGGGCGTAGCCTGAGCACCGAAACCGCCAACTGAGCAGCCGGCAAGAAACACAATAACAAGGAGCCGCATGACCGGCACTTCGTGTTTGCCCATGAACCGGTTACTGGCTGATCACCGCGCCGAACGGCGACGAGATCCCGTTGGTGAGCGTGGAAACCAGCGAGCCGTCCGAGAGGTTGTAAACTCGCACGATGTTCCCGGTGTAGTCGGGCACGATCACATTCCCAGCACGTCGCCAAAATCCGTTGGCTTGCTGCGTTCCGTTGAACGGCAGCGTACCCACGACGGTCGCCGTAGAGCCGGACACGAGCAATTTATATGCCCCATTCGTCCCTTGGCCCTGAAAGTTCTGGTCGCCCAGTAGCAGCGTCGGCTTGATCCAGTTGATTGCGCTGGGCGAGTAGAGCGTGGCACCGCTGAGGATCAGCCGCGTGAACACGTTTCCGCCCTTGGGAAGCTCGAATAGTGCTGTTATTCCGTCGTAATCCACACCGTCAGCGTAGAGATTGCCCTGGTTGTCGTAAGCAACAAAATAAACTTCGGTGAAGGCGCCCTCCGCAGTTCCGTACCTAATCCCTTTACCCTGGCCATTGATGAAAACATCGACGATTCCATACGGATATGAATCTTTCTGGTTTGGAATGTAAACGGCAACGGCCACATTACCTGTGTTGGTGTCAACGGCGCAATCGTCAGGGTGGCCTGCGTGGAGGTGAATTTGAGCAATCGGCATCGTGCCGCCATGTGCGTATTCGTTGATCGTCGCTGAACCGCCATCGGGGATCCACACGTTGCCGGTTTTATCGGTACACATACCGGCGGGAAATGAAAACCCGGTGAGCGTTCCAACTAAAGTAAAGCCGCCGCCGTTAAGATACGTGTAAACGGTGACGTCCGACGAGCCTGGGTTCGAGATGTAGAGCAAGTTGGACTGTTTCTGGGCTCCAGGCAGCATCCACGATTTCTCGCGACTCGGGTGAACTGCTGACACGTTGCTGCGGAAAGCGAAGGGCAATCCTGGCTCGACTGGACTTGGTTGTGGCGATGAGCTACCGCAGCCCACGACGATCGCAGAGGAGATGACGAGCCCTAAGGCAACTCGCAGCGACTTCAGAAGATGCATCGGAACTCGCCTTTATGGTCTTGTATCGACCGGATGACAATGCTGTAGGTGGGGCAGCTCTTACGAAAAACGGCGGCGTGCACGAGGCTGAATCAGCACGCTCACAAGAAACCGTTTAACCTCGCGAAAGAGGCCGGAATCTCCTCATCCCCGTAACCCCTTACGTTCTCGCGGACTTGTGAAGTCCTCCCTATCGCGAGTTTTTCAATGGCGCTTGGTGACCCAAGCGGCTCATAATTCAGAGAGCAATCAAGCGGGTGCGGACGTGGCAATAAAGTTGGAGAACTGCCACTTGTGTAGCGTGAAGGGGAAGGAAGTTTGAAAATGCCGCCCTCACTAGGCGCCTGACTGCTTGGTCTCGCGGGGCTGGGGGCTAGGGTGGGCGCCTCCGCTCGGGTGCGTTATAGTGCCGGCGTGATCGGGCGCGCCTGTCTGGGTCGAGGATTGACATGATGGTTTAGGCGACCGAACCTATAATGGTGTGGGCGAGGATTATAGTTTAGAGGCAACAAACTATAATGGCTGCTCGATGATTAGAGAGAACTTCACTCCTCAGGCTCCTGGCGAACTAGTAGATATTACAGACGAGGCTGGCAACAAGGGGGTAGCCTTCCTGCCGCTTCGCCTTCCGATAGATATACCAGCGGTTAGTGGTAAGTCCATCCGTCTCGCCCTATCCCGAGCGGACAGCGAGCTAGCTAGGCTCGACGGCGTGGCAGGCAACATTGCGGATCCCGAAAATCTGTTCCTGAGCGCACTCCGGCGTGAGGCATTGCTATCGAGCAAGATCGAGGGTACGCGAACGACGCTTGCCGACTTAGCCCTATTCGACTTGGTCCGCGAACCCAAGAATGATTCGCTCGCCGTGGCCGACTATCTAGAAGCCTACAAGTATAGCCGACAACGATGCCGTGAAATCCCAATCGGCATTACATTGCTTTCAGAAATCCACGGCATCCTAGTGCGGCATGACGATCCTGAACGGACAGGACCAGGCCGCCTACGTGAGCGGACGGTAGTTATTGGGACTCCACCACCCCGACAGGCTCGGTTCGTACCCCCACCTTGGACCTTTGTGCGAGAACTAGTCGAGAACCTAGCCGATTACTTGCAGAACGAGAACGAAGCTCCGCTAATTAAGCTTGCAGTTGCACATTATCAGTTCGAGACTATTCACCCGTTCTTGGACGGTAATGGTCGCGTTGGACGCATTCTTATTTCAACGTGGCTCGAGTGTCAGCGTATACTTACCGCGCCGATGCTATATATAAGTGCGTACTTTCAGCAACAACAAGAAGAATATTATGATAGGCTTCTTAGAGTTAGCACGCACGGAGAATGGGAGGCGTGGATCCTATTCTTTTTAGAAGCCGTCGAAACTCAGGCGAGAGACTCCGTGATCCGAGCAAAGAACTTAGATGAGCTTCGGAAGCGATATCATAAGGAAGTCGAGATTGCGAACGGGCGATCCCACAACACACATAAGCTGGTCGATGACCTTTTTAGAATCCCAATCACGTCGGTCCCAAGTGCCGTGGACTTAACCGGCATCACCTATGCGGCGGCGAAAGCGCACGTACAAAAACTGATTGAACTGAAGATTCTTGACGGCGAACATCCCTTCAGCTACAAGGGAACCAACTACTACTTCGCTCGCGAACTTATTTCCGCTGTGGAAGGCCCAATTCCCGACGCGCAGCTATAGTTTAACCTTCGTGCGTTTGCGGGAGTTCCTCTCGAATGCAACTCCTGAGCAATCTAGATAAGGTACGCCGCGGTAGTCAAGTTCTGACTTCGATCCGATGGAGCATTGCATAATGGAAAATGCTGAATTTTTTTCCGTTCTGCCCAAGCGAATCCGGCTCTGGCTTTTTGGCGCCTGTGGGGGCCGACTGCGATGCCGTGATGGGCCCGCGTGGTCATTGCGTGGCCTAGGAGGCAAGCCATCGACGGCGGATGATTGGGACCTCGTCGCGCTGACGCGAGCGCGTCACCTGCTTTGCAATCGCGTTAACTAGTCACCCTCCCGATCGCGCCGGAGCGCCGCGCCCTACCCGCGATTTGCGCGTCTCCGCCTTGCGCTCTTGCGCGACGACTCGGAACAACTCGGAACAATGAGCCGCGCCGAGTCGCTCCGAATCCCATCGAATCGCTGCTCGCGGGGTGTCCGTTACGCGCGAATCGCCACGAGATTATGTGATCTACCACGAGGCCAGGCGGCATTTCAGAGATTCGATTCCTACACGCTCCCGCCAGAATCGGTATTCGACTCGGACTAACTCGGACAAATCGGGGCTCTAAATTCACTTCTCCCCGCTGACCTTGCGCCCCGACGCGATTATACGGTCGAGCAAGTTCGCGGCGCCCTCGAGCATTGCAGGTGAGACGTGCGCGTACAAATCGGCGGAGATTCTCCAGTGCAATCTTCGCACATTGTCCCGCATCACTTTTTTCGTTCAAATGCGAGTGCAACCGCGCCATTACGACGGCATAACGGACTTTCATATAAGGCTCCAGCCCGGACCAGCTTTTCAGTTCTTCACCAATGGCGTCAAGTAGAATACCCGCGTAGCTGCCGCCATCATGGTCGTAAAATCTTTGGGCGAATGACAAAGCAATAGCACGAATGACGTTCGGGTAGCGGTATTGCGCCGCAAGTGCTCTCATATACGCTTCAAATGAACCGGCACGGTCGCCAGTTGACCAACGGCACTCTGCTTCTTGCATCAGGATACCGCCCATTTGGCCGGGTTGTTCTGGGTAGTCCATTTGCGCTCGCTCCAAGAGCGTCAGGGCCTGACTTGGCATCTCTGCTTCCTGGAGATGTAGGGCTTGGATGCGAAGATATTGCACCTTATTAAACGCACCGCGCGACCGCGACAATCGTGAGAAGAACTCTTCCTCGTCCGTCTTGGTCCATGTTCGCCGCCGATACCAGCCTTCTCGTCCCATGCTAGGCCCGGCTATTCAAACGGCGAACGTTGTCTGCGACCTCCATGGCGACAGAGGATGCCGTTATGGAGTCAATCCGCACATCTATCACGGCTACGTCAACTCGTTCCTTGGCGCTTGTCCCTCTCGCCACGCGAACTCTGCACAAGTCTCCACGTCGGTGCTTCTTGCCATTAACTAGCACAACGATGCCGCCAAAAACCTGAGGTCCGGGCTTCTCCATCGAAGGGTCAATGGTGACGCCGGGATTGAGGAGACTCCAAAGTGTTGCTCTAAACTCCGACTTCCACCGCTCCCTCGCCGCAAGCGATGTTCGTGATTCGTCTGAGCGGTCTTTAGTCAGGATTGAAGTCCGCCCTAAAGATGTACCAGCCTTCAACGGGCTGACAGTTCACCGAGCCGGGGGTATAGGTGCTGTGCAGGGCGGCTTGTATGGTCGCCTCGTCTGCGCCCGGATAGCCACTGGTCTGGTAGATTGAAACCGATTTTACGGAACCATCAGGGTTAACGACGACCTTCACTCGACTTGTGTAAGGGGCGAATGACGTATTTCGGTAGTCCGGGAACGCCGGTTCTTTGATATTAGCCTGGTTGTTGGACAGATAGTTGCCGTAGGCAACGGCGACGGTGATGGCGTCGAGGTGGCCATGGCGTTCGATGCGATTATCCCAAAGAGGGTCAACCCGAAAATCATAGAGCACCGATTCCCAAAATGAACTTACCTGCGTTTCCAAACTCGTTCCAGAACTTCATGGACAAATCATAACGTCGTCAACGTGGCCGTTGCTAGGATTTACAACCAAGCGGATTGAGTGTTGGCTTGCAAATATGAGACAACCTTGAGGTGTCTTTGGTCCGTCGCGTAACCACGCCGCCATATCGACCGGCACTAAGTCTATCCGCACCTCCTCAGGGTCCCCGCCAACCCCTACCGACCAAGCCAAGAGGCTATCGAAACTCTTTGGTATTCGGGCGTCCGTAGCAAGAAAGTTTCGAGCAGACTCCAGGCCACGCAACACGGCGATTGAAAGCCTTTGCGTTCCTGTGTTGTAGTCACTCGGAAAAAGCAACGGGTCCGTGCTCCATCCGCTGACCGCTGCGCGCCCGTAGCGAAACGTGGAAGCCTTTGTGTGCCCGTAGTTCGGAACGTCTACAAAGCCACTCCCCGACTCTTGTTGTTGAACCAACACCTGCGCATCATGCGGCGTCAAGTCGGCTTCGATTGCAAATCCGTAGGCATGGGGTGGAAATACGACTTCGCGGCTAACCACGACATTTCCAAACGTAACGCGCACAATGTAGGGTCCCTCTCTGAGATACCCTAACTGATACGAGGAGCCGTCTAGTGTCGCAACTCGTCGCCCTTGTTCGCCGACAATGCTATCCACGCGCATCACCTCAACTCGAGACACGGGCGTTGGTAATCTGCCGTATACTGTATCCGCAAACATGTTTTCATCGAGACCGATTATATGCGGCGGCTTGTTGAGCGTTATTGCGATATGGCGAAGCTCTCCCGGAATCGCGACCCACTGCTCCGATGCACCCGTGCAATAATCCGAGCGAGCGTAAACGGCGTAATATCCTGCGGGAACGCTGAAGCGAGCGACCCACGTCGATTTCATTCGACTCCAAGTTGGCGACACGGCTACCCTCGCAAACTGCCGCTCAAGATTGCTGACCCCAATGGTTGGAGTAACCGCAAGGCCCTGCTCGCAAGGAAACACTTGAACTTCAACCCTTACAGCGTCCGCGCCTAGGGCATCCGCCCACACTATCGTCGGTGACAAAGGAATCAATGCGAAGGCCACGGTCGCGAAGAGGGCTTTCAGGCGCGAAGTTTTGTCGCACCTGTCAGGCATCGGCATTTCCATCTGCCTTGTCGAATCCGTTGCAAACGGCTCATTTTCCGACAAAACGTCTACTACGCGGTTCACGCAGACGATGCCCCAGTGTCGGTGCTTCCGCGTAAGCTCGTCCAGTGCGACTTTGCCACGATAACCGAAATCAAAAATAGCGCGATTGAGCCGTAGAGTACGTCACGGTCGGTGACGGTTGAGGGTCAATCTGAGCGATAAACGCAGTGACGCCCAGCATCCGAAACATGACCGTGTCTTCGGTACCCTGTCGATAGGACGCCTGCCGCGCTCCCCACGCCGCGTGGTCGCGACGACCCGTCCGCAGCCCGAAGTTCGATGTCACCTTATGCGAGACAGTTGGGTCTTCAAACGTTCAAAATAATGGTTTGGACTCCAGGCACGTGCCGACAGTACGAGATTGCGCCAGAGTAATCAGCCCTCCGCGCAGACCGCAGAAGCGCTAGGTCCACAGGCGCATAACCGGTTGACTCCAACAGCCACGAATCAAGCAGATGCCCGTTGCTGTCGAGCGCGACAAGTACGACAGCCCAGACAATCTGTTGGTCGCCAATATCTGGAAAATCTCGACTCCTGTTTGGCCAGATGATTTCTGTGGGGTCTGCCTGTTTAAACGGCGTTTTGCATTTCTCTATCGAAAACGGAGGAGAATCCGCTAAAGCGATGGCCATCGGCGCTTTCGGGGACGGCAGCGGCGAGGGAGTAACGACCGGCCCAGGAGTGGAGAGCGTTACGCTTGCCGATTCAAACGGCGAAACTTCGCACGATACTGTGCGTCGTTTGTCCCAACCCATCGTCTCGTCACCGGTCGTTGACGCCGCAAATGCCCAAGCACGGCGGAGGGTTACTGCCTGAGGAAACGTGACGCCGAGAGGGGACGAGGCTGTAGGTAGAAACGACCAGTCGTCTAGCCCGTCACCTTGAACTCGCGCTATCGGTTTCAGTTCCACGCCTGAAACACTCCACGTGAACCACCCTTTGTCAGTGTCAGCGATAATGGCGGCACTGACTGACCGCGCAGTTAATGCTCTGAGTTCGTAAACGTAGGTCAGCGCGAGGTTGCCCATCCGTTCACCCACAGGTGAGACAAGGTCAACCTCCGCCGGGCAAAACTCGGTGGCAGCAATGCCTTTGCCGTTTGTCGCGACCAATGCGGCCAGCAGCGCCGCTAATGTTAAGAGCAGCAAGAGGCATTTGTTAGACATCGCCGCGACTGAGCGTCGCACTTTTATAACCGCCTTTCTAACAGGCTGCCTTACGTCGCGACGTTCCCTTGGCTGAGGCTGACTTCACCTTCAGAAGCCCCGTTGCAGCGGGCCCTGGCGCCCACACACCTTGGCTCGGACTGACTCTCAAAAAGGCTGGGCTGGACAATAACCCCCAATCTTCGGCAGTGGGACGACGCTATTCGGAAACCGGAGACTATCGAGGCGTGACCTTGTGAAGCGCTTCTCCATTGGCAGCGGTCTAGTCTGGACCATTTTACGGCTTCTGCATCATCGAACTCGTCGCGGTTTCCTTCTTCCAGCGCGGATGTGGTGGCGACGGCCTCGCAATAACGACTGCTTGTCCTTCCCATTCTGTTCTGGAGACTTCTTCTGCCGAGGAGACGGCGCTCTTCGTGGTTGCTGGATTCATGCGACTGAGTCAGCAAGTCGCAACGCGCGTCTTCCGTACGCTACTTATCGCTGGCGTCGTGTTAGCCGTCGTGTTTACCCATCCGAGTCGAACGCGATGTTTGCCACTCTAGTTGTCCCGGCGTATACAATACGAGGAAACCGCTCGTTCGTCCGTCCGGGTACCTGCGGCCGCGATTAGCTCGGAGTGTATTCTTCGATGATTGTATAGGTTCCGGGTATATGATGGCAGTACGCGGTTGAAGGCTCGTATCTTGAAAGTTTCACTGCATTAGTAGCTTCTGCGTCCATCGCCGGATAGCCGGAACCGGCCAGAATCCAACTGTCAACAAGGTTCCCACTTGCATCAATCGCAACCACAACAACGACTACTGCAGGTTGAACAACTATACCAACCAGCGAATCCGGGAACTTCGGTTGAACTACCCCAGGCACTGTTGCCAGTGCAAAGGGTGTTTTGCAGTTCGTCGCCGGAAACGGAGGAGCAATCGAATAGGCTATCGGCTCAGGCTGTGGTACTTTCGACGGAACCGGTTTTGTCTCGCTAACTATTTCTGAAATCGGTATCGCGCCTTGGTTCGTGAGGTCCGGCACTTCGCAGTCGACCATCCCTCTTGCATCCCAACCAAGAATGGTCTCCCCGGTCGTTTTGGCCCGAGCGACCCAGGCATGTGTTATTACCACGTCGGCTGGAAAGAGCACGGAAAGGTCCCCTGACTCTGCGCGACGGTACCTATATTGGAATCCCCGTTCCTTTATGAGATATACTGACCGCATCAGTGGCACGTCGCTAACGGACCAAGCGAACCACCCTTTATTAGTATCGGCGACCATTACAGCGTCAATCGACCGCTCTGAAAAGGCCGATAACGAGTAATCATATTTCGCGCTCGCTGCGCTTCCGCTCTGCACGGTGTGCGGGGCGTAGAGGGTCGCGGGACAGGCTTCCGATACGGCTCGCGCACTCTCCCTGCTCGCGACGATTACCAAACACAGTAGAAAAGCCGAAAGAACGGTTTGGCGCGCTATCAGCATCGGTCGCGTCTAACCTTAAGCGGTCAAGGCGATACTCGAAACAGCGTACCGTTGTTGGTAGCGCCGCCTCGACTCGTCGTTCCGTACAGTGTACCGTTTACGTTTATAAGACCCCCTGTCGGGTTTCTGCCGTCAGTTGGACCATGAAAACTGTAGATTATAGTCCCTTTGCCGTCCAGGGTCACTTTGAATACCGTTCCATGATTAGCAGTTCCACCGTTAGTGGTCGTGCCATAGAGCGCGCCATTGTCGTACAAAAGACCACCTTGAGGAACGCTGTTTCGCGGGAGATTGTAAACGACACTCTCGTGACCTGAACCGTCTATCTTGTAAACTGCGCCACCTAGCTTCGCACCGCCGAAGCCGGTTGTCCCATAAAACTCTCCGTTTACATCGGTCAGCCCAGCGAAGGGCTGCGAACCATCGGGTTCGCCCTTGAAGCGGTAGATGACATGTTCAACCCCAGTCGGTGTCATTTTGAACACAACGCCGTCGCTGTGGTAATCTCCGCCACCAGCAGCGCCGTAAAACAAGCCATTCCTGTAGATAAGACCGCCCTCCGGTTGAGCGCCGTCGATTCCACTCCTAAAGCGGTAAAGGACTTTGTGAACGCCCGAAAGCGAAACAGAGTACACCGTTCCGCAACCTTGCGGGCAGCCTGTCAGACCGCCGAAAACGGTGGTTCCGTAAAGTAGGCCGTTGACATATATGAGCCCAGAGTAGGGTTCAAACCCATCGCGTGGACCATTGAAGCGGTAGAGAACGCTCTCAACTCCAGTCGGACTGACCTTGAACACCGTTCCTCGGTGCTTAGGACCGCCGCCGTAAATGGTTGTCCCATAAAGCTCGCCTTTCACATTAATGAGACCCGCGACCGGATTCCGACCGTCAGGAAAGTCTTGAAAGACGTGCACTGTGCTTTCGCCGCCTGACTGACTCCATTTGAAAATCGTTCCAGTCTCTTCGCCGCCAGATTGTCTGTTGGGTTGTCCGCCCCAGTCCGCCGTGCCGTAAAGCACGCCGTTAACGTTCAGTAGTCGCTTCAAGGGCTGCGCACCGTCCGGCATTCCTTTGAAGCTATAGAGTTGCGAATAGCCGGACGGTTGTGCAAAGTGGGCCGCCGACGCGGTTTCATTGAGAGCCGTCGGCAGCGAACTTACGCCGTTTGAACAAGCCGCAAGGGCGATAAGAATGAAAAGACTGCAAGATTTTAGCATGCGTACTCCTCAAAGCAACAAACGCTCTACTTTGGTTCAACGAGATGGCTTACGCGCCTGTCCCAAAGCCTAAGCTACGGAGGTGTAAGTCTTGGCGGGGCGGTCCTTACGTCTTCGGAACCGAAGGGAGAAGGGCGCTCAAAGCGCAAGACTCCTGTGCCACCCTGACGGCTCTACTCCCATCTAGCCTGCCGAGTCTACTCCGGGCACGGCAAAGTATTAAATAGTGGAGGTTTCCGTGACGCAGTTACGCGCCCTGGCGATGGCAACCGTTGTGTTCTCGCTATTCACAGGATGCAACGCGCCAAGTGGTCCGTCACAAATAACGCCGAGAGCCCCTGGCGCAACGCGTCTCGCCGCCGCTCAAACTAAAGATGTTCTCTATGTTGCAAATAGCGAAACTGCACCGACGCAATCCGTAACCGTCTACGGAGACCGTCCCAAGAAGCTCTTGCGGTCGATTACAGACGGCATATCCTATCCCTTTTCGCTGGCAATCGACGGCTCCGGTCATCTCTACGTAGCTAACTACAGGAACGTAACCGAATACGGTGACGAGGGTCGCACGCTCGTGCAAACGATTTCTCGCAACTTGCATAGTCCTTTTCAGCTTACGTTCGATTCGACTGGGAATCTTTACGTGCTCGATGCGACGCATATAAACATGTATGTAAACGGTAAGTCGCGCATTATGCATACAATAAAAGTCCGTGGCTACACGATAGCCACCGATGCATCGAACAACCTCTATGTTGGCACGCTAACGACAGTAAATGTCTATCCTCCCGGCAGTAAAACGCCCTCGCTCACGATTTCCGATGGCATACTCCATCCCGACTCGCTTGTCATTGACAGCGTCGGGAATCTCTACGTCGCTAACGGCGCAGGCGGTACCAATAACTGTGGAGACGTAACGGTGTATGCCGCAGGAAGCGTGTCGGCTCTCTATACGATTGTGCCTCCAAAAGATTCATGTAACCCCTTGCGATTGGCTCTCGACGGTACCGGAAACTTGTACGTAGCAAGCGGCGAGGATACGTTTCCCGGCACCGTACAGGTCTACGCGCCCGGCAGCAACACTCCACTGCGAACTATTGCCGATGGCATAAACGGTCCAGAGTCTCTAGGCTTCGACAAATCGGGTAATCTATACGTTGCTAACTACAATAACAGCACGGTCACGGCGTATGCCCCAGAAAGCACATCGCCTCTACAAACGATTTCGGATGGGATAACCCACCCAGTGGCGCTCGCTATTGAATACTAAACTGTCGGAGATGCGAACAGGTTACCCTCCGCGAATATCTCGTGGCGTTGAGGGCCGAGCTAGGCCAGGCGCTGGCTCGGAGTTAGGCGCCGCGCTCGTATCGTGAATCGCCAAACCGTCTTGTTCTTAGCGGACCTGCTGCTCGGAGTAGCGTCCGGATGCGCTTTCATTGTGCTCGTGGTCTTCCCACTTGTCCTGAATCCGATTACAGCAAACCAGAGTTGGAATACGACGAGCGGACGCCCGGTCTATCTTCTTTGCTTTGCGCTATATGCCGCCATCGGCCTGATTTCACTCACTGTGGCAAACCTTCGCACGAGGAACAGCGAGCGTCGGTTCATGCCCGGCTTGTGGATTGGGCTCGCCTTCTCGCCCTTTCCTACTCTGCTCACCGCCCTTACCGGCGTTGTTCATGGCATAGGCCCCGGAGTTTCTGCGATGCGAGCCTCAACTCAACCGACATGGTAATCATTTGCACTATCGCTGCCTGTACCATTGCGTTTTGGTTGCAGTTTGGTTGCAGTCAGCAGTGACCATACAGCACCATCGGTGTCTTTCCATGACCGCTGGCCCTCACGCCGCTGCCAGCGATGACCACCCATGAGTGCGAGTGACCGTCGATTGTGGCATTTCAAGACCGCCGCTTTCAATGGCAACCCTAAGATAACCGTTTGCTCGTTTGACGCATCCTGACAGAGCGCACGTGAACTACGCGCGCTGGACTTACGGCGTTTACGGCAATCCGTCAAAACGGTGCGCGAAGAGAGAGGCACTTGCTCAATGGCTCGTACCACTCTCTTCCGACACTAATGCGATTAGGCCGTCATCATGGTGGACACACCACGACGCTCGCCGACCATCAAGGCGCCACTTTAAAAACAGTCCCACAGCCGCCGCTGCATGCGTGGTTAGCGCCGCCACTGGTCGTACCATACAGCGCGCCAGCCACACCGGCGGTAACGCTTCCGCGTGGGTTTTTGCCGTCACCCGGGCCTTGAAAACGGTGAAGGACGGTTTCGGTGTAGTTGGAGCCCGAAGGAGTCAACTTGAACACCGTTCCACAGCCGGCGACGCAGACAGCCACACCGCCAAAGGTGGTCGTGCCGTAGAGAGCGCCATTACTGTCGGCACGGAGGCCGTCCTCGTCCGATGGAGACCGGCCGTCCCGGCCACCTAGGAAAGAGTAGAGCACGCGTTCGGTATAGCTCGAACCTGTAAGCTCGAACACGGTGCCCGCGCCATGTGCTCCGCCGTGTGTGGTCGCGCCGTAGAGCGCGCCGTTTTTGCGCAGTAGAGCGGACCGCGGATTCGCGCCGTCATTCGTTCCGCCTTGGAAGTTGTAGATGACGCTCTCTATGTAGCCGGAGCCCGAGGGCGTCAGTTTGAACGCCGTCCCGCAACCAGTAAACCCGGAAGGATCCGAGCAAGTCCCGCTACCGCCATAATATGTCGTGCCGTAGAGCGCGCCCGTGTTGTCGGCTATCAAGGTTCCACGCGGACCTGCGCCGTCGCTTCCGCCTTGAAAACTGTGGAGGACGGTTTCCGTGTAGTTGGAGCCCGAAGGAGTCAACTTGAACACCGTCCCACAGCCAGGTGTGAGGCCGGTGCATGCTGTAGCCCCACCGCCGTCAACTGTCGTGCCGTAGAGCGCGCCGCTTGCGTCGCTGAGAAGACCTCCCACCGGAGATGCGCCGTCGCTGCCGCCCTGAAACGCGTAGATGACACGCTCGGTATAAGCACTGCCTGAAGGAGTCAACGCGAACACTGCCCCGCAGCCGCCGGTGCATTGAGTCGCGCCTCCGCCGTAGTCGGTGTCGCCGTACAGCACGCCGTTCTTGCGGATTAAGCCCGCCTGGGGATTTGCAGCGTCAGTGCCGCCTTGGAAGGTGTAGAGGATGCTCTTGGTGCCCGACGGCGACAGCTTGAACACCGTGCCGTTGCCGCCGCTCGGCCCCGTGCCGCCGCTGAACGTCGTACCGTAGAGCTCGCGGGACCGCGCGAGCAAGCCTGCAAACGGATTCCCGCCGTCGCTACCGCCTTGGAAGGTATAGATGACGCTCTCTTGCGTCAGCGATGGCTTGTTTGCGGATGCCCACGATACGGCAGATGGTGGCATGCCAGCGCCGCCGCCCGGAGCCGGCGTGAGATTCGATTGTGACGTACCGGAACACCCGGCAAAAATAATAACGGTAAAGGCGACAATCGCTGCGCCTATTCGTGAGTGCATAGTTTCTCCGTTTAAGCACAACGACACCGAGCCCATAAAGGGTCCAGCGTGGAAAAAACACGATTGCCTTCCCACGAACCTGACTGGCACCTGGTTGGCTGTTCGGATTTTAGCACGGCGCGGCTGCACTAGCAAGCGAGGTGTCGCTTGTTACCATTAGTTGCCTGCTTTAAGAGTTGACGGTAGACCGCTTTCGGTTTGCGCCCGAGTCCACATCAAAAACGTTCGGGGCCTCTTCGGTGGCCAAACGGTGGCCATCGGCAGCGTCCCAACCCGACCTGAGACGCCCCAATGCGGCCTCATACCCGCACGAAACGTTGCTCCTAACGACCCGCAACGACTCTATGCGGCCCCTATGCGACCGATTCGATTCCCGTTGGCGAATCTCGATGGGTTGTGCACGTGGCTCCGGACACCGACGCACCTGGGCGAACCCGAATCGTACTCGGACTGATTCGGACTAACTCGGACAAATCAACCGCTACGAGCTGCCCCGAGTCACAATGAGTCGCAATGTCGCGAGGGGCATTCACGCACGAACTGAGGTGAGGCGCATCGAGTCTCGACGAGGTGACACCACGTCTTAGAGATTCGATTCCTACACGCTCCCGCCAGAATCGGTATTCGACTCGGAACAACCGGCCATAGGCGCGCTGCAGTCGCCTGTCTTGCGACGAGTAGGTTGGTTATAAGAGTGCGAGGCCGATAGCGCGAATGGAAGCGAGGCAGCCAGCCGAGCTGCGCGTTAAAACGACGGGAGTTCGGACGTGACAAAACCGGTTATCGCTCCAGGATTCTGCCAAGTAGCTTGGGTCGTCAAAGACATCGCGGCGGCCGAGAAGTTTTTCGTCGAAACCATGGGCATCGACCGCTTCATGCACATGGAAAACCTGGCGGCGAAGGACACAGAGGGCACCTACCTGGGAAAGCCTGGGAACTGGGTCTGCCACCTGTATCTCGCCTATGCGGGCGACACGCAGATCGAGTTGATCCAGCCGGTCTCCGGCGAGAGCATGTACCAGGAGTCTTTAGATCGGCACGGCGACGCCGTTCAGCACGTGGCGTACTTTCTTGAGGATTCGGCGTACGACGCCGCCGCCGCGCATATGGAGTCCAGCGGCTATCCCGAGATCCAGAGCTTTCGGCTGCCGATCGCGCGGGTGGGCTACTTCGATACGCGCCCGGCCGTCGGCGTCGTCACCGAGATCGTCGGAGTCTATGAGGCCGGCCACCAGTTCCTGCGCGATCTGAAGTCGGGGAACTTTTGAACGGTTAAGACGTAAACCGGGTGGTGACCCAAGCGGCGTCGATAATCCAGAAAAAGGCCGAACCGGGCTCCCGCCCGCGCTAAATTCGTCCTAAGTGTCCTTGGGAATGGTGGCATCATCCGGCTCGTGCGTTTCCGTACGGCGCGGGCGCTACGATAAACGCCAACCGCCAACGGCAAGTACATGGCGGTCGGCGATCAAGGCTCGACCGTCTACCCGGACTCAGGGTTCCAACATCATCGGCACGACGACGCTGTCGACGACGTGCTTAGGACAATTCTACGTCGTCACGTCGAAGAGAAAAATCATCGCTCCAGATGCCTGCAGCGTCGACCTCGATACGTACGCCTACCCGGCAGGTGGGGCTGCGCTCAAGTCGATCACTGGGGGCCTGACGCACCCAAGTGGCGTGGTGCTGAGCCAGTGAAGAAAATCCATCGCCAGCCGTCAACCGGCGCAGCAATCCGCGGTTGGTCTTCAGGATTGGCGGCCCGTCAGTGCCACCGCCTCGCGAATAAGTGCTTCCAATGCCTTTTCGTCGATCTTTTCGCCCTCGTGGATGTCGATGGCACGCCTGACGTTTCCGTCGAGGCTGGAGTTGAAGAGACTTGACGGATCCTCGAGTGCTGCCCCCTTCGCAAACGTCATCTTCACGACGCTTTTGTAGGTCTCACCGGTGCACACGATTTTTCCGTTGTGATACCACACCGGTACGCCTCGCCATTTCCATTCCTCGACCACGTCGGGATCGACACTCTTGATCAACGCGCGGATCTTTGAGAGTGTCTTGCCCCGCCAGTCGCCGAGTTCTTCAATCCTTTCGTCGATCAGCCGAGATGGAGACTTTGCTTTCTGAGACGGGCTCATGACGTTTCCTACTTTCCGTCTAGGCGTTAACGACTGACGGCAGCTCCGAACGCGAAGGTGAAGCCGGTCAGCATTTTGCGTGGCGCGCCGCCGGCCGGATAGTTATAAATTAAGACGCCGCTCTTCGAGCCGCAATAGCTCGGGGCGATGAGCTGGCCGCCGTCAATGAAAAATTGCCCGACAGCGCACCCGTGTTTTAGCGAAGTGGTTCCAGTAACCGTTCCGTTGGATGTTTGGTAAATAACCGGCTTTCGCGCGTCGCCAACGGCTAGCGTCGTTCCCTGGTATTGAACGCCGCCGGCATATCTAATCTTAGGCCCCGTCCACGCAACGTTTATCAACTGCGGCGCTCCCTGCGGAAGCTCGTCTAGTCGAAAATGCGATCCTCGTTTATAAGCAAATCCGTCTATAAAGAGGTTCCCGCTGCCGTCAAACGTGACGAAATCCATCAAAAAAGATCTTTTTGTCGGAATAGACCTGGGGTTGCCCGCGACCCTCTTTGAATATCATAAGGTTGCCCGGGTCCGAACCTTGAACCGAATTGTTCGCCACCGCGAGATCCCCGCTGACTGGATCCACGGCGCATGCATCGTCGAAGCCTAGGTTAGTGTCGAGCGATCGGATCGGTGTCGTGCCGCCTTGCTCGAATTCCGTAACTTTGTATTGTAAAATGTCGGTGATCCAAACGGCACCCGTCTTCGGGTTGACGCAGAGGCCGGCCGGCGCGCTAAATCCGGTCAGCGTTCCGGTCAGCGTTCCGGTCAGCGTCAGATCGGGATAGGAGTAGACGAAGACCTTGCCGGTATCTTCGTCGGAGACGTAGAGCAACGCACGCCGCCCTGCGCTAGGAATCATCCAGGATTTGGTAGCCGCGTTCGCCGGCTGAGATCCAACCGCCGGAGTCATCTTAGACGCGCCACCGCCGCATCCGGCCAGGGCCTGAACCGCAAGCAAAATCGCGAACCCGGGAGCGCAGAATAGTCTTAAACGCATTAGCTGAACCCCTCGACGTTCGACCTACGTCAACTATAGCGCCTCCGCTCGGGCGAAATCAATGCGACGCGGCAGCGTGGTTCAGGGCTGCTTCGTGGCTAGGCTAATCGTCGCGCCCATGGGGTAGGTTTCTCCGGAGATGGTTTTTGTCGGCGAACCGCCGGCGGGATAGCTCCAAAACAGCGTATTCGCACCGTTCTGGTTCGGTCCGATGAGCGTCGTGCCCTCAGGGTTTTTCTGGTTGCGGCCGAATTTCGGGATCCAGAATTGGGCCACTTGCTTCGAACCCGTAAGCACCGTCAAGCCGACTTCGGTAGCGACGTTGCCGCTTATCGAAAACTGATAAATCGTGCTGGTAAAGTTGTGCTTCACCGCAACCTGATCGCCGACGGCCATATACTTGCCGTCCCATTGAACGCCGCCCGGCAAGTAGATCGTCTGATTCAGCGCGATATCCTTGAACGCTTTACCGCCTCTTGGAATCTCCGCGAAACCGAAGTTGCTCCCGGAGTCGAGGCCGTCGACAAAGAGATTTCCCTTCGCGTCGTAGCCGCAATAGTAGTAATAGTGAATGTTTGCATCGGTATACGACGTCGGGTTGCCCGAGCCGTGATGGTAGATCGAGACGCCGCCCGCACCTTCGGTCGGCCCCCAGAAATTCGTGACCGCAAGGTCGCCAGTCTTCTGATCGACCGAACAGCCGTTGACGTTGCCGTTGGGATTGATCAGGTTCTGCATCGGGCTCGTGCCACCGTGCGCGTATTCGGTGATCTGATGGACACCTTGGCTGGTGTCGTTCGTGACCCACACGTTGCCCGCGTTATCTACGCAGAGCCCTTCGGGGTTAAAAAAACCCGTCAGCGTTCCGACAAGTTTATTCCCGTGCCCGTACGTGTAGATGTCGACGACTTGTCCGAGCAAGTCGGAAATGTAGATCAGGTCCTCGCCCTTGGCTTCAGGAGCCACCCAAGAACGCGCGGCGGCCCATTGAGGAACTGCGTCAGCAGGCCTACCAGCTCCCACGGCGACATTCTGCTGCGCGCCGGAGGGAGGCTCGGGCGGCGACACGCCGGCGCATCCGGCAAGAAGGGCGATCGTGACTGAAATCCCGAGGACGAAATTGCATGGCCGCATGACACCACTCCTCCGTTCAAGAATGTCTCATCGATCGTAACATCTTCCAGATCTTCGTTTGAAGGAGAAACGCAGCTTGTCGCGCTGTCTCCCCACGGGAAACGGAGGAAAAATGCACTCACAGCCGTGGTTTCAATCGGCTAGCGATTTTGAACGACGAGGCCGGCGAGAAGCCGGGGCCCTAAGGTAACGTAACGCAGTAATGAGAGGGGGAATGGGCATGGCGGACGTGGAGCATCGGCCGGTCTATGGATCTAAGGAAAGCGACGAGTTCATTTGCTCGTGTGGCTGGCGCGGCCCAACCTTCGAAGTGCTCCAGCACAACGAACAGATTGCAAGCGAGGCTCGGTTGAGGCTAGCGAAATTCGTTACGCTCGTGGAAGAGGAGTGCGCCGGCGACGATTGGAGGGCGCTCGATGCCTTGGAGGCTTCGGCCGGCTTTCTATCGCCGATTCAGTTCGTCATCGCGGTTCGCAATCAAGGCCTCAACCGGAAGAACTCCGATGCTTGAAGCCCCCGTACGTTAGAAAAGCGCCGAGAACGAACGCAAGGCCGACGTCAACGTAGTAGTACTGCTGGTAGGCGTTCCCCCAAACGGCAACTCCCGCCGCCGCCGGCGGAGGCAGAAACAAAAAAAGCAGACCCTTTAGCATCGTCAGCCAACCGACGAGCGTCACGACGACCGGGACGGCACCGCCCGACCACACGTTGTGGCTCAACACGATCGCCAGCCCGGCGGCAACGGCGGTCAGGCCAAAAAGGTAGAGTACCGGCGCATCGTGCACCAGCGCGGCCACCATCGCAAGCGTGGCTTGCTTTTGGATCGCCATCGGAACGGCGACGAAAATGCAATAGATGCCGATGAGCTTGCTGAGAAAAGCCGTGCGCTCAGCCATTCCGCCCTCCTATATCCGCTGCTTACGTCATTAAGATGTTCTGCATCATGCCGGTGTCTTCATGCGGCAGAACGTGGCAATGGAATACCGTTTTCCCCGTCCATTGAACGAATCGGACGCGAATCGTTAGGCTGCCGTTGACGCCATTGCGCTTCGGTGGAATGGCAAACGTGTCCCAGATCGATACCGGGTGAACGGGCTTGTCGTTGATGGCAACGAGCTGGAACGAGTTCTCGTGAAGGTGAAACGGATGCAGGTCGTCGGTCTCGTTTACAATTCGCCACTGTTCGCAGGTCCCGACCTTCGGCCGGCTCGGACATTCCATCTCTTGGTAAAGATCGCCATTAACGGTAAAGCCGAAACCCGTCAGGAGATCCCGCCGCGGACCCTGGCCGAACGCGAAACGTCGATAGGCAACGACGTCTTTCTCTTCGACGACGGGGTACTCGCGCGTGGGCTTGGGCAACGTCGCCGGGATTCCCATCTTTACCGGACTGCCGCTGACGACGAACTGCGCGATGTCGAACTTTCCGCCGGCTGACGGAAAGATGTCGCGAGTGGCAAGCGACGAAAGCGTATACGATCCTTCTTTGTTTGGCGCCCTGACGAGCAACTCGATACGGTTGGCTTGGGCTGCCAGTTGAATCGGCGCACTGAAGAGGTTTTCTGGAGTAATCTCGGTCGTGCCGCTTCCGCTCATATCGACCGCGATCGGCGTCAGCGTGTTGATCCCGTCGAATCCGATTTGCCACGCTTCGAATTCCGGCAATGCCATCAGCAACGGCGCGCGGTTTGCTCCGTTGAGGATCCGCAGGCGAACGACCTCTCCGGGCCGCAGATGATATTGCGGGACGCCGAGCGGTGTGAAAACGGCCGGCGAGTCGGCGGTCTGGTTGCGAATCCAGTACGCGCCTTCACCGTTGACGGTCAGCATCGTGAACTGCGTACCGAAGGAGTATCCGCCGGCGTCCGGGGTCTTGTACGCGAGGTATTCGCGGTCGTACGTGCCGGGATGCGTCTTGCTGGGATTCACGCCGAGCGTTTGCACGACGAGGAATATCTCGCGTGCGGCCGCGATTTCCGGCACGTCGTCGATCGGTCCGCGCACAACGATCAAGCCGGCCATGCCGCCGCTGACTTGTACGTCGGTCGAACCGTGTTTATGCGGATGGTACCAGTGCAACCCGCTGGGATGATCGGCCGGAATTGGGAAATTATAGAGAAAACTCTCGCCCGGATCGATCTGGAGCATCATAGCGCGCGGATCGCTCGTTCCGAGTGGCGTGAAGATGTGCGGAATCGTCTGAAGGCCGTGCATGTGCAGATTCGTCGTATTGAAACCGTGCGGATTATTCATAGGATCGATTTTCTGCGACCCCTTCATCGGCGCGTGAAACGATGCGGCCATCGCTTGCATCGAGTCCTTGATGTCGGGAATCGGAACGCTCCCCGTAGGAGGTTTCGCCGGCGGATTCGGCGGCAACCGATTGACGATCCGCATCGCCAACGTGTCGCCGGGATGCGTTTCGATCGCCGGACCGATCGTGCGCCCGTTATACGTACGCGTGCGGAGCTTGTAGCCCTTAACGTCCGCGATTGCGTATTGCGTGGTCAGCTCGTGAACCGGCGTAAAGGGCGGTTGCGGAAGCGCACCGTTGCCGGTGCCGACGCTTCCCGAGGAGCACGCGTCGGTGGCAAACGCTGCGCCGATCGCAGCCGCCGAAAGACCCGTAATGATGAAGCGGCGTCGATCCATAGAGCTCCCCTAAGCGATGCTTGAGGGTCGGCATTTTCTACGCCTAAGCTAAGGTCGCCTCGAAGGCGGAATCTTGGCTGTCTTTTTACCCCAATGGATTCAGACGAAAGTGTAAGAGAGTAGCCCACAGCGCAGATGCGCACGCCCCTCCCAAAAGGGTGCCGCCAACGACGTCGCTAGGATAGTGGGCACCCAAGGCGAGGCGGGACCAATCGATGCCCGCCATCCAGATTGCCAAGATCGATGCGGCCGCGATTTTCTGCCCGGTCGCAAGCGGTGAAAGCAGCGCAAAGACGAGCCACGACCCGAAGAACACGATCGCCGTGGTCGCATGGCCGCTCGGATAAGAGTATCCAAGCTCCCTATGGACGAGCCACGCGTCAGGACGTACGCGCTGGAACGCGTGCTTCACGAGTTCCACGACGCCCTGCGAAAGGAGTTGCGCGACGAATATAGCACTCGCAACGAGAAGGTTCATGCGCGTGGCGGCCGCCTATCGCGATGGCCGCTACTGCGATGCCGAGGAGCGGAAGCGCGCGCCCACTGGTCGTGAAGACGATCGCAAGCGAAGTGGCTTGTCCTCGCACGGCGGCGGCCGCTTCCATGTCGATTCGCCAGAGACTGGGAGCGTGATTGAGTGCAATGCCTAGCGCCCAGAAGGCGGCGAAGCAC
Organism: Candidatus Tumulicola scandinaviensis; assembly: GCA_003140835.1. Taxonomy (GTDB): domain Bacteria; phylum Vulcanimicrobiota; class Vulcanimicrobiia; order Vulcanimicrobiales; family Vulcanimicrobiaceae; genus Tumulicola; species Tumulicola scandinaviensis. The sequence continues at coordinate 209,327 of PLLA01000121.1, read as the reverse complement.
AGTCCGGCGAGGATCCAAAGTCGCAGTTCTAAAGTCACGGCGTTTTATCCACGACGTTCCCGGGGGTCATGACGCGCAACGCATGACCCGCAACGCGTAAGCGAATTGGCGTCGTTCCGAAATCGCAGCCGTCGATCGAGACCGCGACCTTCGGCTTCGTCCGGATCTCCAGTGCCTTCGATGTCGACCAAAGGCTAACGTCCGAGAGGGACTGTTGCTCGCCTCGCACGAGCGCAAGATAGGTTTGTATCATGTCCAGCTTACTGGCTCGATTTCGTACGAACACCGTCATTTTGCCGTCGGTGACGGTAGCTTCCGGAGAAAGTGCCTGGTGCCCGTAAAAACGGCCGTTGGCGGCAATAACCTGGTGCGTTCGCGCCCGTACGCGATGCCGTTTCCAGCGAATGTCGACGCGGAACGGGCGATGCGTCAGCAGCGGCACCACCGCGGCGACTGCATAGGCCGCAGGTCCAATCGCCGACTTGAGCTCCCGCGGAGTTTCTGCGGCAACCTGGGCCGGCAGGCCGACGGTCAGGAAGTTGGCAAAATAGGTGCCGTTGGCCACGCCCAGATCGACCCTGCGCTCGTGGCCGTAGGCGATCGCATCGGCGGCCGATTCGAACGAGTCGATCCCGAGGCCCAACGCAAAACTATTTCCGGTGCCGCGGTACGACGCCCAAGGTGTACCGGCGATTGGCAAAAACGGCACCACCGACGTTTGCGTTCCATCGCCGCCGCAAACGACGATCAAACGAACTTTCTGCTTTATCGCGCGTCGTACGGCCTTACAGACCTGGTCGCGCTCTTCAACGAGTCTGGTTTCGAGAACCTCAACGCCTCGCGCTCGAAGCAAACTGGGCACGGTTTCGTATGCCTCACGCCCATGGCGAGAGTGCCCTCGAACGATGACGATCGCCTGGCGCGGATCCACTCGACGGTTATCCCACACTTATGGCTTCCACAAACCGCATTGGAAGCAGAGTGTCCGACTCGACCTATTCGGCGCACCAGTTGACCCGCGCCGTATACGTTAGCGTGGACCGCTCGCCCGGCGGAACGCGAACGCTCCAGCTCGCGGTGGAAGCCGACGATTTCACGTGCGGCAAACTTTCCTGGACGATTTGCCAATCGCCGGGAATGGGCTCGACGACGAGCACCGTCGCTGCCGTCGTCTTGGCGTTTGAAAGAACGATCTGATACGAGCTATCGCTCGTACACGACTTCGTCTCGTGGAAATCCGTCTGCCGTTTGCGAGCGGTAACGTCGAATGAATCGCCCAGATGGAGACGCACCGATTCGTTCTTCGGCGTATGATCGATCGAATCCGATCCCAGGAACTGCGAAAGGTTATGTGCGTCGTTCTGGTAGAGCCGCACGATGCCCGCAGGCAGCGGAATGCCCAGCTCTCCACCGCGATTCTGGAACGTGACGTATGCGCCCACCGGGAGCCGGTCGCCGATGTCCGCGTCGGCGCTGCGATAGTAGTCGGGCGAGCCGCGCAGCTCCAGCGTCTTTCGTATCGGAACGTTGCGCGCCGTCAACAGCGTGAGCTGTTTGGTTTGTTTATCTAGAATGGTCGTCGGCCTTTCGAGCGTGTAGAGATGGTATTCGAAATAGTTCTCTTGCCGGACAGGCGAGCCGGCGGCAGTTTCGGCCGCGCTCGACTTGAGCGCGCCGTACACGCTAGACTGCGGCTCGACGACGTTGACGTTTCCGGCGACCAGTTGAAGGTGCGCATCGTCGTACGACTCGCCGCTCGTGTTCGACAGGGTCACGAGGCCGGTGAGCGATACGTGCGACTCGTCGGCGGAGACCATCCCGACGTAGTCGGCGCGCCACGCCAATCCGCTGGTCAGGTAGCTCAAATCCAGCGTCTGCGCGCCGTTTTCGGCGCTTTCGAGGTCTAAGGCGAGCGTTGGGGTGTCGCGGAAGTTCTTCGACGCGGTCGGATAGACGATGTAGCCCCGCAGTTGCGTCTCGATGCGGTCGGCGTATTGGAGCACGATCCCGCCGTTGGTGCTGAGGATGCGCGCGGTCTCGCGCGTGTCGCGCTCGCCGGTGAACCGAGCCTCGTGCACGACCGTTACGTCGCGGCCGACGTATTTTTGCAGCAGTGTCGACGGGTCGAGAAGATCGAAATCGAAATTCTGCTCGACGACGGTGACCTTGCCGGGTGACCCGCTTGCTTCGAGCAGCGTGGTGGTCGGGTCCATGCCCGCACTGACGTCGCGCCAGGCCACCCTGTTGAGTCCATCGTTTAAGCGAACCACGCGCCGGTCGTGAACGAGTGCCGTACCGCCGTTATACACCGTTAGATTGATGGACTGACGATCGGCAACGGTGCTCGTGCGCTCTGCCGGATCGGCGAACGCTCCGGCGGGCGTTGCGACGAGACTAAACATCAGGAATGTCGAGCAGATGCGGTTCATGCGACGTACCTCCGATGCGAGTTATAGACAGAGCGGGGCGTCGCGCGGCGTCGTGACGCGGGTCGCGCTTCCTAATCGTGCTCTCATAGCAAATCGCACGGGTCGCCGAAAGGCAACCGGCCGGAATTCGGCAAATCGATAGCGACATGACTGGCGATCTCAATCCGCAAGCGGCGCAGATGGCCGACGAATCCATGGTGCGCAACTTGGACGCACAGGCTCGAGCGATATGGCCGCAAGAAGAACCACTGTTCCAGCGCTACGCGGTTCGACCGGATGCGCGCATTCTCGACGCGGGGTGCGGCACGGGCGAAATCTCTTCGCGGTTAGCCGTTCTGTTTCCGCACGCGCGTGTCATGGGCGTCGACATAATCGACTCTCACTTAGAACGTGGGCGAGCGCGTTACTCGAGCTTGGCGTCCCGGCTCACGTTCGCGCATCAAAGCGTTTTCGATCTGCAGGAACCCGACGGCGCTTTCGACCTCACGGTTTGCCGTCACGTGCTTCACGCCGTTCCCCACGCCGAAAGGGTCGTCCGCGAGCTCGTTCGCGTCACGCGGTCCGGAGGCTACCTGCACGTCCTCGCCGAGGATTATCGGATGTTGCACTTCCAGCGTCGCGGCGAACTCGACCCGAGCGATTTCTGGCACGCAGTAGCGCCGCAGTTCGGGTCGGCGACCGGGACGGATCTGTTCGTCGGGCGCAACGCGTTCACCATCTTTACCGGACTCGGTCTCGAGGCGATTGCGGTCGATTATGCTATCGTCGATTCGGTTCGCACGCCGCGCGAGACGTTCGCCGCGATTCTCGAAGCGTGGCGCGACGGGTACGTCGAGTCGATCGGCGAGTTAACCGAGTTCTCTCGCGACGAGGCATCTGCGTATTTCGAGGCGATGATCGAAAGTATCCGCGACCCCGGCGCGTACGCTGCCTGGATGGTGCCGATCGTGAGCGCCAGCGTGCCCTAGCAATTTCGCGCCTTTGGGGGTACTCTGAACCAGGTTGGGGAGACCATTCCATGTCAGGTCCGTGCAAAGTCTCGGCGGCGATCGCAGCCGCCTTCCTCCTATCCGCCTGTTCGGGCGGCAACTCGCCGTTGTCGCCGGGCCTCGCGCCTGGGCACGCTCCAACGGCGTCGTCGGGCCTAGGTCGGCGCCCCGCCACCGCCCAAATCCAACACATCGTCATCATGATCCAAGAGAATCGAAGCTTCGATAATCTCTTCGCGACCTTTCCCGGTGCCGACGGAGCGACCAGCGGGAAGATGCACAACGGGACCGTCATCCCTCTCAAGAAGGTCGACCTCGCGGCGCTCGACATCAACCATACCTATCCGACCTACATGCAGGACTACGACAGCGGGAACATGGACGGGTTCGACCTGTCGAAAATGGGAACCGGCCAGCGCGCGGGCAAATATCCCTACCAATACGTCGATCCGGTAAAGATCGCTCCGTACTGGACGCTCGCACGCAACTACGTGTTGGCCGATCGGATGTATCAAACGCAGGGCAGCGGGAGTTTCACGGCTCACCAAGACCTTATCGCCGGCGGCACGGCCATCAACGGCACCGAGAGCATCGTCGACGACCCATCGAGCACGTGGAGCTGGGGATGCGACGCCCCAACGGGAACGATGACGTCGCTGATAACGACCGGCGGTCAATACCTTTTCGACCAGGGGCCGTTTCCGTGTTTTACCTATCCCACCGGCACGCTGCGCGATCTGCTCGATAAGAACCGCGTGTCGTGGAAATATTACACGCCGCCGCACAAAGGGAATACCGACGGCGCACTCTGGAACGCTTTCGACGCCATCTTCGCCGTGCGCTACGGGTCGGAGTGGATCACCAAGATTTCGATACCCGAAACGAACGTCTTCAACGATATTTCTAACGGGACGCTTCCGGCCCTCTCGTGGGTAATCCCCGATCACGCGGATTCGGATCATCCGAACGGTTTGCGCGCTAAGGACGAGGGACCCGCATGGGTCGCTTCGGTCGTCAATGCGATTGGTTCGAGTAACTATTGGGATTCGACGACCATCGTCGTACTCTGGGACGACTGGGGCGGCTTCTACGATCACGTTCCGCCGGCGTTCCTGGACGGCGCCGGCGGTTTGGGTTTCCGCGTTCCGATGATCGTCGTGTCACCCTACGTCGTGCCGGGGCGCGTCGACCACACGCAGTACGAGTTCGGCAGCATCTTGAAGTACGTCGAAGAAACGTTTGGTCTCGGGTCGCTGGGGACCACCGACGTGCGCGCGACGTCGATCGGAAACGCCATCAACTTGCGGCTTTCGCCGCTGCCCTTCAATCCAATTCCGTCGGATCGGTCGCGCCGATACTTCATGCACCGGGCCCCATCCTACGAGCCGGTCGATACTCAATAGCTGCGTAACACGTCGTCGGTCATGTCGCGGGCGTTAGTCGGCGCGCCGCTAGTGTAAAGGCGCCCGAGGCGTTGGGCGGCAGCGATCTTTGTGGCGCGCGCGACGATGGAAGCGACGATTTGGTCGTGGAGGGCGTCGCGCTCGCGTTCGAGACTGGCGATTAAGCCGAGAACCGGCACGAGGGAATAGCCGCGCGCTCGCCTTCTTCGAGCTGAAAAGGGAGCGGCTGCTGCACTCCCGCACCCTTCGCGAATGGAACTGCGTCGCACGCTGGGTCTCGCCGACGTCACCCTCTTCTTCGTGGTCGCAGGTTCGAACTTACAATGGGTGGCGACCGCGGCTGCCGCCGGTCCATCCTCGCTGGTCGTTTGGGTCCTCGGCTGCCTGGCGATGTTCGTTCCGCTGTCCGTCTGCGTCGTGTATTTGACGTCGCGTCACCCCGACGAAGGCGGCATGTACGTGTGGAGCAAACGCGCTTTCGGACCCTTCGCCGGCTTCTTTACGGGCTGGACGTATTGGGCGTCCAACCTTCCGTATTTTCCGGCGTTGCTCTACTTTGCCGCCGGAAACGCCCTGTTCGTCGGCGGCGGCAGCGGAGGTGCGCTGGGACTTTCACCCTGGTACTTCATCGGCGTGTCGCTCTTTGGACTGACGCTGGCCACCGTCGTCAACGTCCTTGGTCTGGATGTCGGTAAATGGTTGAACAACGTCGGCGCGGCGAGCCGCTGGATCGTGACGCTGCTGCTGATCGGAATCGGAATTCTTGCGTGGTGGAAGTTCGGGCCGGCAACTCCGGTGACGGCGCAGACGATACGTCCGGGCTTTGCGATCAAAGACGTTATTTTTTGGTCGGTGATCGCGTTTGCATGGACGGGTCCCGAAGCGATCTCGTTTATGGGTGGGGAAATCCGCAATCCGCGCCGTTCGATTCCGTACGGTTTAGCCATGGCCGCTCCGGCGATCGCCGTCATCTACGTTTTAGGAACCGCCGCGGTGATGGCGGCGCTCCCGTCGCACGACGTCAACGCGTCGTCGGGCGTAATGCAGGCGATTGCGGCGATCGCCGCGCGCATCGGTTGGAGCGTCGTCACACCGGTCGCGGCCGTCCTCGTTGCGGTAAGTTGTTTGGGCAGTTGCGGTGCGTGGCTCGGCGCGGTGGCGCGCATTCCGTTCGTGGCCGGCATCGACCGGTATCTACCGCCGGTTTTCGGTCGCATGCATCCGCGCTGGGGCTCGCCGGTTGCCGCGTTGTTGACGCAAGCCGGAATTGCGGCGGTGTTTATTTTTCTCGGGCAGGGCGGCAGTTCGGTGAAGGGCGCGTACGATATTCTCGTCAGCTCGACGGTGCTCATTACCATGCTGCCGTTTATGTTGCTGTTCGCATCCGCAATTAAACTCGACGCCGAGCCGCCGCCTCCGGGCGCGGTGCGCATTCCCGGCGGCCGTTGGACGATCGCCGTCTTCGCCTTGGTCGGATTGGCGACCACCGTCGTGGCTGCGGTGCTGGCCGTTTTTCCCGCCGATGACGATCCGGACAAGGTGTTATCCGTCCTGAAAATCTTCGGCTTGACCGCGCTCGTGGTCGGCAGCGGCGCGGCTGTCTATCTCGCTGGGCGCCGGCGTCAAACCGTCACCGAATAACCAAAGAGCTCCGGAGTTGCCTCCGAAGCTCTCGATCCGGCGATCGTGAGATTTCCCTAATGCGAAGGAGCGACCCACATCGTCGAGTCGGCCCACTTTACGCGCGTCGGAATGCACGACGACACTTGTTTGCCGGCATACGTCACGTCGTTATAGAGATCGAAGTGGTGCTGGATCTCGGTCCCGGGTGAGAACGAACCGTAGTCAGTGACGGTGCGAAGAAAGTGCTGGGCCGCGTTGCGATAGCCGACCGCAAACGTGATGCTCGCAGCTGCTTTCTTGCCGTAGATGATGTAGTCGATTTGAGTGCCGCTGGCGTTCTTGCTGAGTGGCTTGGGCGACGTCACAAAGCACTGCTTGACGAGAATCGGTGCCGTGGCGAGCGCGGGCGTAACCGATGCCACCGCGAAGGCGGTACAGAGGGCGGCTCCGAGAGAAAGACGTCCGAGAATCTTCATTGCTACGAAGGAGTCCTTTCAGAGAGGTACGGGAGCCTGTGAACGGCGCTCCCCAACCAAGCCTCTTTTCGCCGGGCGGCCGCCAGCTTCCGTTTACAAGTTTATGCCGCGGGCGTGCAGGTAGGCGAGCGCGGCGACGACCGCCGCGGCCACCGCCAAGGCGACCAAAGCCGGGACGCGCCGGCCTGGTTGCCGGCGGTCGGCTTCGTCCTGGTTGACCGGATGGGCTCCCGGCTCTGTTCGCATTACCACCGAGTATAACAGGACCTCGGCCTCGAAGCGTCAGGCCGCCATGTCGTTTGTCTACACCATGTATCGCGTCGGCAAGACCGTGCCGCCGAAGCGCCAGATCCTCAAGGATATCTCGCTCAGCTTCCTGCCGGGTGCCAAGATCGGCATCCTCGGTCTCAACGGAGCGGGAAAGTCTACCGTGCTTCGCATCATGGCGGGGGTCGATACCGACATCGACGGCGAGGCCAAAGCCATGCCGAATATCAGCGTCGGATATCTGGAGCAAGAACCAAAGCTCGATCCGGAAAAAACCGTCCGCGAAACCGTCGAAGAGGGCCTCTCAGAACTGTTGTCCGCACGCAAGCGCCTGGACCAGGTTTTCGAGGCCTACGGACAACCCGACGCGGACTTCGAAGCGTTGGCCGACGAACAGGCCAAGCTCGAGGCGGTGTTGTTCGCGCAAGGCGCCGACGACGTCGAGCAACAGCTCGAGATCGCGGCCGACGCACTTCGCTTACCGCCGTGGGACGCGAAGATTGGGCCGCTGTCGGGCGGCGAGAAGCGCCGCGTCGCGCTGTGCCGTCTCCTGCTCTCGAAGCCGGACATGCTGTTGCTCGACGAGCCGACCAATCATCTCGACGCCGAGAGCGTGGAGTGGCTGGAACAGTTTCTCGCGCGCTTTCCCGGGACGGTCGTCGCCGTGACGCACGACCGCTACTTCCTCGACAACGCCGCAGAGTGGATACTGGAACTGGATCGAGGCCGCGGCATTCCATGGAAAGGCAACTACAGCTCATGGCTCGAGCAAAAACAGGAGCGCCTAGCCGGCGAGGATAGCGCCGAAACGGCGCGTCAAAAAGCCCTCAAACGCGAACTGGAATGGGTGCGTTCGGGCGTTCAAGGGCGCCGGTCGAAGAACAAGAGCCGCATCGCGCGTTTCGAGGAACTCGCCAGTTACGAATATCAGCGGCGTAACGAAACGCAGGAAATCTTCATTCCCGTCGCCGACCGCCTCGGCGATCGCGTGATCGAATTTTCCAACGTGAGCAAAGCCTATGGCGACCGCCTCTTAATGGACGACGTCAGCTTCACGATTCCGGCAGGGGCGATCGTTGGCATCATCGGTCCGAACGGCGCGGGCAAGACGACGCTTTTTCGCATGATCGCCGGCAGTGAAAAGCCCGACGCCGGCACGATCGCGATCGGGCCCACGGTCAAGCTCGGCGTCGTCGAACAGAGCCGCGAGTCGCTCGACAACGAAAAAACGGTGTTCGACGACGTTAGCGGCGGCCTGGATCTCGTGACCGTCGGGAAGTATCAAATGCCGTCCCGGGCTTATTTGGGACGGTTCAATTTCAAGGGAGGCGACCAGCAGAAAATCGTTGGAACGCTTTCGGGCGGGGAGCGAGGTCGCTTGCATCTCGCGAAGACGTTGTTGAGCGGGGCGAACGTCCTGCTGCTCGATGAACCCTCGAATGATCTCGACGTCGAGACGATGCGCGCGCTGGAAGACGCGTTGAGCGAGTTTGCCGGCACGGTGCTGGTGGTCAGCCACGACCGCTGGTTCCTGGATCGCATCGCGACCCATATACTCGCGTTCGAGGGCGACTCGCGCGTGCATTTCTTCGAGGGAAACTATCAGGAATACGAGGCCGACAAGCGAGCGCGACTCGGCGACGCGGCGGCCGGTCCGCATCGCATCCGGTATCGCCCGTTAACCGTCAAGTGAAGCACTAACTACTCGCGCGGCGCTGCTCGCCGCCGAGCGTTCCTGCCGCCGTCAGGGCCGAGCCTGCGGCCAAGAGCGCGCACGCGGCCGCCGCTACTCGAAAGCCGTCGACGTACGCCGCGCGTACGACGCTGGTCTCGCGCGGATCGTGCAGCCGTGCCCCGGCCATCGCACTGCGTTGAGCGTCGATGTCGCTGCGCTGTCGCGCCGCGAGGCCGGCAGCGCTCATGCGGACGTCTAATCGGGCGTTAAAGGCCGCCGCGAGCATGGCGCCGAGAATGGCGATCGCGAGCAAGCCGGCGATGCGCGATATCGCGTTGTTGATTCCCGACGCAAGTCCGATGTTGTGCTCGGGAACCGAATCGATCAGCGTCGCCACCAGCGGCGCCACGGTGAGTCCCATGCCCGTGCCGATTAAAACGATGCTTGGAAGCACGCCTTGCCAGTAGTGCAGATCCGGTAACGCCGCAAACGCGACGAATCCGACTGCCGTCAGGAACGGTCCCGTGACCAGCAGCGCACGCCGTCCAACGCGATAGACGAGCGCTCCGGCGTAGCGCGAGAGACCGACGATCAATGCCAGAAACGGCAGCATGGCAAGACCCGTAAACGTCGCACTGTAACCGTCGGCCAAGATCATCACGAATGGAAGAAAGAAGAAGAGGCCGCCCAACGCGCCGTACAGCAAGAACGTCATGACGTTGATGCCGGTGAAGGCGCGATTGGCGAATAACTGAAGCGGCAGGATCGGATTGACGACCCGCCGTTCGACAAGGACGAAAATGGCCAGCGTCAGCGCGCCGCCCGCCAACGCTCCGGCGGTGCGGAGATTCCAGCCGTCTAGTCCGCTGACCACGAAGGCGTACACGACGGCGCCCAAACCGACCGTGATGAGCAACGATCCGAGCAGGTCGAGCGGCCCGCTTGCCGTTTCGTCGCGACTCTCGCGCATGCGGCGCACCGCGATCGCTACGACAGCCGCCGCCAGCGGAATATTGATGTAGAATACCCACCGCCAGCCGAGGTGATCGACGATGGTTCCGCCGGCGACCGGTCCGATGGCGCCGGCTACGGCGGTAAGACCCGACCACGTTCCGATGGCGCGCCCGCGCGCCGCGCCTTCGAAGGAAGCTCCGATGATGGCGAGACTCGCTGGCGCGAGCATCGTTCCGCCGGCCCCTTGCAGAATACGGGCCGCGATGAGCGCGGGCATCGTGGGGGCGAGTCCGCATAGCGCCGACCCGATCGCAAAGACGACGACGCCGCTAATGAAAAGGCGCTTGCGTCCGTAGCGGTCGCCAAGCGCTCCGGAAAGCAGCATGAGCGCGCCCAGAACCAGCGTGTAGGCTTCGATGACCCACTGCGCGTCGAACGTGCTCGCGCCGAAGCCGGTTTGAATGATCGGCAGCGCGATCGAAACGATCGTACCGTCGATGAACACGAGAGCGGAGCCGAGAACGGTCGCCGCGATAATCCAGTTCCCGGATGCACTCTCCGGCGCGGATTGACGTTTCATGCGACTCGCTTCGCTACGAAGACTTCCACCCCGCTAGTGAAACCCTGCCGCACGACGAACGTCCGCGCATGCGGCCGTTTACGCGCGGGGAATTCATCCAGACCGGCTTGGCCGGCATCACGCTGCTCGCGCTGGCGGGCTGCATGCGATCGAATACCTATGCCGGATCACCGTTCGACGATAACGGCTATCGCTATCGCGTGCTGAGCGGCGGCGATCGAGAATTGATCGCGGCGGTCGCCGGCGCGATGCTGGCGGGCGTGCTGCCGTCCGAGCCGATCGCCTATCGAGCCGCGCTCGTGCAAGCGGTACGCGGCGTCGACGTTGCGGTTTCCGGGCTGCCGCCCGGCGTCGTTGACGAAGTGCGCCAGCTCTTTGGGTTATTGGAATTTCCGCCGACGCGCGGCTTCGCCGCCGGCGTTTGGAGTTCGTGGACGAACGCGAGCGGGTCCCAAGTTGCGAGCTTTCTTTTGCGCTGGCGGTTCAGCGGCGTCACGCTCTTCCGGAGCGGCTATCAAGCACTCCATCAGCTCGTCATGGCAGCCTGGTACGGCGGCCCGGCCTCATGGACGCGGATCGGATATCCCGGTCCGCCGATCGTTTCGTGACGATTTCCGACCCGATCGTCGCAGGCATCGAGCGGGGTTGGATCGTGCACGACGCCTCGAAGTTGGACCGGGACCTCCACGTGGAAGCCGACGTCGCGATCGTCGGAACGGGTGCGGGCGGAGGTGTGGCTGCCGAGATCCTCAGCATGGCCGGCTTGCGCATCGTGATGATTGAGGAAGGTCCGCTGCAAAGCTCGACTGACTTTCATATGCTCGAGCGCGAAGCGTATCCCAACCTCTATCAGGAGTCGGCCGCGCGCAAAACCAAAGACAAAGCGATCACGATTCTGCAAGGGCGCACGGTCGGCGGCTCGACGACCGTGAATTGGACCAGCAGTTTTCGCACGCCGCCGGCGACGCTCGCGTTCTGGCGCGATCGCTACGGTCTTACGGAGTATTCGCCGGAGCTGCTCGCACCTTGGTTCGAGCGCATGGAACGCCGCCTCGACATTACTCCTTGGCAGGTGGTGCCCAACGAAAACAACGCGATTCTCCAACGCGGCGCAAGCGGACTCGGGATTCCCACCGCGGTCGTCTCGCGTAACGTCAAGGGCTGCGCGAACCTCGGATACTGTGGAATGGGTTGCCCGATCAACGCCAAGCAGTCGATGCTGGTGACCACCATTCCAGCGGCGCTCGACCGGGGCGCGGTTCTGGTGCATCACGCGCGAGCCGAGCGTTTCAGCTTGCAGCGGGATGAAATCTCCGGATTGGTCTGCAGCGCGCTCGACGCCCGCGATCAAACCACCTTACCGTACGCCATTACCGTAAGCGCTAAAGCGTACGTGGCGGCAGCCGGGGCGATTGGAACGCCTGCGCTCCTGCTGCGCAGCCGGCTCCCCGATCCGCAGCGGCGCCTGGGAGCGCGCACCTTCCTGCACCCCGTCGTTCTGTCGGCGGCTGCAATGCCGAAGGCCGTCGACGCGTTTGCCGGCGCACCGCAGTCGATCTACTCAGATCACTTTCTCTACGCAAACCGGATCGACGGTCCGGCGGGTTACAAGCTCGAGGTTCCACCGGTTCATCCGTTGTTGATGGCGGTGACGATGCCGGGATTTGGAGTTGGTGGCGCCCAGCTCATCGGCGAACTGCGGCGCCTGCAAGTCATTCTCGCGCTGATGCGCGACGGGTTTCACGACGACAGCCAAGGCGGAACGGTTGAGTTGAAACGCGACTCCGCACCGGTCTTGGACTATCCCATCACGGATTACCTGTGGGAAGGCATGCGGCGCGCGTTTCTGACGATGGCCGAGATTCAGTTCGCTGCGGGCGCAAAAAGCGTTCTGCCGGTGCACGAATCGGCGTGGCCGTACACGTCGTGGAAGCAGGCGCGAGCGCAGATCGCCGCCCTTCCGATGGAGATTCTGCTCGCTCGCGTAGTGAGCGCTCACGTCATGGGAGGCTGCGCGATGGGTGCCGCAGGTCGCGACTCGGTCGTTGACGGCAACGGGCGACATCACCTCGTCGATAATTTGTACGTATTCGATGGATCGGTTTTTCCGACGAGCTTGGGAACCAATCCACAACTTTCGATTTATGCCATCGCCGCGCGGATGGCCACTCGGCTGGCGCAAACGCTGGGCCGAACGACGCGCCCTCCCAAGGTGTAAGACCGAAAGCGGCCAACACGTCGTGCATGGGAAACGAACTCGTTCACCTGGCGGCAACTGCCGCATGGATCTTCGTCGTCCTTCTGGTATTCGCAATGATCGGCATCTATGCGACCTGTTCGTGGATCGCCGGTCTGTTTCGCAGGGGAGCGGCCAAAGTCGAATCCGGCGTGGAATCCATACACCGAAAGCTGTAAGCAGTTCGGCGGCGGCTAGAACAACATCGTCTGATAGTCGGATGCGTGCTCGAAGCCGACCCGCCGGTAAAGCGCAATTGCGGGAGCGTTAAAATCGTTGACGTGCAGCGACAGCGTCGGCGAAGTCTCCAGGAGCCGGTCACAGATGGCGGCGAGCGAAGCGGTAGCCAGTCCCCGCCCGCGCAACTCGGGCGGCGTCCACACGCCTTGCAACTGAGCGGTGCGATCGCACCACGGGCCCACGCTGCAGAAGAAACACAGTTGTCCATCCGATTCGCCGACCCACCACCGATCGCGTTCGATCATTTCGCGCACCGTCGGAACGAAATCGGGCGACGTCCGGCGCGGATCGTACGCCAGTTCGTGTTCGATCATCTGCGCCGAGCTTTCGACGACCGCTCCCCATTCGTCGTTGCGTGCGCGGCGTACCGTAACGTTGCATGGATACGGCCGCAGGCGGTTGCGATCGATCGCCATGACCAGTTGGCGATCGCGCACCAGGCGCGGCCGAGAATGCCACGCGCGCACCAAATCCCAGAAGGCGCGGACCGTCGATCGGGGCCCGACAATCATGCGATCGCCGCAATGCCGCTTGGCGTGGTCGGCGAACGCCGCCAACGCGTGCGGTTCGCAAGCCAGCACGAGTTGCCGGCCAAAGTACGCAACGCCGGCGATGCGGCTGTCTTCGACGGCAACGACGAGATTCTGACGCGCCGCCGGCGCGCGATCGAAACGCACCAGATAGTTGAGAAAAACGTTGTCGTAGGGAGCTTGCGAGAGGTATTCGAGCGCGGCCGGTTCCGTCGCCGGCGAGATCCGTTCGATGCGTATCCGGCTGAGCAACCTCTTACGTTAAGGGAACGACGAGAATCGGTTTCGTAGTCGGTTGTTTGCTGCCGCCTTCGGGCTCGACGCTGACGGCGACCGCGGCGGTCGTGCGCGCGTCGGGTGGAAGCGCGATCACTGCAACGCCGTGTGCGTCCGGCACGAAGGTCAAAGACGGGACCATCTTCGTCGTACCCTTGGGCAAAGTCCACGCTTGGTAGACTCTGCCGCGAGGCGGTTGAGGGAGGTCGTGCATGGCGATGTATGCGCGGCTTCCGCGCGTCACCACTTCACCGTTGTTCTGCACGTAACGCTTGGCGTCGCTTCCGAGAAGGTCCGAGATAGTGCTACGCTCGTCGGCAAGGGCACCCGCCAACGAACTCGAGCGTTGCGACGCTCGGGCAAGTTCGCTTTGCGTTTGTTTGAGCTGGCCGGTAAGCGCGACGTTCCACATCGACGAAATGATCGCTATGGCCACGCAGGCCGCCGCCACGAGATACGCCGGCCACGTAGGGACGCGTTTGGCGGGCGACGCGGCGGCCGAGCGTCCGTCGCTGCGAGGTTTTCCAGAACGCACTTGCGCCATGATCCGCGGTTTGAGAAGCGTGCTCGGACAGTTGCGCGCATCGTCGCCGGGCGTTTCGGCCGAGAGCCCGATCAGCGCCGCGGCCGGCCGTAAACGAGCGTATTCCTGCGCGCATGCCTCGCACGAGCTCAAATGCTCGCGCACGCGCCGCGCATCGGCCGGCGGTAACGCACCCAAAGCGTACACCGCGACGTCGTCGAGCACGTCGTGGGGAGGCTCAAAGCGCCGGCTCATGCGGTCACCGCCTCGTCGAGCGCGGCGCGGAGCTTTCGCAAGCCCGAACGTATCCGCGTTTTAATCGTTCCTAGAGGCGTATTCGAGCGGCGCGCGATTTCCTCGTGGGTGATGCCGCCGAAAAAGCCGAGTTCGATCGGCTCGCGCTGCTCCGACGGCAGCGACGCGAGCGCCCTCCGCACCCGCTCGGCGTCGAGCCGCGCAAAGGCGGCCTCCTCCATGTCTTCGTTTTCGGGCAGGGCTTCGGGAAGCTCGGTCTCGTTACGCACGGCGCGACCTCGCAGCACGTCCAATGCGCGATTTCGGGTCACACGAACGATCCACGCCGCAAAGTTGCCGCCACGAAAGAGATTGGGTGAGTTCCACACTTTGAGAAAGACCGCTTGCGTTACGTCCTCGGCTGCACCGGCGTCGCCCAGGATTCTCAGCGCGACGCCATAGACGAGCCGGTGATGGGTGTCGTAGAGCAATTCAAATGCATCGGCGTCCTGCTCCCGGACTAGCGCCATCAACACGTCCGCGTCGTCGGTCACCTCCCTACGTTTCGCGTTGCGGAGGCCGTGCCCTCGGCCGGCCATACGCTCCCCTAACGGCCGCCGGGCTTCGGCGGATTCTTCCGCCTTGGGTCGCGAACGTAGGTCCGTATGGAGGAACTGGTGACGAGGTTGCGGCGCGCGCGCTGCATTTTGGCGTTAACGGGCTCGGGCATCTCGGCGGAAAGCGGATTACCGACTTTTCGCGGCACCGGCGGCTTGTGGCACGACCATCGCGTCGAGGAGCTTGCGTCGCCCGCCGGATTCGCTCGCGATCCGGTGCTCGTTTGGAGCTGGTACAACCAGCGTCTTGCGGCGCACCGCCGCGCGAGTCCGAACGCCGGTCACTACGCTTTGGCACACCTGGAGACGCTCTGTGCCGACTTCACGCTGGCGACACAAAACGTCGATTCACTCCACAAGCGAGCGGGATCGCGCAACCTCCTGGAACTCCACGGAAACCTTCGCGAGGCTCGTTGCTCGAGTTGCGACGCGCGCCGCCCGCTCGACGCGTCGGGCCTTCCACTCGACGAGATCGAACACGAATGTGGCGGCCGAATGCGCCCCGACATCGTGTGGTTCGGCGAACCGCTTCCTCGCGGAGCGTGGCTGCAAGCCGAGCGAGCGGCGTCGCGCGCCGACGTGATTCTCGTCGTCGGTACCAGCGCGGTCGTGTACCCGGCTGCCGCGCTCGCAACCCGATACAACGCAAGCGCCTACGTTGCCGAAATCAACCTCGAGGAAACCCCGATCAGCGCCGGCGTCGATTTCGTGCTGCGCGGACCGGCCGCGCGCGAGTTGCCGCGCATCGTAAACGCGTTGTCATCCTGAGCGGAGCGCTCTTGTCATCCTCAGCGGAGCGCCGAAGGCGCGTAGTCGAAGGATGCTTGACTCGAACGACGTGCTAACCGGAGGGGCTATGGACGCGGAGCGGAGGCCGGATGCGGTTTGTGTTAAAGCGGGTCCTTCGACTGCGCGAGCTGCGCTCGCTGCGCTCAGATGACATGGGGCGAGAGCCCAGGCACTGCCGGCGCGGGCGTCGTAGCACAAATCGCATGGAGCAACCGCTGGAGTTCTTGAAGGGCAAGATTCAGGATTTCCCTGGTTACGCGGACGACGTGTCCCGCTGGCGCTCGGATGAGTTCGTCCGCTCGTACGTCGGCGAGGCCGTCGCTGGACTGCAGCAACGCCTGCAACCGCTCGACGCGGCAGTCGGCGCGCGGATCGGCGACATGTTGATTCGCGCTGGATTCGCGAATCCGGCGGTCTATAAGGTCTTTGAAGATGGAGCGCGTGCGAAGTTGGATGCCAGTGCGATGGCTGCGGCCGATGTGCGGGCCGTCGAGGTTGCCGAGCGCGCGCAGTCAATCGACGTCGCCGCGTTGCCGGGCTATCTCGATGACGTCAGCGCCGCGCTCGACGGGCGGGATGCGGTGACCGGCGGGACGCCGGCCGCCGAGGTTCCCTAGTTACAGGTGGATTTGGTCGGCGCCGGACTCGGCGTCGCTTTCTTCTTGAACATCGAGCCAATGCTGGAGACGACTTCGTTGCCGTAACCGCCGGTGACGTTGTTGACGGCGCTGCCCGCGTAGCCTACAACCTCGCCCTTGGCGGCGTCCCAACTTGTCGGAATACCGAAATCGCCTGAAAACTGTCCGATCAGCTGCTGCGTGAGTTGCTGAAGTTGTGCTTGCACGATGCCGTTGACGATGTGCGCGAGCAGCGATTGACCGGCCGCAATCTTGAATATTTTGCCGCCCCTGGTCGTGACGAGGACTGGCGAGTTTGGGTCGCAGAGCTCGTAAACGTTGACGCGAAGATTGCCGTCCGCATCGTATTCGATATCGCCTTGGGTTCCCCGAACGCCCACGCTGCCCGTCGGCGTTGCAAACGTATAGTTCGCTTGCGCGCCTTGCGGGTGGCGAACGGCAAAACGGACCCGCCCTTCGTAAACCACGAACTTGGCGGTGGCGATCTGAGCCTGGTTAAAAAATGCCAGCTGCACTTTCGTGTCCGAGCCGACCAGCACGCGCGAGCTGTCGGGGAGGAGCACTTGCGCGAGCGACGAGCCGCCGGTGATCGCGTAGTCTTTATCGGCGATGCCGATGGTTGCGTTGACGCTCAGCGTGACGGGCTTGCCGTCGGGCACTTGGTACGAAACGTTGCCCTTCTGGCTTTGCAACTGCTTATCGTCGACGGCGTACGAGGGTGCGCCCGCGGCCAATACCAAAACGGCAATCCCGACGGGTACGAGGACGCGACGGACGTTCATAATCCGCCTTTTTAGCGCTCGCACGCTCGGAGCCTCCCCGAGCACCGGCGGGAAGGTGATTCCGGCACGACTAACGCGCAGCACCGTGAAGCTTTTGGGACGAGCGTGCATCCTCGCGGTTGCGGCGGTCGCCCCTGCGGGCCCCGTCTCGGCGCAATCGTTGCCGCTGCATCTCATCCCGCGTCCAGCCCAGGTCAGCCGCTTTCCTTGTAGTATCGCGGCGAGTACGCTGCGCTCGGTCGAGCCCGGGTTCGACCCGGCCGCGCGCATCGAGCTCGACGAGCGCTGGAGCGCGCTGGGAATCGGTGCTGTGCGGGTCGCGAATACGGCCGCCGGGGCAACTCTGGTGGTCCGCCGGGACCCATCGCTAGGGTCCCAAGCGTATCGCCTGACGGTTCGCAGCGGCCGTGCTTTGATCGAAAGCGCCGATGCCGCCGGCGCGTTTTACGGCGCGATGACGCTGGCTCAACTTCCGTCGCGGGCGGCCGGGCAATGGCTGGTACCCTGCGTTTCAATCGAAGACCAGCCGGCGTTACGCTGGCGAGTGCTCTCCGACGACGTTTCCCGAGGCCCGTTGCCGACCATGCGCTATTTCGAGGAGCGCATCCGTACGATCGCTGCATGGAAAATGAACGGCTACTCGCCGTATATGGAGCACGTCTTCGTGAGTCCGACCGATCCGCTTCCGGCTCCGCTCGACGGCATCACGCCGCAGCAGTTACGGGAACTCGCCGCCTATGCCGCCCGGTTCCACGTAACGCTGATACCCGAGCAACAGACGTTCGCGCACATGCACGGGACGCTGCGCGTGGAGACCTACGCGGCGGCCGCCGAGTTGCCGCATGGATTCTTACTGGCGCCGAACGCTGCGCTCTCGACCGACTATCTCAGCCGCATCGTGTCGCAAGAACTCGCGGCGGTGCCGCGGCCGCCGTTCTTCCATATAGGCTCCGACGAGACGGCGACCCTGGGCTTGGGGCAAACCAGCGCCTACGTCGATCGACGCGGGCTCACGCAAGCCTTCGCCGATCACGTTCTGGCGATGAACCGTTTGATCGCGCCGTCGGGCGCGCGAATCATGCTGTGGGACGACGCCGTGGAAAAAGATCCCGGCATCATGAAGCTGATTCCCCCGGCTGCGGTCTTCGTCAACTATCACTATGGCGATGAGGCAACGTTCGAACCGTACATCGCGAAGATCGCAAGCGGCGGGTTCGATCAAATGGTCGCTCCGGGCGCCAGTAACTGGGACGAGATCTTCCCCGCAATCGATACGGCGATCGCCAACGAGCGCCGGTTTATCGGTGACGGAAAACGGGCGCGCGTTCTCGGATTATTCCAGACGGTGTGGCACGACGACGGCGAAACGCTGTTCGAGTCCACCTGGTATCCGGTGTTGTATGCGGCCGCCTCGGCGTGGCAAAGCGGCGACGTCGAGCCGGCGCAGTTTTCGGCAGACTTTCCGAGTGCTTTTTTCGGCGTCGACGATTCGCGCTACAGTCGCGACGTCGCGGAGCTCGCGAAGATCCTCCGAACGCTCGAGGCGGCGCCATACGATCGAACCGACGCGCTCTTTTGGACCGACGCCTTCGATCCAGCGGCCGGCGCTCGTATGGCGAACGTGGATCTTCGGCAGGTACGGCTCGACGCCGAAGCCGTGGAGACCGCCCTCTACTTCGCGCGGCCTCCGCTACATGCCAACGCGGCCGGCGTCATGTTCTTGGCGGCGCGCCGGTACGACGCGCTGGCTCGAAAATTTCAAATAGCCGTCGAGGTGCGCGCCATGTATGCCGACGCGCAGGCGCATGCGAACGATCCGAACGGGCCGACGCTGCGCGATTTGTTCTGGTGCCGGTATTGGATGTGGGAGCTGCGGGACGCCTACGAAGAACTGGCCCCGCTCTACGCCGCAGCCTGGCGCTATGAAAACCGCGACGATCATCTGGCCGCCAACCTCGAGCGCTACCATCTCGCAGCGCAGCGCGCCATTCGATATGCCGACGCATTCTACCGGGCTACTTACGATGGGTACGTCCGCTCGAAAACCTTGCCGGCGTTCGACGCGGTCATCGCTCCATGAGCGCCGTCCTCATTCTGATCGTCTTCACGGTCTTTGCGGCGCTGATGTACGTTCGCTGGCTGCCGGCTTTACTGGCGGTGCCGCTGATGGCGGTGACCATGTCGCTGGCGGCCGGCGTCGGATTCGGCCACCTTGGCCCGATCGTCGCGGGCGGTGCGGTTGCCCTCGCGCCGGTGTACGTCGCGGTTGTGTTCGGTGCGCTGCTCGGACGCGTTACGCTCGACACCGGAATCGCGCGTGCGATGGTCAATCTGGCCGCCGAATACGGCGGCGAACGGTCGTCCGTTCTGGCGCTCGGGTTGTGCGTCGTCGTCGCGCTGCTGTTTACGTCGCTCTCTGGACTCGGCGCGATCATCATGGTTGGGTCGATCGTTTTGCCAATCATGATGACGACCGGCGTGCCGCGCACGATCGCGGCGACGCTGTTTCTGATGGCGTTCGCGCTGGGCTTCATTTTCAATATTGCCAACTGGACTTTCTACACGAAGTATTTTGGCGTCGAACCGCAGCAGCTCGTTCGCTATGCCATCGTGCTGGCGATCGTAGACGGCATCGCCCTGCTCGCCTACGCGATCGTCGCCTTTCGCAGCGAGCGCGGCTACGCCGCCTGGGCCGTCAACGCGGAACCCGACCCCGCGGTCGCGCGCGGCGTACCGGCGATCGCACTTCTCACCCCGGTGCTCCCGTTGATCCTGTACTATGCGTTGCACGTCGAAGCGGCGCCGGCGTTTATCCTATCGGCCGTCTTCGGGGTGCTGGTGACGCGTCCGCGCGACGGCGTCCAAACGCTGCTGGCAGCGGCCATCCGCGGCGTCGAAGACGTCGCTCCCGCCGTACTCTTATTCATGGGCATCGGCATGCTCTTGGTTGCGACGAAGGAGCCGCAGTTTGCGGCCGCGCTTGCGCCGCTGGCCGCCGGCGGATGGGCCAGAAATCCCCTCGCATTCGTTGCGGTGTTCGGGCTGGCAAGCCCGCTGGTGCTATACCGCGGTCCGCTCAATCCGTTCGGCGTAGGCATCGCGGTGTTTACGGTGCTGCTCACTACCCATGCGCTCCCGCCGGTGATTTTGGTTGCCGCGATCATGGCGGTGGTTCAAGTTCAGAACGTCTGCGATCCCACGAACACTGCCAACGTATGGGTGGCGAACTTCACCGGAGTTGCAATCGATACGATCACGAAACGCACGTTGCCGTTTCAAACCGCCGTCGCGATTGCGGCGACGATGGCGGTCGTGCTGGCGTGCCCGGCTTTGTTCGGAGTCCGGGCATTCGCCGCCGTCGTGCCGCCGGCGCGCGCGGAATCTGCTGCGCCCGTCGGACTGTATGCGCCGTCCGAGGCGCGCGATCGCATTGGGGTCGGCGACGACGCGACGCCGCTGGGACGGGCCGCAGCCGGTGCGGCCATGGCCGCTCTCGACGTTCCGTGGCGCGCGTTTGCTACGGATGTGGATCCGAATTCCGCCGACTGCTCGCGCAAGCCCTACGCAGCCTACCTCTACGTCACGACCTCAACCTTTGCGCTGATCGAGGGGATCGACTTCGACGTCGGTTTGCGGCTGGAAGATTGCGGCGGGTGGATCGTCGACGAGTGGCACGACCATGCGGTTTCGGCACTGCCGCCGACGGAGGCGAATGCGCGCGAGCTCGCGCTTGCCGGCGTCGCGCGCTTGCGCGCTTGGGCTCAAAGCGAACGAACGCGCAGCACCAATCTCTTCGATCGCGGCGTGGCGGCCACGCCGGCCGACAAACCGACCTACTTCTATTCGATGTTTAAAACCGTTGACGGAAACATGCGAGCGTACGTACGCGCCGGCGGTCCGGCCTACGCGGCCGGTCTGCGCTCCGGCGACGTGATCGACAAGGTCGACGGGAAGTACTGGTGGGAATACGGCACGTATCAAACCCAACAGCGTGCGTACGACGGAAAGCCTCACGAGTTCGAAATCGAACGATCGGGCAAGACGATCGACGTTCGTTTGGGCGAACCATTTGTGGAAGGGCAGTCGTGATGGCCGGGATCGACCCAGAACTCGCCCAGGCGTGCGACCGGCACGAGGCGAGGAATCTCGAAGAACTCAAACGTTTGATTGCGATCCCGTCGATCAGCGCCGATCCGGAGCATCGCGACGACGTTCGGCGCTGTTGCGAGCACGTCGTCGCTCGCATGAACGAGATCGGGCTGAGCGCGCGCGTTCTCGAAACCGGCGGCAACCCGCTGGCCTACGGCGAATGGATGCACGCACCCGGGAAAGCCACGCTGCTCGTGTACGGCCACTACGACGTTCAGCCTGTCGATCCGATCGAGCTATGGCACAGCCCGCCTTTCGAGGGGACCGTGCGCGACGGAAAGATTTTCGGCCGCGGCTCGGTTGACGATAAAGGACAGGTGCTCATGCATCTCGCGGCGATCGCTGCGCATCTGGCGGTGCGCGGCCGGCTGCCGATCAACCTCAAAGTCGTCGTCGAAGGCGAGGAAGAGATCGGGTCGCCGAATTTCGACGCGGCCGTCGAGCGCTATCGCGACGCCTTTGCGGCCGACGTCGCTGCGATCTCCGATACCGCCATGTATGCGCAAGACGTTCCCTCGCTGACGACGTCGCTGCGTGGCTTGGTGCATTGGGAAATTCGGGTGGACGGCCCCGCCCAAGATACGCACTCCGGGTATTTTGGCGGCATCGTGCGCAATCCGATCGAAGCACTGGCCACCATCGTGGCGGCCCTTAAGGACGACGATGGGCGCGTACCGGTCCCCGGGTTTTACGACGGCGTTCCGGAGTTGGACGAAAGTCAGGCCGCGGAATTGGCGGCGCTGGCGTTTGACGAAACCGTCGAAGCCGAAGCGCTCGGCGTGCCCCAGTTGTGGGGCGAACGCGGCCGCCACCCGCTCGAGCGCATGTGGTTTCGGCCGACGCTGGAGTGCAATGGCATTTGGGGCGGATACAGCGGGCCGGGCAGCAAGACGATCGTTCCGAGTTTCGCGACGGCGAAGATATCGGCGCGTCTGGTCGGCGAACAAGATCCGGTGCGCGTTCGCGATCTGGTCGCGCGCTACGTCGAGCGGCTCGCGCCTGCCGGCGTTCGCGTCAGCATCACCGACGACGGTGCGGTGCGGCCGATCGTCGTCCCGCGCGATCATCCGGCAGTCGCCGCGGCCGCGCGCGCAATGGAGGCGGGTTTTGGGCGCGCGCCCGTGTTCATAGGAACGGGCGGTTCGATCGGTCCGGTGGCGACTTTCGACCGTCTCTTGGGGCTACCGCAAGTTCTGATCGGCGTCGGCCTGCCCGACGACGCCATTCACGCACCCAACGAAAAATTTAGTCTCCGGCAATTTTTTGATGGTATAAAGACGATCGCGTACTTCTACGACGAGCTTGCGGGGTTGCGGCCTGGCGGCGGCAGTGGCTGACCTTTCACGGCCCACCGAACGCTTCGGCAGCCGGGCACCAGCATACGCCTCGCATCGCCCTTCGTACCCCGCCGGCGCGATCGAATGGGTGCTCGCCGGGCTCGGCGATGCGCGCGGCCTCGTGGTGGCCGACGTCGGCGCCGGGACGGGAATCTCGTCGCGACCGTTTGCCGACCGTGGCGCGGCCGTCATTGCGATCGAGCCGAATGCGGCCATGCGGGAAGCCGCTCGCGAGCATCCGGGCGTGCGGTGGCACGACGGCACCGCAGAGCAAACGGGTTTGGCCGACCGAAGCGTCGACGTCGCGGTCGCGTGCCAGGCATTCCATTGGTTCGCAACGTCGGCAACGATGCGTGAGTTCGCGCGCGTCGCGCGTCACCGCGCCGCGATATTGCAATACGAGCGTAACGAACGCGACCCATTCACCGATGAGTACGGCAAAATCGTGCGTGCCTACGCCCGCGACGACACCGAAGCGCGCCGGCTGGCGGCACTGGCGGAGTTCGAAAGATTTCCGAACGCTCGCGTTCGCCGTGCCGAGTTTCCATCGGCGCAGAACCTGACGTTGGACGGGGTACTCGGACGGGCCGCGTCGTCGTCGTACTTGCCGGACGCCGGCTCGGAACGCGACGCGATGCAGCGTGACCTGCGAGCCGCCTTCGCCCGCTTCGAGCGTGGCGGGACGATCGATTTGGCGATGGTAACGCACGTGATGATCGCAGAGTTCGTTTGATGGCTCTACGGCTCGGTATCGACGTCGGCGGTACGTTTACCGACGTGGTCGCAATCGATGCGTCGACGCGCGAGCTGCGAGCACGTGTAAAAGTGCCGACGACGCACGCCGCGGAGGAAGGCGTTGCGGCCGGAATCGTCGCCGGTATCGAACGGCTGTTACGCGGTTCCGGGCTCGACGGCAACGACGTCGCGTTCATCGCGCATTCCACGACGCAAGCGACCAACGCCCTCTTGGAAGGCGACGTCGCGCGCGTCGGCGTGATCGGCCTGATACGCGCGGCGGGATGGTTGGCGCGCCGACACATCCGCTTCGGAAACGTGTCGCTCGCGCCGGGGTCTTCGCTCGCTGCCAGTTTTCACTTTGCACGAGCCGGTGACGAGGGCGACGTTCGGCGAGCCGTGGACGGTGCGATTGCCGAGGGCGCGCAAGCCATTGCCGCGACCGAAGCCTTCGGGGTCGATCGTCCCGCCGCGGAGGCGTTCGCCGCGGCGTACGCTCGCGAACGAGGTGTGGACGCGACGAGCGGGCACGACGTCAGTTCCATGTATGGGCTGCGCGCGCGCACGCGGACGGCGGCGCTCAACGCGGCGATGCTTCCACGGATGGTTCGCACGTCGCGGATGACGGCCGCAGCGGTTTTGCGTGCG
Organism: Candidatus Tumulicola scandinaviensis; assembly: GCA_003140835.1. Lineage (GTDB taxonomy): Bacteria > Vulcanimicrobiota > Vulcanimicrobiia > Vulcanimicrobiales > Vulcanimicrobiaceae > Tumulicola > Tumulicola scandinaviensis. The sequence goes on along the minus strand of PLLA01000121.1, from coordinate 185,197 downwards.
GAGATACCAGCGCCGCTGATGATCATGCGCAGCGATGGCGGCGTCATGGACGTTCGCGAAATCGAACGGCGGCCGATTCTCACCCTGTTGTCGGGTCCGGCGGCCGGCGTTGCCGGGGCGTTGCTGCACGAAAACCTGACCGACGGCATTTTCGTTGAGGTCGGTGGAACCAGTTCGGACTGCTCGGCGATTCGCGGGGGCCGGCCGCAGATGAAAGCGGCTCGTATCGGCGGCCACCGGACGATGCTGCAAACCCTCGACGTGCGGACGCTCGGCATTGCCGGCGGAAGCATGGTCCGCATCGGCAGCGAGGGCATCGTCGGCGTCGGACCGCGCAGCGCGCACATCGCCGGTTGCGCGTATGCGTGTTATGCCGATCAGTCGCAGCTCGCCGGCGCGCATGTCGAAACGATGGCGCCGTCGAGTCGCGATCCAGCCGATTACGCCGTGCTGCTGGCACCCGACGGAACGCGCATGGCGATCACTCCGAGTTGCGCGGCCAACGCCCTTGGGGTTATTCCCGACGGCGCGTACGCGCGTGGAAATACCGAATCGGCCCGGCGTGCATTCGCTCTGCTGGCGCAACGCACCGGTTCGGATCCGGACCTGCTCGCCCGTGCGGTGCTCGAGATCGCGGCGGCCAAGCTTCGCGTCGCGATCGAGGAACTGATCGCCGACTACGAACTAGACCCGAGTCACGTCGTCATCGTGGGAGGGGGCGGCGGCGCCGGCGCGATCGTACCGTTCACCGCCCGGGCGATGCGGCTGCCGTGTCGGATTGCGCGCGATGCCGAGGTGATCGCCCCCATCGGGGTAGCGCTCGCGCTGGTTCGCGACGTCGTCGAACGCACGATCGTGGCGCCGACGCCCGGGGACATCGCGCGCATTCGGCGCGAAGCCGCCGACCGGGTGGTGGCGGCGGGAGCGGCGCCCGACCGCGTCGAGGTGGCCGTCGAGATCGACGCCCAACGCAATCGAGTGCGCGCGATCGCCTCGGGAGCGACCGCATTGGCCGATGCGCTGGCCGGCGACGTCTGCGATGAGCCAACGCGCCGGGTCGCGGCCGCGCGATCGCTGCGCTGCGAGCCGACAGAGCTGGAGCGCGTCGAACTGACGCCGGCGCTGGTGGCTTATCGGTATCGTTTTCAAATCCCCCGCGCTTTTGGAAGGCCGCGCGAAACCGTCGACGCGCGAATCGTCGACGAACGCGGCGTCATCCGCCTGGCGCTGCGCGATGCCGAGGTCGTACGTACGCCGGCGGGCGGGATCGAAGAACGCGTGCGGCGTGCGATCGACGGCGCAACGCGGTTCGGGGACGTGGGCCGTGCGCTTCCCGCCCTCTACCTGGTGCGGCGCGCGCGAATCGCCGCCTTTGACGGTTTGGTAAGCAGCGATCAAGCCGTTGCACTGGTCTTCGAGGAACTCGAAGGCAGCGACGCGGACGAGCCGGTGGCTATTCTTACGACGGTTCGCTCGGCGTAGCCGGCGGTCGAGCGTTTGGCGCACGTTTCGTTGCGGTACAAGCCGAGCAACGCTCCTCCAGAAAAGGTGAAGACACGGTGGCAACGATTCGCAAAACCTCGAGCGCGGGCAGCCGAAAGAAATCGGCAGGCCGCAAGAAAACGACAGGCCGCAAGAAAACCACGCGTAAGTATTCGCGCAAAGCCGGCCGAAAGGTCGAGCGCGCGATGCATGAGATGAAGCACGGAGAACTCAAATCGGGCCGTTCGGGTCGGAAAGTTCGCAGCCGCAAACAAGCGATCGCGATTGGGCTGAGTGAGGCTCGGCGCGAAGGCGACAAGGTTCCGAATAATCAACACTGAGAAGAAGCGGGTCCTCGCGACTGCGAGGACCCGCGAACCGTTTGCGGCGTGAACTAGGGTTTTATGCGGCGACGTCCTTCATGAGCCGTTCTTTTTTCTTCGCCATTTTGGCTCCGAAGTCGACCAGCTCTTCGCGGCTCATCAGTTCGCGCGCCATTGCGAAGATGGTCGACTCTTCCTCCTTGACGTGATGCGTGACCGCTTCGCCGAGGACTTGCAGTTCGGCCTTGAATTTTTCGTCCCGGGTTCTGTCGGATTCGACCAGCGCGATTAAATGCTTGATGACGTCGTGCTCGGTATACGCTTCGAACACGTCGGTCAACTGTTCGCTTTCCTCGGCACGCTTTCGCAACGCCGGGTAGAAGACGTCTTCCTCGATCTTTGCGTGAACGGTCAGCGCTTGAGCGATAGACTCGGAGAGTTCTTTCAAGCGCCGATCTCCGGGTTCGCAGTCGTTGACCTCTTCGATCATCGCGCCGACCGCTTCGTGGTCCTGGTGAAGCAACGACAAGACGTCGAGCGCTTCGGCGCGTTGCCCGTTGCTGGTTGATTGTTTTGACGTAGTTCTGGCGACGGCCATGAGATTCTCCCTTAGACGAAGACGCGGTGGTGTCGGACACTCCGCCTGCGGAACGAACATACATCCCGCGGAGAGTCTATACCACGCAAGCGACACGTCAAACGCCGAAACTATACCAAATCTGCGGCGTACGACCGCGCAGATTGGACGGGCGCCCGTCTGGTTGGAGCGGCTAATTCACCGGCGGCTGCCTGATTGCTAAACCTTCCGCTTCCTCGAGCGCGACGGTGCTCTTGCGCCGCCCGTAACTGAAGTATATCGTTAGGCCGACCGTGAGCCAGATCAAGAATGCTAGCCACACAAGCGGGAAGTCGAGGATCTGATGGCCGGTTAGCCAGTAGACAACCCCACCGGCAAAGAGTGCCACGGCACCGTCGGCGATTACCCCGAAGAACCCCTCCAAATTTAGCAACCCTCGAAGGACGCGGGCGGCAAACCAAATGATGGCGAGGATGCCCAGCACGATCGGCATCGCAATCGGGACGACCGGATTACCTACACGTAGATAATAGATCAGGCCGAGAGCCGTAACCGCCGACAGCGCCGGAATGAGATACGGCCCGAACGGAATCTTAAATGTTCCGGTAAAATCAGGGTGGCGCTTACGCAAGATGGGAACAGCAATCGAAACGAGGACGAACGCGATCAGCGTTCCCATATTTGTAAGAGAGCCCAGGATGCCGATCGGGAAAAACGCACCCGCCGCGGCGATCAATATCCCAAAAAAGATCTGCGAGAATACCGGCGTGCGCCAGGTCGGGTGAAGGGTCGTAAAACTCGGGGGGATCAGCTTATCGCGCGACATCGCATAGAAGACGCGCGTTTGTCCGAACATCATGACGAGCAGAACAGTCGTCAAGCCTGCTATGGCGCCGAACGAAATGACAACTCCGGCCCAAGCCATGCCGACCTTGTCGACCGCAAACGCGACGGGGTACGCCACGTTAAGCTCGTTGAAAGGAACCATGCCGTTAAGAATCGCCACGACGATAATATAGAGGATCGTGCATACCGCAAGGCTCACGATGATGCCAAACGGTAGATCCTTACCGGGATTCTTCGCCTCTTCGGCTGTTGTCGATACCGCATCGAAGCCGATGTACGCAAAAAATATGAACGCCGCGCCCCCAAGCATGCCACCCAACCCGAACGGAAAATATCCGCCGGCACCGGTCATCGGACCTGGTGGGAGGTGGTAGTTTGCAGTGTCGATATGACCGACGCCGATGGCGATAAAGAAGAGGACGATCGCGACCTTGATCGCGACGATCACCGCATTGACGCTCCCCGACTCCTTCGTCCCTCGGACGAGCAACGCAGTAATCAGCAGTATAATGGCGGCCGCTGGGAGATTGGCGATCCCCGGTGTCGGGTCCCAATGACTATGCTGCCACAACTGTGGAACGTCCCAGATGTGTAGCGTGTGAAGGATATAGGTGAAGTAACCCGACCATCCGACGCTCACGGTCGATGCACCCAGGGCGTACTCCAGCACAAGGCCCCAACCGACGATCCAAGCCATGAACTCGCCCAGAGTCGCGTATGTGTACGTGTATGCGCTGCCGGAGATTGGCACCTTGCTAGCGACTTCGGCGTAACAAAGGGCGGCAAGCGCGCTCACGATACCAGCAACGATAAATGAAACGGTTAGTGCCGGACCCGCGCGGGTCGCCGAGGCAACACCCGTAAGCACAAAGATGCCGGTCCCGATGATCGCACCGATGCCCATCGCAGTTAGCGCCCAGGGCCCGAGCGACCGCTTCAAGCCGTGCTTTTCGTCACTGCCCTCGGCGAGGATTCGCGCAAGAGGCTTTACACGTTCTAGCAGCATTTGCGCCTCGAAATACACCCTCGGCGCGCGACTCCCTGGTTTTTGCTGCTTTTTGCCGGCCCTAATGGACGAAAGAAATCGCGAACGGATACCGGTACGGCTGGTCTTTGCTCGCCGCGACGGCACCGGCGACGATCAAGGCGATGGCGCCGATTGCGGCGGCCAACGCCACGCACGCCACGACCATCCAGCCTCCGAATATCCAAAAAGGCAGCGGCGACTGCGCGCCCTCGGGCAGCTGGACGAGCAGCGCGGCCCAACCGGCAAAGACCAGGATAAAAAGGAGCACCGCTGCCAGCGACAGCGTGATTTGGAAGTTCAGCGAATCCCGAGCGTGGGCCGCGGCAAACGGCGATTTGTCGCGCTGAATCAGATACACGACGAGCGGCCCGATCACGTGGCCGAACGGGATGCCCACGATCGCTACCAGCGCCGATAAGTGCGCGGCCATCGCCCAGTTGCGCTCCTCTGGAGTGTGTTGGGTGGTCGCGATTTCGGTCGTCATGACCCGATCTTAGCACGGCCGCCCAGGCGGGTGCTTCCCTGCGGCGAACTCGCGGGCGATGCACGACGTGCTGGTGATCGGCGGTGGGAATGCCGGCTGCGCGGCCGCGATTGCGGCGGCCAGGCACGGGGCGCGGACGATGCTGGTCGAGCGGTATGGATTTCTTGGCGGAACGGCCACTGCGTCGATGGTCGGCCCGTGGATGACCTTCCATTCCGGCGCCGACCGAATCGTCGGCGGGATCGCGCAAGAAATGGTCGAGCGCCTGGTGCAAAGAGGCGCGTCGCCGGGGCACGTTGCCGACTCCTCCGACTACGTTTCGACGATTACGCCGTTCGACCCGGAAGTGCACAAGGCGCTGCTTTTCGAGATGATGCGCGAAGCCGGCGTCGAGCTCTTGCTCCACGCGTACGTGCTGTCGGCCGAGGTTGACGGCGACTGCGTTCGGGGCGCTGTCTTCGCGACGGTTGGCGGAACGCGCACCTACCGCGGCCGCGTCGTCATCGATACGACTGCGGATGCGGTCGTCGCTGCGTCGGCCGGTGTCCAGACGCAGCAGGGCGACGAGCGCGGTCGCGTTCAGCCCGCCAGCTTGATGTTTCGCTTGAGCCACGTGAATCTGGACGAACTCGCGGCGTATCTGCGCGAGCATCCGGATCAGATGCGCACGTCGTTGAAGGTGCACGAACGAACGGCGCCGGCCTTGACTGCAGTGGCCGGGCTGCGGGAGCTATGGGAGCGCGCGGGCGAAAATGGCGAAGTCGACATTCCGCGCGAGTTGGTGTCGTTTTTTATCTCGCCGTATCCCGACGAAGTCACCGTCAACATGACGCGCGTCGTCGATATCGATCCGCTCGATCCCGAAGACCTGACGCGCGCCGAGGTCGAGGCTCGCCTGCAAGTCATGCAGCTGCTGGACTTTTTTCGTGCGCGGGTTCCGGGTTTCGAACGCGCCCGGCTGGCCGCCACCGGAGCGCAGGTTGGAATTCGCGAATCGCGGCGTATCGTCGGTCGTTACACGCTGACCGCGCAGGACGTGCTGCAGGCGCGGCGATTTGACGACGCAATAGCTCGCAGCGCCTATCCGATCGACATTCACAACCCCTCGGGTTCCGGAACGACGACGCGGCGCTTAGCACCCGGCGAAAGTTACGAGATTCCGTACCGTTGCTTGGTACCGATCAATCGGGAGCAGTTGTTGGTCGCCGGGCGTTGCATTTCGACCACGCACGAAGCGCTCGCGTCGACCCGTCTGACGCCGACCGTCATGACGTTAGGCCAGGGCGCCGGAACGGCAGCCGCGTTAGCGTGTTCGCGTAATGCGAACGCCGGCGACGTCGACACGAACGACCTTCGCCGGCAGCTGATTGCCGACGGCGTCGACCTGCGGCGCAGCGGAGGCTCTCCGTGAACGCAGCCCTCGCGCTGGCGCGCTCGTACGGCGTCGCCGTCGGCTTCGCCGATTTGGGCGACTGGGGTGCGGCGGAGCTGTGCGCAGAGTACGATCCAAACGGGCCGTTCATTCGGCTCAACGCTCGCGTGGCCGAAGGCATGGCGCTGGGAGACTTGGGAACGTTCGTCACCATGGCGATCGGGCACGAGCTGTATCACCACCGCGAACGCATCGGCGAAATCCCCGTTATCGGCAATCGAGCGGCGCGCGAGCGAGCCGCCGATCGCTATGCTCGCGAGTTGCTGGAGCAGAGCACGTGAGCGTGTACGTCGCCGGCATCGACGGCGGTCAGAGTTCCACGAGCGCGGCTATCGGCGACGAAACCGGGGTGGTCGTTGGACGCGGCCGCGCCGATGCAGCCGACGAAGTCGGCGCGGGGGCGCACTCGTCGCGTCTGCGCGATGCGTTGCGCGGCGCGCTGTCGGCCGCGCGCGAGCAGGCCGGCCTTCCTCGCGACGTATCGTTCGCCGCCATCGTCGCCGGCATCAGTGGTTACGAAGGCCGGCTCTACGGAAGAGCTCCCGAACTGCCCACGCCGCGCGAACTCCTCGTTCACGACGCGCCGATTGCTCACGCCGGTGCGCTCGCGGGCCGGCCGGGCGTCGTCGTTATCGCCGGCACCGGTTCGGTGGTGTACGCGACCGGCGGCACGCACGCGTGGACCGGTGGCGGCTGGGGGTATCTGTTCGGCGACGAAGGGAGTGCGTTCTGGGTTGCCCGCGAGGCGCTTGCAGCGCTGATGCGCAGCGACGATACCGACGCCGGGGCACGCGAAGACGTGCGCGCGGCGTGCGACTTCTTCGGTCTGCCTTCCTTACGCCGGATTGCGCGGGGCTTCTACAGCGGCGAGATATCGCGCGAACGGTTGGCGGCGTTCGCGCCCGTAGCTCTGGCCTTCCCTGCGTTCCAGGCGATCGCCGCTCGTGGAGCCGATTGCTTGGCAGCGTTGGCCCGAACCGCGCTCGCGGCCGGCGCGGCGCCGGAGGTTGCTTTTTCCGGCGGCATGTTCGCCGACGCGCGGTTCGGCGCACGCCTGGCTGCCGGCATCCGCGAGGCCTTCCCGGCAGTGGCCGTGATCGCTCCGAAATACGATCCCGGCATCGGCGCGTTGATGCTGGCATATCGCGAAGCGGGGCTCGGCCCGTTTCGAGAAATCGGCGGCCTCGTCTGAGCCTTTTCGAGAAACTCCGCGGCGGCCTGATCGTTTCCGTGCAGGCCTGGAAAGGTTCGGCGCTCGACGATCCACACGTCATTGCGGCGATGGCGCAGGCTGCTCGGGACGGTGGAGCGGTGGGCGTGCGAGTCGCGGGCGGCGAGCACATTCGAGCCGTGCGCGCGCGCGTCGACCTGCCGATTATCGGGCTCGTCAAACGTGCTTACGACGAATTCGATCCGTATATCACGCCGACCCTCGCCGAGGTCGCCGAGGTGGTCGGCGCTGGAGCCGACGTGGTAGCCGTCGACGCAACGGTGCGCCGCCGTCCGGCGGGAGCGACGATCAAAGGAATTCTGGAAGCCATCCATTCCGCCGGGCGAATTGCAATGGCCGACTGCGCGACCGTTGCCGACGTCCGGCGCGCGAGCGCAGCCGGCGCCGAGATCATCGCTACCACCCTGTGCGGGTACACGGCCGAAACCACCGGCCATCCGTTACCCGCGCTGGATTTGGTACGCGAAATGTCGGAGTTAGACGCGTTCGTCGTCTGCGAAGGAGGCGTTGCGTCGCCCGCGCAGTTGCGGGCGGCATTCGACGCGGGCGCCGACGCCGTCGTGGTGGGTACCGCGATTACGAACGTCGACTGGCTCGTACGCAGCTTTGCAGGGTCTGCCGACAGAGCGCGAAACCGCTAAAGTCGGTGCGAAGCCGAGATGCTTCCTTATAGCCTAGTGACGGAGAGACTTTTCTTTGGTTGAGAACAGAGCGCAGTCGGCACACGTCGGTCCCGGCTTTTGGAGCGTTACGGCAGTCTTGGGGCTGCTCGCGATCGCATCGATCGTATTTTGGTATTGGTTTCCGCTAGAACAGTACTTGCCGGCGGCGATCGTCACCGCGCGCCAGGTCGACACCCTGTTCCGCTTCATGGCCGCCACCGGATCGGCACTCTACATCTTCGTTTTCGGCTACCTGCTGTATTTCGCGATAGCGTTTCGGGTCAAGCCGAGCGATCCGCCCGACGCTATCGGCGTTCAGGTGCACGATAACCACCGGCTCGAGTTTTGGTGGACGCTGATCCCGGCGCTGTTCGTGGTGCTGCTGTCGGTCGTCTCGGTGAAGATCTGGTACGAAATCATGCTCGAGCCACAGAACGGGCTCGTGGTTCAAGCAATCGGCCACCAGTTTAACTTTACGTTCCGTTACCCCCAGATCAACGGCGAGATCACCGACGAGATGCATCTCCCGATCGGCGTGCCGGTGACGCTCAATCTCACCTCGTCGGACGTGATCCACTCGTTTTGGGTACCGGCCATGCGCCTCAAGAACGACACGGTGCCGGGGTTGGTCACGTCGATTCGGTTTACGCCTCGCTTGACCGGGCGATATCAGATTATCTGCACGCAGTTCTGCGGCGTTCTGCACGCTCAGATGAACAAGCAGGTCTTGGTCGTCGAGGACAAAGCGTCGTTCGACCGATGGTATCAAGGATGGCAGGTCAAGAACGCGCACGTCAGCAACGCGCTGCCGGCCGCCGGCGGGGCCGCGGTCGCGCTGACCGGCGGGTCCGCGCCGGCGGGCCAGACGCTGTTCGCGCAAAAATGCTCGGCGTGTCACGCGATCGGGCCGTTCAACCAGCGCATCGTCGGTCCCGGACTCAAGGGCGTGCTGCACGATCCGTCTCACCCGGACTTGGTCAACGGCGACCCGGCCACGCCGGCTAACGTCGCAAAGATTCTGCAAACCGGTTACGTGGGCAGCCTCGGAGCGATGCCCAACGCAACCACCAACGGACTGTCGAACCAAGATATCGCCAATCTCGTCGCTTACTTGGATTCGTTGAAGTGAACGCCTGAGGTAGCCGAAGAGGAAACATGTCAATCGAATCAGCCCAAATGACGCACGCCGGCGGTATCGCCGGTCATATCCATCCGGAACCGCAAGGCTTCGTCCGCCGGTACGTGTTCTCGATCGATCACAAGATTATCGGAATTCAGTACATCATCACCGCCTTCGTGTTCTTCATGCTATCGGGTCTCCTGGCGGAGACCATTCGCACGCAACTGCTCAATGCAAACGGCGGATTCGTTTCGCCCGAAACGTACAACGAGGTTTATAGCGTGCACGGCAGCGCCATGGTATGGCTCGTCGTCATTCCGCTTTTGACCGGCGGATTCGGCAATCTCATCTTTCCGCTCCAAATCGGGGCGCGCGACGTGGCGTTCCCGTGGCTCAACATGCTCAGCTTCTGGATCTTTCCGGTCGCCGGACTCATGCTGTTCTCTTCGTTCTTGATGGGCGCGCCGACGGCGGGCTGGACGGAGTATCCGCCGGTTTCGCTACAAGGCTCGGCCGGAACGTCGATGTGGGCGGCGGCAATCTTCTTAGTCGGGGTGAGCTCGACGCTCACCGGAATAAATTTCGTCGTGACGCTGGTCAAGATGCGCGCGCCCGGAATGACCTTCACGCGCATGCCGCTCTTTTGCTGGGGCCAATTCGCAACCGCTCCGCTGCTCATGATCGCCACCACTGCGCTGGCGGCGGCGCTCGCGGCGCTGTTCATGGAGCGCGTGTTCGGCGTGCCGTTCTACGATCCGACCAAGGGCGGCAGCCCGGTGCTCTGGCAGCACATGTTCTGGTTCTATTCGCACCCGGCGGTCTACATTATGATCTTGCCGGCGTTCGGCATTATTTCGGAAGTGCTGCCGACGTTCGCGCGCAAGCCGATTTTCGGGTACAAACTGATCGCGTTTTCGTCGATGGCGATCGCTTTGGCCGGCTTCATGGTCTGGGCGCACCACATGTTTACGTCGGGCCTGGCGCCGTACTTGCAATTGCCGTTCATGATCCTGACCTTCGCGATCGGCATTCCGACCGGTATCAAGATCTTTTCATGGACGGCCACCCTGTGGGGCGGCAAGATCCACCTCACGAGCGCCATGCTCTTCGCAATCGGTTTCATCGCGTTGTTTACGTGCGGCGGGATTACCGGCATCTTCCTGGCGGCCGTGCCTTACGACTTGGACGTGCACGGCACGTACTTCGTCGTCGCGCACTTCCACTACGTGCTGGTCGGCGGCAGCCTGATGGGCGTGTTCGCGGGCATGTACTACTGGTTCCCGAAGATGTCCGGACGTCTCCTCAACGAAACGCTGGGGAAAATCCATTTCTGGCTGTTTTTCATCGGCTTTAACGGAACGTTCTTGCCGATGCACTGGCTGGGGATCGAAGGAATGCCGCGCTGGGTCGCGACCTACGATCCGCAGTTCGAGTTCTGGAACCGGTTCGCGTCGGTATCGTCCTACGTCATGGGGATCGGCATCCTGGTCTTTTTCGTAAACGTGCTGTGGAGCATTCGAGCGGGTAAGAAATCCGGCCCGAATCCGTGGAACGGCCGGACGCTCGAGTGGATGATTCCGTCGCCCCCGCACTACTATAACTTCAAGAACATTCCGACGGTCTACGGACTGCCCTACGACTTCTCGCATCCACTGCCGTACACGGGGCTGGAAGAAGAACTTACCGATGCGCCGCCGGCACTCGCCGCGGGGGCACACTAATGGCCGTCGCTTCGATCGCGCACGGTAGCGCGCACGGCGACGGAGCCGATCAGCTCTACGTCGAGACGCGCGAGCTACGGCTTCAGGGATTCTTGCTGTTCCTGGTGAGCGACTGCGTCCTCTTCTCTTCGTTCATCTTCGCATATCTGTACTTGCGCAATAGCGGTCAGGGTTGGCCGCCGCCCGGTATCAAGCGCCTGGACGTCGCATTTGCCGCGTGGAACTCGGTGCTGCTCTTCGGCTCCGGCGCGACGATGCACTACGCGCTCGAAAATTGGAAGCACGGCAACTTCATGAAGTACATGTGGATGCTGATCTTCACCATCATTCTGGGCGCGGGATTCCTGGGCGGCCAAGCCTACGAGTACACCCACCTCATCGTTGCAGAGCACGTCAGTTGGTGGGGAAGCGGCATTTTCGGCGCGTCGTTCTTTACGCTCACCGGCATGCACGGCTTTCACGTCTTCGTCGGCGTTTGTTATCTCACGGTGCTGCTGCTGCAGTCGGCCGCCGGCGTTTACACGGGTCAAAAATACTTCGGCATCACCGCGGGTACGCTCTACTGGCATTTCGTCGACGTCATCTGGGTTGTGCTCTTCTCGATCTTCTACTTGATATAGGGATTCAACGATGAACGTAGATTTCGCAGTGCTCGAACGGACCGGCGCGGTTGCCGGCGGCATCATCGTCGGCGTCGTCGCCTTCTACGCCCTCTACAAGGACTGGAGCACCCCGGGCGTTGAGAACCACGTTTTCAAGTTGATGCTGCTCTTGCTGGGGTTCGGCGCGATTCTGGCGATTCTCGCCGGCATCAACGTGCTCGGCAACTTCCCGAAGGTCGCGTGAGGACGCAACCATGATTGTAAGCGACAACGAATACCTCGACTTCAGCCAGGTTCCTCAGAGCCGCGGCATCCCGCCGGTCATCCGTTACGCGGTGATCGTTGGGCTGATCATGATTTTTGCTATCGGCGGAGCAACGGTGCTGCTCTCAGGCTACGGACACGTGTGGCCGGCGGACCACTCGATGCGCGTCAAGCTCGGCCCCTACCACCAATAGCCCTGACAAAGCGTCTACCGCCGAAATTTTTCGCGGGCGATTCCGATGGCGAGCGCCGGCAACTCGTCGTCGGGCAGCAGCCCGGTCGGCCTGCCGTCGATTTTGTGTATGCCGGCGTACACGGAAAACTCGATCAGCGACGGAATGGTCGCGTTCGGTAAACGCTTTTTCCCCAGCCACTCCCATTCGCAGGCGACCGATCGATCGGCGAAGAGGGCTGCGACGTAGCCGCAGGCATCGCTTTGCGAGAGTTCGTCGGGCTCGCGATAGCGGACGTACCCGTCGAGCACGTAAATCGGCTTGAACGTTTGCAGGTAAGCGGCGAACGGCGCGACCAGCACGGCGATAAAGTAGCCGCCGAAAGCGATCGCACCGAGTCCGAAGATCGGCGCAATCTTAATCAGCGTCGCGTCGTCGGGCACGTGTTGCGCGCGCCACACGATCCCCCAGGTCAACAGGGCCATGAAAACCATGCCGATCAACGGCTCGACGGCGAGCGCAAAGCGGCCGGTCAACCCGCGCCAGACGACGCGGCGTTCTTGTACGGTCCACGGACGATTCGCTAGCTGCCGGGCGCGGCGATCGAACTCGCGGAACTTCATGCGACTTCGAGCTGAGCTACCGGCTGAGTGCGCTCGTCGCGGTGCGATTTCAACGTCGCCGCCAACACCAGCGCGACGAACGCGACGGCGCAGAATCCCAAGTAGGCGTGCCGGTATCCCAGCAACTCGTTGGTCGCTAACCCGATGAGTCCGCCGGCGAGCGACGTGCCGACGATTTGGCCGACGATCAAACACTGGCTCAGCAGCCCGACGGCGGTCGCGCGCACGGCTTCGGGCGTTTCATTCGTCACGATATAGCGCGTAGGCGCTCCGAGCAGCGTTCCGAAGCCGGCGCCGGCGACGACCATGGCGAGCAACGCGAGCCATAGCGAGCCGAATCCGAGCGCAAAAATTCCTAAACCAATCTCCGTCAGCATCGTTCCGGCGAGCAAAACGTCGCGACTGCCGATGCGATCGAGCCCGCGTCCCGCCGAAGGAATGACGACGACGAACGTTAGCGCGCCCAAAGCCGCGACGAGCCCGGCAGCCGCCGTTGAAAGGTTCTGAGCGCCGACCAAAACCGTCGGAATAAAGAAGAGTGCGCCCTCGAGCATGCCGATGGCGATTTCCAGCGCGTAGGTCTTGGCGAGTTGCGGCATGCGAAAAAGGCTCATAGGAACGATCGGCGCGTCCGCGACGTTCTGCTCCCACAGCGCGAAACCGGCGAGCGACATAGCCCCCAACACGCCGATGAGCGGACGCGACGCGATCAAACCGTCCATGAGTGCGAGCAGGCCGACGCACAACAAGAACAAGCCGACCCCGTCGAGCGGCTCGTTCCGGCGCGGAGCCACCGCGGGCACGTAGATGCGTGCGAGCGCGAAGACGACCGCCGCGATCGGAACGTTCGCCGCAAAGATCCAGCGCCACGAAATGAAGTGCGTCACGAGACCGCCGAACGTCGGGCCAATCACCGCCGCGAGACCCCAGGTGGCCGCAACGAGACCGAGTGCGGCGCCACGCCGCTCGCGCGGAACTACGTCGCCGATGGCCGCGGTGGCCACCGGAAAAACGCCGCCGGCGCCCAACGCTTGCAGCGCGCGCGCCGCCAGAAACACGGGGTAGTTGGACGCAACCATCGCCAGCACGCTGCCGGCAGCGAACAGCGCGATGCATCCCAGATAGACGGCGCGGCGCCCGTAGCGGTCGGCGAGCGCGCTCGCGATCGCAATCGACACGATCGTCGCCAGCAGGTAGAGCGTGAACACCCATGCCAGATCGCTGGTCGCAACGCCCAAGTCTTTTCCCAGAGCCGGCAATGCCGGCGAGAGAACGCTCAAGTCGAGCGCGCCGGCGAAGACGCCCAAACCGAGCGTAAAGAGCAGGGGCTTCACGAGATGACGATTCGGTCGATGACCATAACGGCGCACATCAACGCCAAATAGAGGAGCGAAAAGCGGAAGAGCCGGCGGGGCGCCTTTGTATCTTTGGCTTGCCACGTTCGTATGGCGTCGAGCAGAAAGACGCCGCCCAGCACGGCGGCCGCGGCGAAGTAGAACGCGCCCATGACGTGCAGCGGATAGAGCGCGAGCGAAACCGCTACCAATACCAAGCTATAGTAGACGATTTCGCGCTTGGTACGCTGCTCGCCGTAGACGTTGGGGAACATGGGAATTTTCGCTTTGGCGTAGTCGAGCTCGGTTACCAGCGAAAGCGACCAGAAATGCGGCGGCGTCCACAGGAAAATCAACGCAAACAGGCCTAAGGCCGGGCCTCCGATCGCGTGCGTAACGGCTGCCCAACCGACCAGCGGCGGAACCGCCCCGGCCGCGCCGCCGATCACGATATTGAGCGGCGTAAGCCGCTTCAGCCACATCGTGTAGACGACGACGTAGAACACGTTGCCGGCCAGCGAGAGCCCTGCTGCCAGCGGGTTGACGAGCAGATAGAGAATGGCAAATCCGGTCAGGCCGATGACGAGTGCGAAGATGGTGGCATCGCGCACTGGAATGCGTCCGCGCGGAATCGGCCGCATACTCGTGCGCTGCATCAGGCGGTCGATGTCGGCGTCGTACGCGCAGTTTAACGCGCCCGCCGACGCGGCGGCCATCGCTCCGCCTAAAAGCGTCCAGAACACGAGTCCTAACGGGGGAAGGCCGCGAGCCGCCATGACCATCGCCGCGGCGGTCGTGATCAACAGCAATAAGATGATGCGCGGCTTGGAGAGCTCGTAATAGTCGCCGGCGTAAGAGAGCGCGGCTTTCAACGGCCGGCGACCGCGGGTTTGGCGTCTTTCAACGCGCCGGCGTCGAGAAGCGCGAAGAGCATCGCCACGACGAAGGCCAAAAACGCGAGTGCGGCGTTGACTGCGTGCGCCTCGCGCAGATCGGTCGGCAAGCGTAGCGCGACGTTGAGCAACCCGAGCAATACTTGGAAGCACACAAGCGCCACGCCGATGCTGGTCGCGGCGCGAACGCGCGTCGAGGCGGGGCGAGCCCACGCCAGGGCCAGCGATCCGGCCGCGCCGATCAAGGTGGCGCCGGCGGCAAAACGATGGAGCATCTGCACGAACTGTCCGTCGGTGTAAACGACGACGCTTCCGGCACAACCCGGAATCGATAGACACGCGAGTCCTGCCCCGCTCGAACTCACGTACGCGCCCACGCACATGGTCAGGAACGCAACTGTCGCCGTTGCGGCCAGCATGACGCGAAGTTGAGCTCCGGGTTGGACGGCGGCGCCGATGCCGGCTTCGGCTGCGTCGGCCGCGCTTGCGAAGATGGCCATCGCGGACAGCGCGGCGATGAGGGCCATTGCCGTGCCCCAGTGCAGAACCACCGACATCGGGCTATTGGCCAGACGCACCGTTGCCGCCCCGAGCAATACTTGAGCCAGAAAGAGGAGGCCGATGGCGACGACGGTGGGCGCGATGAACGGCGAGCGTGCACGCCGACGCCAGGCGTAGACGACCAGCGCGATGACGAGTGGGGCGACCAAGAATGCGAGCAACCGGTGAAGCCATTCCCAAATCGTGCCGTCGCTCATCGAGGGAATGACGCTTCCGTGGCATAGCGGCCAGTCGGGACAGGTTTCGCCGGCGCCGTTGATCCGCGTCCAACTTCCGAGCACGACCGTGCCGAGAGCGACGAGATCGGCTCCCAACGCCAAGCCACGAAGAGTTTTCATTACCAACTTTCAGGGTAGCCTTGCGGCTTCATCGACCACAATGACATTGGAGGCTAGTGAAATCATCGCCTCTGCGGGGGGCGCTAGGACTGCGCGGGCGAAGCCGTCGGCCGTGAAACGCTGGTGGGCGCTGGCGGCGCTCTTGCTCCTGGTCGGTTGCCGGGAGGTCCGCGTGAAAACGCTCGCTCAGGGAACGATAACCGCTCCAGGTGGGAATCAAATCGAGGTGGTGCGCGACCCGGCCGATCTCGCCAAGCTCGGCATTCGTGCGCCGGTCCACTTTCGTGGCGAGTTCGGCGTCATCCTCATGATGGGCCCCCACGCCCGTACCGGATACAAGCAGATCATCGAGTCGATCCGAGCCAACGATCAACGCGTTCGGGTGGTAGCCTTCGAGCAGGAACCGGCGGACGGCGGCGAACCTTCCACGAGCTATCGCACGTACACCTTATGGATCGTGCCCAATAGCGTGTACCGGCGCGGCGTGCGGGTTGAGGTAGTGACGCCCAGCGACGAACCGATTGCAACGACGTACTTACCGTAGGCGGACACGTTTGAGCACATGCTTTCTCCAAAAGACCCGATGCTAGCGCGCGAATCCGAGCCTTCCCTCGACGTTCGGGTCGAGCGGCTCGGTCTGGTCCTCCAGCCCGACGGCGACCCGACCGAAGCCGGCGGAATCCTCAATCCCGCGGCCGCGCGCGCGCCGAACGGCGAGTTGCTGCTGTACCCGCGCTGCGTCGCGGAGGGAAACATTTCGCGCATTCGCACCGTGCACGCGCAGGCGCTGGACCGCGGCTTTGACGTGAAACGCCTCGATTTCGCGCTGGTCCCGCAAGCCGAGTACGAGGTCCGCGCGCATCCCGGATACGGCTGTGAAGATCCTCGCGTCACCTTCGTACCGGTCCTCGATGCCTATCTCATGACGTATACCGCGTTCGGACCCGACGGGCCGCGCATCGCGATTGCAATTTCTGAGGACGCACATCGTTGGGATCGCCTGGGATTGGTCCGCTTCGAGGGCGGCGGCGTCATAATCGGCGACGACAAGGATGCGGCCTTCTTTCCGGAACCGGTGCTTTCTCCGAGTGGAGTGAAGAGTTTGGCGTTCTATCACCGCCCGATGCTGCATCTTTCGGCGGTAGACGGACGGGCCGCGATTCCGATGATCGAACGCATGCCGTTCTCGGAGCGCGAATCGATTCGCATCGCGTACGTTCCGCTGCGCGCGGTCCGCAAGGATCGGGCGAATCTGCTGGCGGTAAACGAGAGCGTGGAAGTGATGTCACCGGATGCGAACTGGGGATCGATCAAGATCGGCGCGGGAACGCCGCCCGTGCGCATCGCCGAGGGCTGGATGTCGCTCTTTCACGGCGTGGACGTGGTCGCGGACGAGCACAACAAGCCGTCCTTGAGCTATAGCAGCGGCCTAGTGATTCACGACCTCGAGCGACCCGATCGCATCGTCTATCGCTCGCCCAAACCGATTCTTTCGCCCCAGAGCGACCGCGAGCGCTCGGGCGTCGTCGACAACGTGGTGTTCCCGACCGGACTCGACCCCCGGACCGATCTCGGTGATCGGGTCTTCGACATATATTACGGAATGGGCGACCATTCCGTCGGCGCGGCCCGAATGTGGCTCGGCCAGCCTCTGCGGTGAGCGCCTAGGTTAATTTCGCCGGCGCTCTGGGAATAGCGTTGGCCATGAGTGCCCGCACCTCGCGCGCCGCTTCTTTGCGCGCAATACCGGCGCGGATTGCCGGCTTTTTCAAAGTTCTCGCTCCCGGACTCATCACGGGTGCGGCCGACGACGATCCTTCGGGGATTTCAACGTATTCGGTCGCAGGCGCGTCGACCGGATACTCCATGCTTTGGCTGACGTTGATTTCGACGCCGATGATGGCGGTGATCCAAGGCATGTGCGCGCGCATCGCAATGGTGAACGGCGAAGGGCTCGCGGCGGTGATGCGCAAGCGCTTGCCGATTCCAGTGGCATACGCTCTGGCCGCGCTCGTCATCGTAGCCAACACGTTCAACGTGGGTGCCGATCTTGGCGGGATGGGCGCCGCCCTCGCGACGATCGTGCCGGTACCGGTGGAAGCGGGCGTCTTTCTCTTCGGCGTCGGTCTGATGGCGGCGCAGATGTGGCTTTCGTACGCGACCATCGCGCGCGTCTTCAAGTGGCTCACGCTCTCCCTTTTCGCGTACGTCGTCACCGCCTTCGTGGTGCGCCCTCCTTGGCCGATCGTTCTAACGCATCTCGTCGTTCCGCATATCGCTTTCGATTCGGGCTGGCTTTCCACAATGGTCGGCGTCCTGGGAACGACGATTACCCCGTATCTCTTTTTTTGGCAATCGGCGCTCATGGTCGAAGAAGAAAAGGAGCAAGGCAAGACGACCAAGGCGTCACGCCGAGGAACCGACGGAGGGTCCGTGCGCGACATGCACGCCGACGTGAACGCTGGGATGATCTTTTCGAATCTGGTGGCGTTCTTCATCATCGTGACGACGTCGGCAACGTTGGGGGCGCACGGGAAGCACGATATCGCGACGGCGCAGCAGGCCGCCGAAGCCCTGCGTCCGCTCGCCGGTCCGTTCGCCGCGCTATTATTCACCCTCGGAATGGTCGGAACGGGAATCCTCGCCGTCCCGGTATTGGCCGGCTCGTCGGCGTACGTCGTCGCCCAGACGTTCCAATTTCGCGAAGGTCTGAACGAGAAGCCGCATCGGGCTCCGCAATTTTACGGCGTCATTGCAGCCGGTCTGAGCGTCGGCATTGGGATGAATTTGTTCCACGTCGACCCGATTAGAGCGCTATTTTGGTCGGCCGTTCTCAACGGCGTTGCGGCCGTACCGCTCATCGTCGTTATCGTCGTGTTTGCGTCGAATGCAACGATTATGGGCCAATGGCGCAGCTCGCCGTTGGCGCGAGCTTGGGGATGGGGGACCGCCGCGCTCATGGCTGCGGCCACCGCGGGCATGTTTTATTTTACGATCAAAGGCGCTTGAGATCGGCGATTCAGGATACGCTAAGGTGGGTAGGATGGGGAAAACTCGTCGCTTGAAAACAGTGGAGGCTTCGGTAAATGGGCGGTATACTTTGGGCGATTATAGTGGTGTTGTTCGTCTTGTGGTTGTTGGGCTTTCTGGCATTTCACATCGGCGGCGGACTGATTCACCTGCTTTTGGTCGTCGCGGTGGTCTTGCTGATCGTGAATTTGCTCACCGGTAGAGGCGCAAGAATCTAAGCTCCTCTTGCCCGCGTATGTCAGGTTCCTGACGGACGCGGCTGCAAGCGGCGTCTATAGTAAGGCGCCGGATTGAGAGGATGGCGTATAGAGTTGATCGTACGCCTTGGAGATCGCGCCGTAGCACTCGCACGAAATTCGTTCGAGGCCGGCGCGATCCAGAATGCGCACTTCGCCACGTCTGTATCGAATGAGTCCGGTCTTCTGCAGCGTGGCGGCGGCGTCGGAAACGGTCGGCCTTCGCGAGCCGACCATTTCCGCAAGGAGCTCTTGAATGAGCTGGAAATCGTCGCTTCGCGCCCTCTCGGCAGTCGTCAACAGCCAACGAGCACATCGCTGGACGACGTTGTGCAGCCGGTTGCAGGCAGCCGACTGAGAAATGACGTTGATCAGGACGTTGGCATATCTCAGCAAGAAACGAAAGACCTCGGGATGCACCCGAACCGCGCGCATGAAAACGTCGGCGGGGACCAAGCACGCGACCCCCGGGACTTGAATGAAAGAACGCGGCGTTCCGGTTTCGCCGCCGAGAATCGCCGAGATTCCGACCACGCCTTCGTTTCCGATGGTGACCGCTTCGATCACATCGCCGTTGCTCATGCACGTGACCGTAGAAGCAACCGCGGTCAACGGAAAGCAGAAGAACGACACCGGCTCGCCGGCCTCGATCAGCTCAAAGTGGGCGTCGACGTGCCGCACCTCGATCGCGCCCCGAAGCGACTCCAATGCCGCCGGCGCGAGCATGCTCAGAACGCGGTTGCTCAGCAAAGATTCGGTGGAATCGGGGCGCATGGTAGTCGCGAACCTTCGAACCCCGGGGCGCCACCCCTTTTCAAGTTACACTCGGCGCGAAACGGATTTCCGCAACAGGTTGAACGTGGCGCGCTCTTCGGGCCGCAGTCCGTGGCGGCTCGTCGTTGGCTTGGATGAAACGTCAAGATGGCCGGTTTTCAGATAGCGCTCGAGGACGAACGGATGAATGTAGCACTTGCGACAGATCGCGGGCGTGTTGCGCAACCTCGTCGCGACCGCCTTTGTCGCCCGGACGAGGACGGCGTTCCGGTCGCTCGCGTTTGCCTCCGGATTCTCGCCGAGCCACTGGACGCAGCACACGGTGGCTAACCACGTTCGAAAGTCTTTGGCCGTGAAGTTCGCCCCTGCGAGGGTTCGAATGTACTCGTTGACGTCGGACGAATCGACGGGCGTCGGATTGCCCTCGTCGTCGAGAAAACTGAACAGATGTTGCCCGGGCAGCTCTTGGCATTGCGCCACGATGCGTGCTAAACGGCGATCGTGCAAATCCACTCGATGCGCAACGCCGCTCTTGCCTTTGAATGCAAAGCGAAGCTTCGCGCCGCGTACTCGCACGTGGCGATTCCGCAAGGTCGTGAGGCCGTAGGAGTGGTTTGCCCGCGCGTATTCCTCGTTCCCGACGCGAATTAGCGTCGTTTCCAGCAAGGTGACGACCGCGGCCAGGATCTTTTCCTTCGGCATACTCGCTCGTGCCAGATCTCGAGACACGGCCTTCCGTATCCGCGGAAGAGCTCTGGCAAAGTCCATGAGCCGTTCGTATTTGGTTGCGTCGCGAACGGCGCGCCAGCGTTCGTGATAACGATACTGCTTTCGACCGCGCGCGTCACGCCCGGTCGCTTGTAAGTGGCCGTCTGCGTGGGGGCATATCCAGACGTCCTCATACGCGGGCGGAACGGCGAGTTTGGCGATTCGGTCGAGCGTGCGGCGATCGCGGACCGGCGTACCGTCCGGCCACGCGTAGCGGAATTTTCCTCGATACCGGGCTTGACGAATCCCAGGAACGTCGTTGGAAACGTAGCGGAGCCCGGCATCGTGAGCGTGGAGCACTGCCTCCGACTGCGCGGGCGACGCTGCAATCGCGTGCGCACCGTTTACCGGAGGTGTCTCTGGGTATAGATGCTTCACGTAACTCGATAGGAAGGGTAAGAATGAAAGCAACCGATGAGGTCAAGAAGGTTTTGGATGACGTGAAGGACGGGGTGAACGAAGCGGCGCATCGCGGTAATGCCGAGGGGGAAAAGGCAAAGCGCGAACTCTTGGGCGACGAAATGACGGTTGGCGAAAAGGCCAAATCGGTCGCGCATCAAGCCAAGGAAACCGTGCAGGCGGAATACGACGCCGCAAAAAAGGACCTGCGCGACAAAACGTAACGTTTGGCGGTTGTTTTCCGCGTAAAAGACGGCTTCGTTTTCGAAGCCGTCTTCTTTCGTCATCCGGCGGATCCGCGCTACGTCGACTGCGGTTGCGGTTGCGTATTGGTGGTCGACGTCGAGTCGCTCTTTTGCTGACTGCCGTTTGCCGGCTGCGTTACGGTCGTCGTGTTGGTCGTCGACGTGGTGTTCCACGGGTGCCAATAAAATAGAACCACCAGAACCGCGGCAACGACGATTGCGACGATCGTTACGGCTGCCACGCTCGGCCCGGCCGAGCCATCCCGGACGATTACGTTGCGGTCATCATTCATCACAAGTACCCTTTCTTTTTTGCACGACGGCGTTCGTAACGGTTTGCCGCGCTTTCTTGCCTCTTGGTTGAGCGTAAGAGTACCCGTTGCTCGGCGTATCGAAACGCATCGCATGGTGCGCTACTTGCTTCTCGCGACGGTCATCGTACTCGCCGTCACGGTGGGAGTGACGGGCTGGGCGAACCGCGATCTCATCCGTATCAAGATCGCGTCGGCGTATGGAGCGGTCGCTCCGAAGCCGGAGGCAACGAGCGCGATCGGCAGCGGTTCCGAGAGCGGGTTGCGCGGAGACGCTCCCTGGGCGCTTTCCGCGCTCCCAGAGTGCCTAGTACAAATGTCGAAGTCGACCGGGCCGCTCGCTTTCGTCGAGCGGCATCTCCCGCCCGGGGCGGATCCCGTTTCGGCTCCGGCATCCCTGCGCTACGGGGATTGCACGATTTCGCTCGACGACGACGAAGCGTACGTCAGCCGTGGAGCCGACCGGTTCAGGATTCCACCGCGCGTCCGGTTCTATCGCGCGGCCGGCGTTTTAGCCGTCTTGCGCGTGGATTCGAACGGGAACGAGCTCCGCGTCTACGAACCGGCATACGTTAAACGATGACTATCGAAGAAGAAGTCCAAAAGCGCCGCACGTTTGCGATCATCTCGCATCCGGATGCTGGCAAGACGACGCTCACCGAGAAGCTCTTGCTCTACGGCGGAGCGATTCACGTCGCCGGTCAAGTTTCGGCGCGAAAACGCCAGCGTCAAGCGACCAGCGATTGGATGGCGCTCGAACGAGAGCGCGGGATTTCGATCACGTCGACGGTCCTGCAGTTCCCGTACGGCGGCCACACCATTAATCTGCTGGATACGCCCGGCCACCAAGACTTCGGCGAAGATACGTATCGAACGCTGCTCGCCGCCGACAGCGCGGTCATGCTCATCGATGCCGCCAAAGGCGTCGAACCGCAGACCAAAAAACTCTTCGCCATCTGTCGCGAGCGCGGTATTCCACTCTTTACCTTCATGAACAAACTCGATCGCCCGAGCCGCGACCCGCTGGAACTGCTCGACGAGCTCGAATCGGTGCTCGGCATCGGCGCCTACCCCATGAACTGGCCGCTCGGAAGCGGCGAAGGATTCCGGGGCGTGTACGACCGTCGCACGCACGCCCTGCACTTATTCGAACGCTCCGCGCACGGTGCGAAACGCGCGTCCGTCACCATGGCCGACGCTCGCGACGCGCGCCTTCGCGAGCTCGTAGACGACTACGATTTCACGCGGTTTCGCGACGGCATCGATTTGCTCGACGGCGCGGGCGAAACGTTCGATCGCGACGCCATGTTGAGCGGCGCGACGACGCCGGTCTTCTTCGGCAGCGCGGTGACGAACTTCGGCGTGCAACTGTTTCTCGACAACTTCGTCGAACTGGCGCCTTTGCCGACGTCGAGGGCAGGCATACCGCCGGACGACGCGGAGTTCACCGGGTTCGTTTTCAAGATTCAGGCGAATATGGATCCCCGTCACCGCGATCGGGTCGCATTCGTGCGCGTGTGCTCGGGGAAGTTCGAGCGCGACATGACGGTACGCAACGGCCGCAGCGGAAAAGAAGTCCGCCTGTCGCGTGCCATGCGGCTCTTCGCGGACGAGCGCGAATCCCTGGATGCGGCCTATGCCGGCGACGTGGTCGGACTCGCCAATCCAGGCGTATTCGCCATCGGGGATTCGCTCTTCGACGGAGCGCCGGTGGAGTTTGCGCCGATCCCCGCC
Organism: Candidatus Tumulicola scandinaviensis; assembly: GCA_003140835.1. Taxonomy (GTDB): domain Bacteria; phylum Vulcanimicrobiota; class Vulcanimicrobiia; order Vulcanimicrobiales; family Vulcanimicrobiaceae; genus Tumulicola; species Tumulicola scandinaviensis. Next base: position 162,007 of record PLLA01000121.1, on the reverse strand, counting down.
TTTGCCCCGGAACATTTTGCGAGCGTTCGGAGTATCGATACTTCGAGTTACAAATCGTTCGGCAAAGGCATCGCGCAGCTGCGCGAAGAGGGAGCGGTGCAAGTGTTCTATTCCCTCGGGTCGACGCGCACCGAGCCGATCGTGGCCGTCGTCGGCGAACTGCAATTCGAAGTGGCCAAGTACCGCCTCGAAGCGGAGTACGGCGTGAAGACTGTCTTCTCGAACTTACCGTTCACCATCGCGCGCCACGTCGACGGCGACGCCGCACGCATCTCGGCCGCACAGATGCCCTCAAACGCCAAGCTGGTCGAAGATTGGGACGGTCGCCCGGCAGCCCTGTTCGAGAGCGAATGGAGCCTGCGGCTGGCCCGAGAGTGGAATCCGGACCTGGCGTTCGTCCGATTTTCAGCCGACACGACGAAGGAGACCGTCGCACCGTGAAATGTATTCGAGCGTTCAGTGTTTTAGCCGCTGCCGCCGTCCTAGCCGCCTGCTCGTTTCAGAACAAAGACGAGCGCGAAGCCGACAAGATCACGCACGCCGTGATGAACAACGACCTGCGGCCGGTGGCCGACGACATTGCGAAAGGCGTCACGATTCCGCGCGTGAAGGTTGCGGAATGGTCGGACGAACTCAACGCCCAGGGCAAGCTAATTTCCATCAAGGAGGTCGCGACCAACTGCGAGCCCGGTTGGCACTGCTTCGAAGCAAAGTTTGAGAAACGCGTCTATCTCGAGCGGATGCGCCTCGACGAAAACGGCAAAGTCGTCAATTGGAACTTCAGGATGGCCCCATCCGCTGCCGGCTCGTAGGAGCGTCCCCGGCGGCGAATCGGTGACCGTCGCTTACGCCGACGTCCGCGCTGCGGCGCAACGTTTGGCCGGTATCGCACACCGTACGCCGGTGATACGATCGAGGACGCTCGATGCCGCCTGCGGCGCCGAGATCTTCATCAAGTGCGAGAATTTGCAACGAATGGGCGCCTTCAAGTTTCGGGGCGCCTATAATTTACTCGCGTCGCTCTCACCCGCCGAGCGCAACGCGGGAGTGGTCGCCTTCTCGAGCGGAAATCACGCGCAAGGCGTGGCTTTGGCGGCCCGGATTCTCGGGATTTCCGCGACCATCGTCATGCCTTCCGACGCACCGCACGTCAAGCTCGCGGCCACGCGCGAATACGGGGCCGAAGTCGTACTCTACGAACGCGCGCGCTCGCACCGGGAAGAGATCGCGCGAGGCATCGCCGCGGAGCGGGGAGCGACGATCGTTCCGCCATTCGACGATCCGCGCATCGTCGCGGGTGCCGGAACCGCTGCCCTCGAGTTGCTGGAAGATGCCGGTAGTCTCGACGCGGTGGTGGTGCCGGTAGGCGGCGGCGGATTAATGGCCGGCACCGCGCTGGCCGCCCACGGTATCGACGAAGTCATCGCGATCTACGGCGTCGAACCCGAAACGGGCGATGACTTCGCGCAATCACTAGCGCGCGGCGAGCGGGTGAGCATCGGCGTCCCGCAAACCATTGCGGACGGATTGCAGACGACCTCGCCCGGAATTCTTCCGTTCGCGATCGCCCGCGAACATGTTCGGAGCATCGTCCGCGTCAGCGACGACGAACTGTGCGGTGCGATGCGCTTTGCCTTCGAGCGATTGAAAACGGTCGTCGAACCGAGCGGAGCCGCGCCCATAGCGGCGTTATTGCAGCGGCGAATTCCCGACCTTGCCGGACGACGGATTGGAGCCATCGTCAGCGGCGGCAACATCGACATCGCGCGCTACGCGCAACTGCTCGAGGGTCGTTCTTAGGAGTTGACAAGGTGACGAGATTTAGCTCAGATCGAGAAGGCGAGGGCTGAAGTCTGCTCTGCAAATAAGGCCCGAGCCGACGAAGAGATGAGCTAAATCTGGCGGCCCATGGCGTAGAATTCGGCGTTTGGGCGCATATCCATCAAGCCCGCCATGCGATTTGAAAATCCGAAAAACGCAGCGATTGCGGCGACGTCCCAAACCTCGTCGTCGGTGAATCCTGCGTCGTGCATCGTTCCGATCTCGGCGTCGGTGGCGGCGAAGCCGGGTTCGTTGACGCGCGATGCAAATTCGAGCATAGCGCGCCAGCGTGGAGACAGATCGGCGGTTCGCCAGTTATTGGCAATCTGTTCGGCGAGGATCGGGTCTTTACCGAGAATGCGCAACGCCGCACCGTGGGCCGTCATGCAATACTGACAGCGGTTTTCGGCCGACACCGCTACCACGATCGCTTCGCGTTCGGCGCGGCTCAGCCCGCCGGGGCTTTTCATCAGCACGTCGTGATAGGCCATGAATGCGCGAAAATGTTCCGGCCGTCGCGCGTACGCGCGAAAGACGTTCGGAACGAATCCGACCTTCGCGCGATTGGCCTCGTAGATGTCGCGAATGTCGGGCGGCAGCTCGGCTTCGGCGGGCTCGCCGAAGCGCGAAGCTGACGATCGGGTCACCGGGCTACGCGCTTACGAGCCGGTGATGTTGCCGCACGAGACGTACGTGCCCAAGTCCGACGTGCTCTTGTGAACGTTGATCGCGAACGGGGACGCCAGCAGCTGGTCGATGGTGACGCCTTTGACGAGCGTCGTCGACGTGCCGTTAGCGAGACTCGTCAGCGGATACTTCGGGGCCGGCGTGAGGTTGGCGCAGGTGCCGGGGTGAATGTGCGCCGGCTGCGCTGCCGCGGGAGCGTTCTTGACGGTAACCACGACTTGCACGCCGTCGGGCGTCTGCGTCAGCGTTGCGGAGCCGTCCTCGCCCGAGCCGTTCTGGGCTCCCATCGTGACGGTCAGCGGTCCGCTGGCCGCCATGGCGGGCGCGGCGGTGAAGGCCAGAGCTGCGAGGGCAAAAGCGGCGATTGAGAATCGGGTGGCGTTCATATGGTTTGTAGTTCCTTTCTCGAGCAATACGTACGAAGACGCATAGTTAATGAAGAGATCCTTCCCGGATTTAGTGCGGAGGCGTTCTTTCGGCTCGTTCGAGCCGGTTACCCAGGGTGGCGACCGCCGCCGCGGCTTGGTTCGTCGGAGGCGCGTCGACGCCATCGACGGTGTCGAGAAGACCGGCGGCGCTGTCGTTGATCGAGTCGAACGCGTCGGCGGCCTTGGCATGATTCGACGTCCTAGCGGCCGACGCGTCGCGGAAACTCCGGTCCATGAGCGACGTCAATGCGTGCGCGAGCTCGTATTGGCGGCGTAGCTCGGCCGGCGTCATCCGCACGCGGGGATCCATACTGACGATCAGTGGGCGTCGTACGGTGGTCCTATCGACGTTTAACGCGACGACGAAGCTTCCCGGAACGACGAGTGCGCCCTCGGGCACGGGCGGGGTATCGTGGGGAACCGCCGAGATCGGCAGGTCTTGGCTGAGCGAACGGGGTGCCGGCTCGCGCAAATCCCAAACGAAGCGATGCATTCCGGCGCCGGTCGCCGGACGGCGGAACGGACGCTCCCAATACGCCGGCTTGTCGAGGTCCGGAATTGGCGGCGGCATCGGATCGTCGCTGGCGTAGCGGCGCACGATTCGCCCCCGATCGTCGTAAATCGTCAGCGTTACGCGGCTTGCGTTCGCCGCCAGCGCGTAGTCCACAATGGCGCCGTCGGGCGGATTTTGGCCGGTGGGCTCCTCGGGTGGCAGTGGCGTGTCGGTGTTCGTGCTGCGCCGCACGCGGTACGCGAGCTCGGGCGAAAAGAGGTACGCGCCGCGATCGGTCCCGTTCAACACGTTACCGTTCTCAGCCGCCAGCGCGCGCAGCGGCGTAACGTCGTCCAAGATCCAGAAACCGCGGCCGTGCGTTGCAACGATCGCGTCGTTTCCGTGAACGATGACGTCGCGCACCGACGTGCGCGGGAGTCCGAGCTGCAGGCTCTGCCAGTGCGCGGCGGCGTCGAACGACGCATAGACGCCGTTTTCGGTTGCGGCGTAGAGTAACTGAGGCTGCTGCGGATCTTGCCGCACGGCGTTCACCGGTTGATCGGGGAGACCGTCGATCGCAAGTTGCCAGTGCGTGCCGCCATCGCGCGTTACGTAGACGTACGGACGCAGATCGTCGAGGCGAAACCGATTGACCGCGACGAAGGCGGTATTATCGTCGGTGCGCGACGCATCGATTTGCGCGATCTTGCTCCACGGTCCGAGTCCGGCAGGCGTGATGTTTTTCCAGCGAGTCCCGCCGTCGCGCGTGATCCACACCAGCCCATCGTCGGTGCCGGCCCAGATGGTCCCGCGGTGGCGATACGAGGGTGCGAGTGCGTACACCACGCCGCGATGCGAGCCGCGTTGTGGATCGTCGCGTTCGAATGCGCCGAGCACCGTCGGTACCGCCGGATGCGTGCGCGTCAAGTCCGGGCTAATGGCGTGCCACTGCACGCCGTCGTCGTCGGTTTGAAAAACGAGGTTGGAACCGAAGTACAGCCGGCGCTTGTCGAACCGATCGAACGCCAGCGGTTCGGTACGCACGACTCGATTCGTTTTCGACGGTAGCGCGAAAGGCGAGACTTCCTGCGATTGACCGGTTCGCTCGGCGAAGCGCTCGACTTTCCCGCCGAAAAAGATACCCGCTTGCAGCGGATCGGGAATCACGTAGCCGTACTCTTGCGCGCCGGCGGTGCGCCAGTCGCGCTGCGTTACCGCGCCCCAATCGCCGCGGCTGCTCACGCATGCGGAACCGCTTTCCTGTTGCCCACCGCATACCCAATACGGAAAGCGGTCGTCCGCGGAAACGTGGTACATCTGCGCCGTCGGCTGGTTGTACCAGGAGCTCCACGTGCGGCCCCCGTTCACCGAAATCGCCGCACCTTGATCGCTCACCAAGCCGACGATGCTGGAATCGTTGGGATCGATCCAGATGCCGTGATAGTCGTCCCCTCCGGGCGCGCCTTTGATAGCCGTAAACGTTTTGCCGCCGTCGGTCGACCGGTACGTCGACGTGTTGGTGAGGTAGACGACGCCGGAGTCGTGCGGATCGACCGCAATCGAGACGAGGTCGTCGCCGCGCTGCGCGATGTTTGGATCGCCGTTGGTTTTTACGAAATGCGCGCCGGCATCCGCGCTGCGGTAGACGGCACCGCCGTCCTGCTCGGTGTCGGCGTACGCGTAGACGACGTCCGGGTTACTGGGCGAAGGGGCGATCTCCGAGCGGCCGATTTGCGCCGGAAAGCCGTTGGCGAGTTGCGTCCAGGTTGTCCCGCCGTCGGTCGATTTGAAAATCCCGCTGCCGGGTAGCTCGAACGAACTGCCGATCTCCCAGGGTGCCTGGCGTGCCGCCCACAACGTCGCGTAGACCGTGTTTGCCTCGTGCGGGTCGATCGCCACATCGAACGCGCCGGTGTTTTCGTTTTTGAAGAGCACGCGCGCGAAGGTCGCGCCGCCGTCGGTCGAGCGATAGATGCCGCGCTCGTCGTTGGGGCCGTACGGGTGTCCGAGCACCGCTACGAAAAGACGCTCGGCGTTCTTTGGGTCGACGGCGATCGCGGCGATTTGACGACCGTCGCGCAAACCGAGGTGCGTCCAGTTCGCACCGCCGTCGGTCGATTTATAGATACCGTCGCCGACCGCGAGATCCGGTCGCTGCAATCCCTCGCCGCTGCCGGCGTAAATGACGTTGGTGTTGCTCGGCGCGACCGCAAGGGCCCCGATCGAACCGGTCGGCTGGGAATCGAAAAGCGGCGTCCACGTGCGGCCGGCGTCGTCGGTTTTCCAAATCCCGCCGTTTGCGACGCCGATATAGAAGAGATTGGGATGCCCAGGCACGCCGGCGATCGAGGTCGTTCGACCGCCGCGAAGCGGACCGACGAAGCGCCAGTGCATATCCTGGTAGAGCGCCGGTGAAACGCCCGCCAAACCGATCGCCACGCCCAGCAGCACGAGCCGTCGACCGAACTCCCGACCGATCAACGCCGCGTCACCCGGCCGACGAATGCCGCGATTTCTCCGAAGGCTTCGCGCGATTCGGGCAGGCTCGAGAAAATATGCCAGACGTGCGGAACCCCGTCCCACAGACGCAAGCTTGAATCGACGCCGGCCGCGCGGGCTTTAGCGTCGAGGCGCACGGCGTCGTCGCGAAGCATTTCGATCGTACTCGCCTGAATCATCAGCGGCGGCAATCCGTGAAGCTCGGCATAGAGGCCGGAAGCCAGCGGATCGTCCAGCGGACGGTCGCCGACGTACGCGTGCGCGATGCGCCGCTCGCCCCGATTCGAGACTACTAGCGTTGCGGCGAGATCGACCCAGGGGGCGATCATGACCGCGCCCGCGGGCAGCGGCAGGCCCTCATCGCGTAAGGCCAGCAGCGTCGAGAGGGCCAGCCCCCCGCCCGCCGAGTCGCCGGCGATCACGATGTTGCGCGGCTCGTTCCCGGCCGCCAACAGCCACCGATATCCGGCCACGGCATCGTGCACGGCCGCCGGGAAGCGGTGTTCGGGTGCCAGCCGGTAGTCGAGGGCGAACACGCGAGCCACGCAACGCCGGCAAAAAGCGCCGGTGAGCGAGCGATACATGGCGGGCGATCCCGCGACGTATCCGCCACCGTGCAGATAGTAGACGACGGTTTCCGCGTTGGGCGCCGCGTTGAGGATGACCCACTCGCCGCGAACGCCCGCAGCGCGATCTTCCACCGACGCGCGCATGAGACCGCGCGGAAGGCGGCCGAACAACAATACGCTCCGGCCGATTAAACGGCGATACTTGCGCACGAAATGCGGGCTCGCAATGGTGCGCGCGCCCGGAATTTTGGACGTCACCCGAAGGACCAGGCGTAGCGCACGCGCTCCCAGGCTAGCCATCAGGCGCTACAGGCGCTTCCCGTTACGCTTGCCGCGGTGTTTGGGTGCGAAGGCGGCTCCGATTTTCCACGCGGTTTTGCGCGGCAGCGTATCGTCGACGTCGTCGCAGCCGATCGGGCTGAAGTCGCGACAATCGCTCGGCCGTCCCTCGTAGATACCGCAGTAGTGACGTCCGCTGCGCGAACCCATGAGGAATACGCATTGGTCGGAGATGTCGTCGCCGACCTTGCGCAGCCAGCCGACGTGAAATCCGTCGGCCGACGGACGTTCCACGACGTAATCTCGCATGACCTCGTCGTAACTCAGGCCGAGGTGCTCGGCAATTCGGCGGACGTCGCCTTTGTTGACGAACGGTTCGTAACCGCTGCAACACTCGGCGCAGCCGGGCGGGCACGCCACGTTGTCGGGCATGTCCGTGAGATGCTTGCGCGCGAGGTCGATGACTTTGCCGACGACCTTCACGAATTCCGGGTCGTCGTTGTATTTGTACACCCATTCGCGCTTGGTGATTTCGTTGGCGTTATAATAACGCGTCGTCTTTTCATCGAACTCGATGGTAATGTGTTCTTCGTCGATTTCGATCTTATTGACGTGTTCGAGCGGACGCGCGTCGAGCAACTCGGGGTGCGTGGGCTGCCCGGTGCGACGCGAATAGCTCCGCAGGTTAATGAGGTCGATGGTCTCCATGCGCCCTTCGATTCCTCCGGCGTGCGGGTGCGGCCTGTAGCCACGCCAAACATAAGCGGCCATGCGTACGGCTATTGGCGTGGACCTCGGCGGATCGCACGTGACCGCCGCGGTCGTAACGGACGACGGGACGATACATTCCCAGCACGAGCAGGACCTCGAAGACTTGCAGTTCGAGGCGGTCGTCGCCGCGGTGGCATCGCAGATTTCGGCGGCCATGAAAGATGCCGGAAGCGGCGTCGCCGGCATCGGCATCGGCTCGCCCGGTAACATCGACGCCGCCACGGGCGCCGTGCTGTACAGCCCGAACTTCGGCTGGACGCGCGCCCCGCTGGGGGAGGCGCTCCGCAAGAAGTTCAGCGTGCCGGTCTTCGTCGGAAACGATGCGCGCTGCGCCACGCTCGGCGAGCATGCGTTCGGGACCGGTGAAGGGACGGAAGATTTCGTTCTGCTGACGCTGGGGACGGGGATCGGCGGCGGTATCGTTGCGGGCGGAAGATTGTTACTCGGCAATCGCTGGGGCGCCGGGGAAATCGGGCACCATCAGATCCGCCCCAGCGACGGGTTCGTTTGCGGTTGCGGAAAAATTGGGTGTTTCGAAGCGCAGGCGTCGGGGACCGGACTGATCCGTCACGCATTTGCGGTCGCGCCGTCCTTTCCGCGGAGCACCCTGCTCGAGGTCGCACGCGACAAGCTCAGCTCCAAGAAAATTCGCAAGGCCGCGCAAGCCGGCGACAAACATGCGAGCGCCGCGTGGAACAATTTCATTGCCGATCTTGCAATCGGACTGGCGAACGTCATCGCGTTCGTCAATCCGGAAAAGATCGCGCTCGGCGGCGGTGTTTCGACGGCCGCCGATTTCATGCTCGACGCCGTCCGAGGCCCGGTAGACGCGTTAACGACGATGGTTCCGAAAGGCACCACCGAGATCACGATTGCGCGGCTCGGCAACAACGCCGGACAGGTCGGTGCGGCCGCCATGGTATTTCGCGGCGGTCTGACGGCCGGCGATGCCGCCGGCGCGTAAGCTTGCGTTAATCACCGGCGCTTCCGGCGGCATGGGTGCGGAGTATGCAAAGTTGCTCGGCGGCGACGGCTACGATCTCGCGCTCGTCGCTCGGTCGGCGGATAAACTCGCCGCCGTTGGAACGGCGATGCGCGCGAAATACGGCGTCGACGTGGTCACGGTCGCGCAAGACTTGTCGCTCCCGGATGCCGCCGACGCGGTCGTCGTGCAAATACCACAGTGCGACGTACTGATCAACAATGCGGGCTTTGCATCCAACGGGCGCTTCGACCGCATCGGCGAGGGCCGGCTGACCCAGGAGATCGTGCTCGACGTTCTGACCCTGACGCGCCTGACGCGCGCGTATCTTCCCGCCATGATCGCCCGCGGTAGCGGAAAGATTCTCAACATCGCATCGACCGCCGGCTTCCTTCCGGGACCGTTCATGGCGGTCTACTACGCCTGCAAGGCATACGTGCTTTCGTTCTCGCAGGCACTGGCCGAAGAGCTGCGCGGAACCGGCGTTACCGTCACCTGCGTCTGCTCGGGAGCGACCGCGACCGGCTTCGCCGAGCGCGCGGGCGCCACAGGTAGCTTGCTCTTCAAGCTGCCGGTTTCTAATGCGGCAGACATGGCGCGGGCCGGGTACCGCGGTATGCTGCGGGGTAAAGACGTCGTAGTGCCGTGGCCGCCGTCGAACCGGCTGGTCGAGATTTCGGCTCGGTTGCTACCCCGTCGACTCTTGCTTTGGATTTCGCGTAAGGCCGTGGAGGATGAACGAAACGATGTATAAACGCAGTGCGCTGGCGGTTTCGGTGGCGCTGGTCGCCGCGGCGGTGGCCGCGTGGGTGGCCGTGGGTTCGACCACGTCGAGATCGAACGCCGCACCGGGCGACATTCACAAGATCAAACACGTCATCATCATCATGCAAGAGAACCGGTCGTTCGACCATTATTTTGGAACCTACCCCGGTGCCGACGGGATCCCGATGAAAGACGGCGTTCCGACCGTATGCGTCCCGTCTCCGGATAGCAACGATTGCGTAAAGCCGTATTACGATCCGAACGATAGGAATCGAGGCGGTCCGCACAACGTCCACGCATCGGAAGCCGACGTCAATGGTGGACGCATGGACGGCTTTCTCACCTCCATCCACAAAGGCTCCGCGAAGTGCACGGCGTTCGACGATCCAAATTGCGCGGGCCGAGCGCGGGTTCGTGACGTGCTCGGATATCACGACGGACGTGAGTTGGCGAACTACTGGAAATACGCGCACGACTTCGTCTTGCAAGATCACATGTTTGAAAACATCGCGTCGTGGAGTTTGCCGCAGCATCTCTTCATGGTGTCGGAATGGTCGGCTCGGTGCGCGCAGCTTCACGTAGCGTCGAGTTGCACCAACGAACCCGAGGATCCGGACTATCCGCCCGACTTTCGTCCGCGAGCGACCCAACTGCACGGCCCGGGAAGGCCCGACTACGCGTGGACCGATCTGACGTATCTGCTTCACCGCAAACGCGTCAGCTGGGCGTACTACGTGATGTCGGGAACCGAACCCGACTGCGCCAACGATTTGGAACTCTGCAAGGGGCGCACGCAAAGCTTCAAGACGCCCGGAATTTGGAACGTGCTGCCTTCATTCGATACCGTGAAGCAGGACGGCGAACTCGGCAACATCCAGGACCTTCGCCAGTTCTACGTTGCGGCGAAGAACGGAACGCTGCCGAACGTGGTCTGGATTTGCCCGGCCGGCAAGTATAGCGAACATCCCGCCTCGCTCGTGAGCGCCGGGCAATCCTACGTCACCGGGCTCATCAACGCGGTCATGCGGAGCCCGGATTGGGACAGCACGGTGATCTTTCTCTCGTGGGACGATTGGGGTGGATTCTACGATCACGTTCCGCCGCCGAAAGTCGACGGGAACGGATACGGGATCCGCGTGCCGGGTCTGGTCATCAGTCCTTACGCTCGCCGCGGGTTCATCGACCATCAGGTGCTCAGCCACGACGCGTACGTGAAATTCATCGAGGACGACTTCCTCGGTGGCGAACGCATCGATCCGAAGACCGACGGCCGTCCGGATCGGCGCCCCGACGTTCGCGAGAACGCTTCGCAACTCGGCGACCTGCGCTCCGACCTCGACTTCGCACAATCGCTCCGTCCGCCCGAGACGCTCCCGAATGCGACCGTCTGGAACGGCACTATCGCGGAACCGGCTCCCTGATCACTAGGAGATAGCCCGAGCGCTGGTTGCTCAGGCTCCGACGCTATACGCCGGCGGCTTGGCGGAGGGGTTCGGGCGGGAGCGGTTCTTGGGCTGGAATGGTCCCGGTCTCGACGATTGCGGAGATGAGTGCGGCGATTCGGCGCGAGCTGCTACGCGGAGCGACGATTTCTTGGTTGTGGCGGATGGCGGCGAGCCTTTCCGGCGTGCGAATCATCGAACGAACCGCTTCGACGACTTGGGAAGCGCTGCCGATGGCCACTTCGCCGAGGCCGTTGTGTCGCACGAAGTCGACGTTGCCGCGCTCTTGTCCGGGAACGTAGTCGTAGACGATCACCGGAAGCTGGGCGGCGTTGGCTTCGGCGAGGGTCCCGGGGCCGGCTTTGGTGACCAGCAGGTCGACGGCGCGGAAATACTCCGGAATTTTATCGGTAAAACCGAGGACGTGCATCGGCGTTGGTAATCCTTTGGACATCTCGGCGAGCTTCTGTTGCAGATGCTCGTTGCGGCCGCATACGACGACGAGTTGGATTGGCAAGTGAGCGCGGGCCAGCGCCAAGGCGGTGGACAGCAGCTTCCCGCCGCCTTCGCCCCCGGCCATCAGCATTACCATGAGTCCGTCGATCGGAAGGCCGAGCTGCGTGCGCAACTCGGCGGCGGTACCGGTGACGTCGTCGAACTTTGGGTGAATTGGATGCCCGAGCAGCCGCAGCCGGGCCGGCGAGACGCCCCGCGAAAGCGCACGTTGGTATACCTCGCGCGCCGGCACGACGACCGCGTCGGCGTCGGCAACCAGCCACGACTCGTGAACTTTTCCCAGGTCGGTGATGACCGTGACGATCGGGACGTGCTGCATGTGAGCGTCGGCGCGAGCGCGCAGCGCGGCGTGATTGAGCAGCGGGTGCACCGAGATGATGACGTCGGGCTGATAGCTGATGAAGAGATCGCGCAGACGCTCGCGATAGAGGGGTTCGCAAAAGCGAATGAGCGCCTTGTAGCGCCGGCGTCCATTGGTCGCGTAGTAGAGCGCACCGTAGACCGGCGGCGCATAACGCAAGGCCATGCTGTAGCCGAGACCGAGCTGGGTGAGGGGGAACGAACAGTGGGCGGCGACGTCTTCGATGCGGTGTTCGAACGCGTTGGGGGTCTGGATCTCGTCCAGGGCCGCCGTAATGGCGTTGGCGGCGCTGCGATGACCGCCGCCCGTATCCGAGATCAAGAACATCGCCCGCTTCGTCATTCGCTCTCCCGTCAGGCTCGAGCCGGCGTCCTCCCTGGACGACCGCGCCCGGCCGCGTTACGCGTCCGCCGGCTCGTCGGAGCGAGAATGGCGAGCAGCGCCCGAGCCGGGGCGTCGTAGAAGCGAAAAATGTCGCCAAACTCGATATCGGGGTTTCGGTGGTGGCCGTCGTGGTCCTCGGGAAGCACCACCCACAGCGGCCGCAAGGCGGCTCGAACCCACGCCGGGCTCTTCCAGCCGAGTTCGGTGGTATGGCGCCACCAGACGTGGACCTGGCCGATCGCTAGCCCCAGGAGCGTCCCCTCCCAAGACAGTCGCCAAACCAGCGCGGCGACCAGGACGTACGGCAGCGCGCCCAAGATGCCGTCGAGCAGCACCGACGGATCGGACGTGAGCACGGCGTGATCCCAGTACGAGCGACGACGGTCGTGGTGCGTGCGCAGGTGTAACGTAAACCATACGTGCTGAGGCACGTGGTAAAAAAACGTCGAGGCGAAGTCGCCGGCAACCAGGGTAATGACGGCCGCCGCAGCTATGAACATCGGGAACTCCTCTCGGCACTACGGTAACACGCGAACGTCGTTTGTGAAGGGCCTCCTAGTTCTTATAGTATCCCTGCTGCTTTGCGGTTGCACGACGGCAAGGTCGGTGCGTTCGCACGCGCACGTCGTGGAGCTTCCCCATCTTACGCGAGCTCTTAACATGGTGTTAAGTTGGCCGTCGCCGCCGGACGTCGACGCGCTTTCCGGTGCGGTGCTGCTCCGCGACGGCGGACCGGTAGCGCAACCCGAACTGGCGATCGCGCGCGCCGTCCTGCACACCAATCCGCGCATCGCACAAATCTGGGCGCTTCTGCTTGCGATCGAAACCGCGCGCTCGGCGCGCGAACGCGATCTACCGCCCGAGTTTCTTGCTGCAACGCTCTTACAAGAATCGGCCTACGACGTGAACGCGTTGTCGTCGGCGGGTGCAGTCGGTATCGCGCAGTTCATGCCGGAAACCGCGGCCGGCATCGGCATCGATCCGCACGACCCGCTCGAAGCGATCGGCGGTGCCGCGGAACTGCTGGGCGCCTACGTCGCCACCTATCGGGCGTCGTATGGCGATCCGTTTGCGACCGCGCTTGCGGCCTATAACGCCGGTCCGGTTGCGGTGAGCCGCTATCGCGGCGTGCCGCCGTACCCCGAAACGCGCGAATACGTCGCGTTGGTCTTCGATCGATGGGCTCGCATCGTTTCGTACGAGGCCGCTCCGGCAGGCGAGTGGAAGCTTAAGGGCGATTCGAGGCGCACAGAGAGGGTTTTACGATGACGCGTTCGCGCTTTTCGGCGGCCTGCGTGCTGCTATTGTCGATTTTGACCGCCGGCGGATGCGGCTTCACGAGCAGCCCGGCCGACAATCTCACGTTCAAAGCACCGGCAGGCTGGCCGAGTTCGCCCGGCATCATGGGCTTCATGCAGTTCTGGAAGGCGCCGAACGGCAACAAAGAAGTGCTGATGCTCTTCAAGTCGCCCAAGCCGTTGCAGGCGCACGACGTCTTCAACAGCGCCAACTTGAAAGACGCGAAAGTCGAGACGCAAAAGCCGATCACCATTTGCGGAAGCCAGCCGGCCGAGTTTTTCCAAGCTCAAGGCACGTCGTCGCAAGGCGGCAACAGCAACATCGAAATGGTGATGACGAATGCGGCCGGCAGCACGTACCTGGCGATGTACATCTATCCGGTCGGCGGGTCGCCCAACGGCGATGCGGCCGCCGCCTTACGGGAACTCTGCTCGAAAATCTAGGGAGGCCTTCAGATAGATGAAGGCTTCCTTCAAGCAACTATTTGCGCGGCAGCCGTTAGGCTGGACGTCATCCGAACATCAAGGGCCGGCGTTGCGCCGCGTGCTGGGGTGGCCGGCACTCACGGCGATCGGGCTGGGGACGATGCTGGGCGGTATCTTCCCGACGATCGGCGCGGGCGCGCACGCCGCCGGTCCCGGCGTAATTTTGGCATACGTCCTTTCCGGGCTCGTCAGCGTTTGCGTGGCGCTCTGTTACGCCGAGTTTGCGTCGATGGTTCCGGTGGCGGGAAGCGCGTACACCTACGCTTACGCGACCTTGGGCGAACTGGTGGCCTGGATTATCGGTTGGGACTTGATCTTAGAATACGGCCTGTCGCTGGCGCCCACGGCATCGTCGCTCTCCGACTACTTTCAGCACATGCTGGCCAACGTTGGAGTCACGTTTCCGGTTTGGGCGCAAACCGCCAATCTCACCGGTGCCCACCCGCAAATCGACGTGTTCGCCGCCTTTATGACGCTGGCGATCGCCGCTTTAGTCGCCGTCGGCATCCGCGAGTCGGCGAGCGTCAACGGCATTCTGGTTCTGGTGCAGATCGTGTCGATGATCGTTTTCGTCGCGGTCGTCGCTCACGCCATCGTTCCGGCGAATCTGCATCCCTTCGCGCCGTTTGGATATCACGGAATTCTGGCGAGCACCGCGCTGGTGTTTTTCGCGTACATCGGCTTCGATACGGTGACCGTCGCTTCGGAAGAAGCGAAGCGGCCGGAGCGCGACGTTCCTATCGGTATCATTCTCGCTTTGGCGATCGGCGGCATCCTCTACGTCGTACTTACGCTTTGCACGGTGGGTGTGCTGCGCTACGACCGCCTCTCAGACGGCGCCGCCATGCTCGACGCGCTCGGCGCGGTGACCAAGAACCACGCCTTCTATTGGATCGTCGCCATCGGCGGCATTGCCGGAAATACGACCGTGATGCTGACGTCGTTGCTCGGACAGGTGCGGATCTTCTACGTCATGGCGCGCGATCGGATGCTGCCCCCGGGCGTCGCGCGCATCCACCACGTTTTTCGCACGCCGGCGCGAATGACTGCAATCACGGGCATCATCGTCGCGATCTTCGCGGCAGTTTTTCCGCTCACCGACTTGCTAACGCTGGTGAATGTCGGAACCCTGGCCGCTTTTGCGATCGTCTGCGCCGGCGTCCTGGTGCTGCGAATCGTCAACCCGACGGCCAACCGCCCGTTCCGCGCGCCCTTGCTGCCCTTCTTTTCGATCGCCGGCGCCGGCGTGTGCCTGTATCTCATCACCGGCCTGCAACTCGCCACCTGGATCCGCTACGGCATATGGTTCGTCGTTGGGATCCTCGTATACGCGCTCTACGGTTTTCGGAATTCGCGGTTGCGGGTGAATTTGCCCGAACCGTGAAACCCGGCGGTTCGTCCAGGCGTTGGGGTGGTATAATCCGCCGCACGGAGGGCTAATGCAGAGTGCCGGCACCGCGGTCTCGGACCGCTTCGAGCTCATTGAGGTACCGCACGCAAGCGGCGCGGCTTCCTTTGCCGAGGACGTTGCCGCAGGGCTGAATGCCTCGCCTAAGCGTCTTTCGTCGAAATACCTGTACGATCGAATCGGTTCGGCGCTGTTCGACGCAATCACCCACCTTCCGGAATACTATCTATCGAATGCCGAGACCGAGATTTTGCGCGAATCCGGCTGGGAAATCGTTCGCGTTCTCGACGAACCCATCGATTTCTTGGAGCTCGGCAGCGGCAGCGCGGTCAAGACTCGCCTGCTGATCGCCGACGCGCTGCGGGTACAGGGCAGCCTGCGCTATAGCCCGATCGACATTTCGACCGATGCGCTGCGAACGTCGTCGCTGGCACTCGTCGAAGCGTACCCGGGACTGTCGATCCGCGCTTACGCCGGAGATTACTTCGACGTGCTGGCATCGAAGACGCTGCAATTCGAGCGCCGGAAACTCGCCATGTTCATGGGTTCGAACATCGGGAACTACGAGCCAGGCGAAGCGGCGCGCTTGCTACGCTTGCTGTCGGCGGCGTTGAGTCCCGGCGACGGCTTGTTGCTCGGAACCGATTTGAAAAAGGACCGAGCGACGCTGGAAGCTGCCTACGACGATCCGCTCGGCGTAACCGCCGCCTTCAACAAGAACATTCTCGAACGCATCAATCAGCAGCTCGGCGGTAACTTCGATCTCCGCAACTTCGCGCACGTCGTTCACTACGACGAAGAACGGGGGAGCGTCGATTCGTTCTTAGAAGCCCGTCGCGCCGCCGACGTGTTCGTCGAGTCGATCGGCGCGCGCGTCGCCTTCTCCGAAGGCGAGCGCATTCACACCGAGTCGTCGTATAAATTCTCGGATCGAGACGTAGCCCGCCTGGGGGCGATTGCCGGCTTCCGCTTGTCGTCGACGTGGCACGATCGCGCGCAACGCTTCAGCGTTCACCTCCTGGTTCGAACGTAAGCGTAATTCCGACCGGCGTCGATGCTGCGACCGTTACGGTCGACGGCCTTGCGGTCGCTTTGACGAACTTAAATAAGACCTTCTTTCCCGAGCTCGGGCTGACGAAGGGCGATCTGCTGCGCTACTATTTGCGCGTCGCTCCGGCGGTGATTCCGCACGTCGCCGGAAAGGCGATGGTCATGAAGCGTTATCCGCACGGAGCGACCGGCGATTTCTTTTTCATGAAACGAGCCCCATCGCCGCGCCCGGAGTGGATTCGAACCTGTCCGATCGAACATAGGTCCGGGAACGTCATCGATTTTCCGGTGATCGACGATGCGGCATCGCTGCTATGGCTCATCAATCTCGGCTGCATCGACCTCAATCCCTGGTACGCACCGTGCGACGATTTCAACCACCCCGACTACCTTCACATCGACCTCGATCCGTTCGACGCACCCTTCTCGGCCGTGCGCGAGGCCGCGCTGGTCGTGCGCGACGTGTTTACGTCGCTGGGAATGATTCCGTACGTGAAAACGACCGGGAGCAAGGGCATGCACGTGTACGTCGCCATCCGCACCGGGCCGACGCAGCACGAGGTGTGGGAAATAGCCAAAGCGCTTTCGCACGCGATCGCCCAGGCGCACCCGGACCTTCTCATCGTCGAGTATCGGGTCGCAAAGCGCCCGCGCGGCCGCGTGTTGCTCGACTATAACCAAAACGCTTTCGGACGCACGCTGGCGTCGATCTATTCGGTGCGCCCCAACGAAGCCGCCATGGTATCCACGCCGGTGACCTGGGAAGAGGTCGAACGAGGTTGCGAGTCGGCCGACTTCACGATGCTCGACGTCCCCGTGCGCCTCGAGCGTCTGGGCGATTTGTGGGCGCCGCTGCTCGACAAACGTGCCCGCTACGATTTACAGAAGCTTGGTCGAAGACTGGGAACGTAGGGTGGAGTGGGACGCTTCGACGATCTTCCGCTGAAGCCGCCGATCGAGCCGATGGCCTCGCGCCAAGTGCTGCAGATTCCGCGGGGCGACCAGTGGCTGTACGAGCCGAAATGGGACGGCTTCCGCTGCATCGCGTTTCGATCGGACGACGACGTGGAGCTCGAATCGAAATCGGGTCAGTCGCTCACGCGATACTTCCCCGAGATCGTCACCGCGCTGCGAGCGCTCGGAGCACGACGGTTCGTCATCGACGGCGAAATTTTCGTCGAGAGCGGGCCGGGATTCGACTTCGACGCTTTGCTGCAACGAATCCACCCGGCGCAGAGCCGCGTAATGAAGCTCTCGCAGCAAACGCCCGCGCGCTTCGCCGTTTTCGACGTGCTCGTGGACGAAAAGAAAAAGCCGTGGTACGAGCGGCCGCTTTCGGAGCGGCGCGCTGCACTCGAATCGTTTGCCGAGAGATACTTTGCGAACGGATCGCCGCTGGTCGTTTCGCCCGCAACTCAGAACGTTGCCGTCGCGCAGAAGTGGCTCGACGGCGACACCGCCCGTCTCGACGGCGTCATCGCAAAACGCCTCGACGCACCGTACGGTTTTGGCGGGCGCGATGCGGTCGTCAAAGTGAAACGTCGCTACACGGCCGACTGCGTGGTCGGCGGTTTCCGGCGATCCGGTGACGGTGCGGTCGCATCGCTGTTACTTGGACTGTACGACGATGGGAATCTCGACCACGTCGGGTTCGTCGGCAGCATGAGCGCTGCCGAACGTCGGCGAGCTTCGGAAGTGCTCGAGCCGATCGTCGCGCCGCCCGGCTTCACCGGGGTTACGCCGGGCGGTCCGAGCCGCTGGCGCAAGGGCGAAACTGAGTCCGAATGGGTCCCGACCAAGCCGATCGTCGTGGTCGAGGTGTCGTTCGACCACGTGACGGCGCGGCGTTTTCGCCATTCGGCTCGCTTGCTACGATGGCGTCCCGACAAAAGTCCGCGCGACTGCACGATCGATCAGCTGCTCGAGCCGAGCTGACGGCCCTTCGGGAACCCAAGCATCCTCTCACTCGTTTAACTCCCGAGGGAGCAAGAATTCATAAGTGTTAAAAGTCGGCCCGGGCAAAGGTGCCTGGCGCCTGCACGCACAAATGGAGCGCCTTTGCTACCCCCTTACTCATTCATGAGGAGCTATTAACGCGATGGATAAGCTTTCGCGGCTCGTCGGTATTGTTGCGTGCGCAACGGCGCTTGCAGCAGCGGGATGTGCGTCGAATTCCGGCGTCACCCCGAGCACCGGCTCGCCGATGGGCCTGCAGCAGCAGGCTGCAACCAATGCCGGCTGGGTACACGACGGCGGCGTCACCTACCACGTTCCCCGTTACATGCCCACGGCCGACATGCCCCGCGGTGCGGTGCAGCCCGACATCCAACTCGTCTACGGTGGCGGACCGGTATTGGTCGCCCCGAAGATGTACGTGATTTTCTGGGGCTTCAAGGCCGCCGGCGACCCGAATAAGATGAAGCCGTTGCTCAAAAACTATGCGAAGAATATCGGCGGCAGCGCGTATAACAACATCTACACGCAGTACTACCAAGACATCAACAACGTTAAGACCAACATCACGAACCCGAGCAATCAGGGCAACAAGACGACGTTCTGGGCGGACGACACCAACCCGATCCCGTCGCACCCGACCGACAGTCAAGTTGCCGCCGAATCCCTCGCCGGCGTCGCCCACTTCGGCTACGATGCGAACGGTTCGTACGTCGTCGTGACGGCGCACAATCACAGCTCGTCAGGCTTCGGCACGTCGTACTGCGCGTACCATAGCGCGACGACGTCGGGCGGTAAGCTCGTTTCGTACACCAACCTCCCCTACATTCCGGATGCCGGCCATAGCTGCGGCTCCGGTCAGGTCAGCCCGCCGTCCGACGAGACCAGCGCCGACGAAGGCGTCACCATCGTCGAAGGCCACGAGTACGGCGAGTCCGTTACCGATCCGAACCCGCCCTCGGGCTGGTACAACAACGCGCAGGGTGAGATCGGCGACATCTGTGCGTGGCAGAACATTGCAAACGACCCGTACGGCAGCAAGAGCTATACGGCGCAACCGATGTTCAGCAACGCTTCGAGTTCCTGCGTCCACCACTATCCGTAAAAAGCACGGTTAGAACGACGAGGGGATCGCTCCCGAGCGGTCCCCTCGTTTTAATTTTCGCGTGCCATAAGTGCATTCTCGATTCTGGCTGCCGTGCACGCAGCGCCGGCCCGGCTATCGAAGGTAACCAGACCCAAGGGCGCAAAAAGGAGGGTCTTGCTACCCCCAATTCCCTCATGAGGAGCAAGAACGCGATGGATAAGCTTTCGCGGCTCGTCGGTATTGTTGCGTGCACGGCAGCGCTTGCGGCAGCGGGATGTTCGTCGAATTCGGGCGTCACCCCGAGCGCCGGTTCGCCGATGAACCTGCAGCAGCAGGCCGCCGATAACGCCGGATGGATTCACGAGGGCGGCGTCACCTACCGCGTGCCGCATTACATGGGCACCGTTAAGTCACCGGCTCCCGCGGTGAAGCCAGACCTCCAGTTGACGTACGGCGGCGGACCGGTTTTGGTCGCGCCCAAGATGTATGTCATTTTCTGGGGTTTTAAGGCCGCCGGAGACCCGAACAAAGTCAAGCCGTTGCTCAAAAACTATGCGAAGAATATCGGCGGCAGCGCGTATAACAATATCTATACGCAGTATTATGAAATCGTCAACAACGTCAAGACCAACATCACGAACCCGGGCAATCAGGGCAACAAGACGACGTTCTGGGCGGACGACACCAACCCGATCCCGTCGCACCCGACCGACGGTCAAGTTGCCGCCGAAGCGCTCGCGGGCGTTGCCCACTTCGGGTATGATGCGAATGGTTCGTACGTCGTCGTAACGGCGCACGACCACAGTTCGTCAGGCTTCGGTACGTCGTATTGCGCGTATCATAGCGACACGACGACCGGTGGTCAGCTGGTTGCGTACACGAACCTGCCCTACATTCCGGATGCCGGTGCGAACTGCGGTGCAAACTACATCAGCCCGCCGTCCGACGAAACCGGCGCCGACGAAGGCGTCACGGTCGTCGAGGGCCACGAGTACGGCGAGTCGATCACCGACCCGCAACCGTTCACCGGCTGGAATAGCGGTTCGGGCGAAATAGGCGATCTTTGCGCTTGGGGAACGCACATTGCGAACGATCCCTACGCATCCAAGACCTACACGGCGCAGTCCATGTTCAGTAACGCTTCGAGCTCCTGCGTCCACCACTACCCGTAAATCGCTACGGGAGAACGAGCGGGGGGATCGTTTCCGATCCCCCCGTTTTTGTCCGCGATCCCAGCTAGGTTCGAACTTGCCGTTCGACGATGCGCAGCAAGCCGTCGACGGTCACGGCGAGCGCCGACGCGGCCAGGCTTCCCGCGACGATCATTTCCGGTTGATGTAACGTGAGGCCGTTGAAGATCAGCACGCCCAGGCCGCTGCCGCCGACGTAGCCTCCCAGCGTCGCGATGGCAATCGCGGCGATCGCCGCGATGCGAACGCCGCCGATGACGACCGGCAGCGCCTGCGGAAACTCGACGCGCGTGAGAATTTGCCGCGCCGACATGCCGAGTCCCCGCGCGGCATCGACCTGCGCCGGATCCACGCCGTTGATGCCGGCGACGACGTTGCGCGCCAGCATGAACTGCGCGTACGCAACCAGCGCGACGAAAATCGGCGCAAAGCCGAGGCCGAAAAGCTGCACTAAAACCGCCAATAACGCAAGGCTCGGGATGGTATAGAGCGCGCCGAGTATGCCGAGCACCCAGCCGGCGAGATGGGGACGCCGGGCGGCGTAGATCCCGAGCGGAACGGCGATCGCCATCGCTACCGCGAGGGCCGCCGCAACCACTTCGACGTGGGCGGCCGCCAAGACCGCGATGCGGCCGAGATGTGCGAACGCGTAACTCATCGCAGCGTTTCGCGAACGTGAACGTAGTAGCTGCGGTACACGGCGTCGCCGGCGTGTACGAGTTCGCGAACGTAGGCCGTGGCCGGGCGCGCGAGGAGTTCGTCCGGCGTCGCTACTTGCTCCACGCTTCCGGCGCGCATGACGACGATGCGGTCGGCCAGCTTCAGCGCTTCGTCAAAGTCGTGCGTGACGAACAGTGTCGTCGTCCGCAGCTCGCGCACGATGCGTACGAGCTCCCGCTGAAGCGTGCTGCGCACCAGCGCGTCGACGGCGCCAAAAGGTTCGTCCATCAGCAGCGCGCGTGGTCGAGCGGCGATCGCGCGCGCAACGCCGACGCGCTGGGCTTCACCGCCGGACAGCGCGCGCGGCCGGCGGCTTCGATATCGCGCAGGATCCAATCCGACCGTCGCGAGCAGCTCGTCGACGCGCGCGGCGATCTCTTGCGGCGGCCACCCCAGCAGCGACGGAACGACGGCGATGTTCTCAGCGACGCTCATGTGTGCGAAGAGTCCCACCGCTTGGATCGCATATCCGATGCTGCGCCGCAGCTCGACCGCGTCGACCCCGGCAACGTCGTGACCGTCGACAGCAACGCTTCCGCCTTGCAGTTCGACGAGCCGGTTCACCGTTCGTAACAGGGTCGACTTGCCGCAGCCCGACGGTCCGAGCAGGACGACGAGTTCTCCAGGAGCGGCTTCGAATGAGACGTTTTCGACGGCAGCGTGGCCGGCGCCGGGATAACGAACGGTTGCGCCGTCGAATTGAATCGACGCTCCGCTCAATGGCCGGCGCTCGCGAGAAATGCGGCCGCGACGTCGGCCGGATCGCGATACTGGCTTTCGATCTCGGCATTCATCCGTTGCGCGGCGCGGTCGGTAATGGCGGGGGAAACTGCGTCGAGCACGGACACGATCCGCGGCTGCAACTGCAATGCGGCTTTGCGGACGACCGGAGCCACGTTATACGGCGGCCATAGGTGGCGGTCGTCCCGCAGCACGACCAGATCGTCCGAGGCGATCGCGCCGTCGGTCGTAAACGCGCTCGCGACGTCGGCTTGACCGGAAAGCAGCGCTTGATACTTCAATGCGATGTCGTACGTTCGTACGTCGCGAAATGCAAATCCACCATAGACGCGGCGCAATCCGGGGAGCCCGTCGGCGCGGCTGAGGAACTCTTGAATCGTCGCCAGCCGTAGTCGCGAGGCGATTGGCGCGAGATCGGAGAGGGTTGCGATTCGTTCGCGGGCGGCGATCGCTTTCGTGGTGGCCAGCGCTTGCGAATCGTTCATGGGCGACGGATGCAGCCAGATGAGACCGTAGCGCCGGTCGAATTCTCGCGCAACGGTGCTATACAGCAGTTCGGGATCCTGCATCGGCGGAAGGTGGAGCACGTCGATTAGCGCCGTACCGGTGTATTCCGGGTAGAGGTCGATGTCGCCGCGTTGCATCGCCGCCATCGCGATCTGCGTCGAGCCGAGGTTGAAGCGGCGTTCGACCCGCAAGCCGGCGCGTTCCAAAGCCTGCGCGTAAATCTCGGCGATGACGAACGATTCGGTGAAGTTCTTCGAGCCGACCCGTATCGTGCCGCCGCGCGAGCCGCAGCCTACGAAAAGCGGTCCGCTCGCAAGCAGCGCGAGCGCCCGAGTGCGCGAAAGGTTCACGACGGTACCTCGACGAGACGGCCGACTTGGCCGAGGAGTATTTCGACGCTCAGCGCCAAGAGGGCCACCGCCAGTGCGCCCGCGATCAGCAGCGACGGATCGTCGGTTTGCAAGCCGCGAACGATTTCGTCACCGAGGCCGCCACCGCCGATGAAGGTCGCGAGGGTTGCGCTGGCGATCGTTTCGGTCGCCGCGGTCCGCAAGCCGGCAAACGATACCGGCAAAGCGAGAGGAACGATCACCCGCGCGAAGGCTTCGGCCGGCTTCATTCCCATGCCGGCGGCCGCGTCGAGCGCCGACGCCGGAACGCCGCGAATGCCGAGGTCGACGCCGATGACGATCGGCGGAACCGCCAGCAGTGCTAGGGCGACGATCGCCGGTGCAGTTCCCACCCCCATGAAGGGCAGCAGCAGCGTCAGGACCGCCAGGCTTGGCAGCGTCCGGCCGATACTTGCCAGTGCGAGGGCGGGGCTTCGCAGCGGCGCGTAGGTTGCGGCGGCAACGCCGAGCGGCACGCCCGCCGCCAGTGCGAGGGCCAGCGCGCATGCCGCCAGGATCACGTGCTGGCCGGCGTGCGCCGCCAAGTCCGTCCACATACTCGCGAGAGTTTTTCGCCGATAAGGCGAAACCCGTTGCTCCACCATATGATAAAGCCGTCTGTTCTGCCGGAACGCCCGGTCCCGGTCGTCGCGCTGGACGATCCGTCGCTCTATATCAGCCGCGAGTTGTCGTGGGTCGAATTTAACGACCGCGTGCTCGAAGAAGCACTCGACCCGCACAATCCGCTCCTCGAGCGGCTCAAGTTCGTGGCGATCTACGGGACCAATCTCGATGAGTTCTTCATGATCCGGGTGGCCGCGATCAAACAGCAGATTGACGCCCACGTCGTCCGCCGCTCGGACGACGGCCGAATGCCGGCCGAACACCTTTCGGCCATCTCGGAGCGTTTGCGAACCTCGCTGCACACCGAGATGCGGCTACTCAACGACGACCTCTTGCCGGCACTGGAACGCGAGGGCATCCGGTTGATGCGGGTCTCGGACCTCGACGACGAAACCCAAGCCACGCTGGAGCGCACGTTCGACGATACCGTCTTCCCGGTGCTGACGCCGCTGGCCGTCGACAGCGGACATCCGTTCCCGTATATTTCGAATCTCTCGCTCTCGCTCGCGGTGGAGCTCGAGGAAACGACCCACGACGGCATCGAGCTGCACTTTGCGCGCGTCAAAATTCCGCCGACCCTGCCGCGCTTCATTCCGTTGGAGGTGTCGCCGCCGGGCGAGCGGCGGTTCATCTTGCTCGAGGACTTGATCGCGCATCATCTCGACGGGCTCTTCCCCGGGATGCACGTACGCGATGCGTACCTCTTCCGGGTGACCCGCGACGCCGACTTGGATCTGCAGGAAGACGAAGCCGCCGACCTCCTGCGCGAGATCGAGTCGGAACTTCAGCGCCGCCGGTTCGGCGAACCGGTCCGGATGGAACTCGAGCGCGGCATGCCCGAATACCTGCGCGATTTTCTCTGCAACGCGCTCGATCTCACCGCCGTCGACTGTTACGACGTCGAAGGCCTGATGGCGCTGAGCGATCTCTGGCAGATCGTGAACCTACCGGACTACGATCACTTGCGAGAGAAGCCGTTCATGCCGGCAATCCCGAAGCGATTGATCGGTGTGACCGACATGTTCGCCGCCATTCGCGAAGGCGACATCGTGCTGCACCACCCGTACGAATCGTTCGATCCAGTCGTGCAGTTTCTGCAACAGGCCGCCGAAGACGAAAAGGTGCTGGCCATCAAAGCGACGCTCTACCGCACTTCGGGCAAGAATTCGCCGATCACCCGCGCGTTACTGAAGGCGGCCGAGAACGAGAAGCAGGTTGCCGTCGTCATCGAACTTAAGGCGCGCTTCGACGAAGAGAACAACATCGAGTGGGCGAGGCGCTTGGAGCGCGCCGGCGCGCACGTCGTGTATGGGTTTGCAAATCAAAAAGTCCACGCCAAGTCGCTGCTGGTGGTGCGCGAAGACGAGGACGGTCTGCGCCGTTACATGCATTTCGGAACCGGCAACTACAACGAAAAGTCGGCGCGCCTCTATACCGACATTAGCCTCTTTACGTGTTTGCCCGAGCTCGGAGCCGACATCACGCAGCTCTTTAACGCGCTCACCGGCTTCTCCAAAATCACCGACTACGAGGAACTGTGGGTCGCGCCCGTAACCCTGCGGCGCGAACTCATTTCGAGAATCGAGCGCGAGACCGAACACGCCAAAGCCGGCCGCTCGGCCGGCATTCGAGCCAAACTCAACCACATCAGCGACGGTGAAGTCATCCGCACCCTGTATCGTGCGTCGCAGGCCGGCGTATCCATAGATCTCCTCGTGCGCGGGCAGTGCGTGTTGCGGCCGGGGGTTCCGGGGCTAAGCGAACGCATCAGCGTGCGCAGCATCGTCGGCCGATTTTTGGAGCACTCGCGAATCTATGCGTTTGAAAACGGCGGCGACCGCGAAGTCTTCATCGCCAGCGCCGACTGGATGGGCCGTAACCTCGACGGTCGCGTCGAAATCGTCACGCCGGTCATCGACCCGATGGTCGCCGAAGCGATCGACGGCCAGATCCTTTCGGTGTTGTTTGCAGACAACGTCAAGAGTCGCGAGCTGCTCGAAAACGGATCCTACCGGCGACGGGTTCCGGGACCCGGCGAGATGCCCATCGACGCACAGCGCGTCTTTTTGACCCAAGCCCAGACTTTAGGCTAGCGAACTACTCTCGCGCGAGTTCGAGGACGATGTCCCATTCGTGCGGCATGACCGGCTGCACGGAGAGCCGCTGGCCACGCTTGAGCAATGCCATGCCGGTGAGCCGCGGTTCGGCGCGCATGCGCGCGAGCGTAACGGGATGCGGGAGCGCTTCGGCGTAGGCGACGTCGACCATCATCCAAATGGGTTTATCGGGTTTGGCGCGGCCGTCGAAGTAGTCGCCGTCGCGCTCGAATTGCGTGAAGTCGGGATACGCCGGCTTGACGACCTTGCAAATCCCAACGGCCGCCGGTTCGGCGATACTGGAATGATAGAACAGGCCCAAGTCGCCGACGCGCATCTCCATCATGTTGTTACGGGCCTGAAAGTTTCGAACGCCGGTCCACGGCGTGGTTCCGTCTCGTTGCAGTTGCTGGAACGAGAATGCGTGCGGCTCGGTCTTGAAAAGCCAGTAGCGGGGCGGCATCGGGTGGTTGCGGTTAGCGTCGTCGCCCGCCCGCTCCTGGGTATGCTAAGGTAGATGGCGGCATGCAGAAACGAGTAATCCGGGCGACCGAATCCGGCTGGGAAGGCATAGAAGTCGAGGGCTATCGCCCAGGCGACGACGCCGCCAAGACCGGGGTTTCGCGGCACACGATTGTTGGCGGCCGCAAAAACGACGCAAGCGAACCCGGCCCGGCGATGGAACTGCGGTATTTCGAACTGCAGCCCGGCGCTGCGTCGCGCCTCGAAAAGCACGAGCACGAGCACTACGTGATCGTACGCGACGGC
The DNA here is from genome assembly GCA_003140835.1 of Candidatus Tumulicola scandinaviensis. Lineage (GTDB taxonomy): Bacteria > Vulcanimicrobiota > Vulcanimicrobiia > Vulcanimicrobiales > Vulcanimicrobiaceae > Tumulicola > Tumulicola scandinaviensis. The sequence continues at coordinate 135,693 of PLLA01000121.1, read as the reverse complement.
GACGGCTATGCGATCCTCGGCGACCGTGCTACCGAAGTTGGAGCCGGCGACGTGGTGTACGTCGGTCCTCTCGAACTCCACCAATTAGTCAATCGGGGCGACCGGCCGTTCGGATTTTTTTGTTTCGTCGACGCCTGCCGGGACTTCTCGCAAGAGCCGACGCCCGACGAACTGGCACGTTTGGCCCAGTCGCCTGCCGGCGCCGTCGCCAAACCATTCGCCGTTCCGCCCCCGCGAAAACGCTAAGTCCGCCGATAGTCTAGAGATGCCTTAAGCCGGTCCGGTTGCGATGGGGCGCGATGGATCGCTGATCCACTCGCTCCACGACCCACCGTACAGACGCGAGCCGTCGATGCCGGCGCACACCATCGCGAGTTGATTGGCCGCTCCGGAAACTCCCGAGCCGCACTGATGCACGACGCGTTTGGGGTCTAGATTTTCTGCTGCGAATTCGGCGCGCAGCGCTTCGGCCGGCTTGAACGTTCCGTCGTCGTTGAAATTTCGTTTGAACCAGCGATTCGCGGCGCCCGGAATATGACCGGCGACCGGGTCGACGGTCTCGTTCTGACCGGCAAACCGATCCTCCGCGCGCGCGTCGAGCAGCTGCATCGCGGGATCCGTTAAGTGCGCGAGCACGTAGGCCGAGTCGACCAGCATTTCCGGATGCGGTCGAGCGACGACGCTACCCTGGCGCTTCGGCTCGGACGGCGCGGCGGTTACCGGAAAGCCCTTTGCCTGCCATGTCCCGAAGCCGCCGTCCAGCACTGCGGTCGCCGGATGGCCGATCCAACGGCACAGAAACCATAACCGCGCCGCGAACATGTCGGCGCCGGCGTCGTAAGCTACGATTTGGGTTGCGTCGTCGACGCCGAGACCGCGAAGGAAGCGCGCGAACGTCTCCGGATCGGGCATGGGATGCCGGCCGTTGGTGCCGGTTTTGGGGCCGGCCAAATCGTTCTCTACGTCGGCGAAGAACGCGCCGGGAACGTGCGCCTCGGAATACAGGCGTCGTCCGAGGGCGAAGTCGGCTAACGCGTGACGACAATCGACCACCACGTATAACGGATCGTCGAGGTGCTCGCGCAGCACCTCGGGTGTCACCAGGGCCGTAAACACGGTGCCGCTCAACGGAGCGAAATGGTTTGCTTGGGCGCCGGCTCGACGCCGCCGAAGGCGTCCTTGAGCAGCGTTTGCAACTCGCCCGTCTGCGCCATCGGGCCGAGGAGATCGGTATCGCCGTAAAAGGTACCGTTGATGAAAACTTTCGGCAGCGTCGGCCAGTCGGTCATCGCGGCCAGCGCCTCGCGCTTGGGCATATTCTCGAGGACGTCGATGACCTCGAACGGGTAGCCCAATCCGTTGAAGAATTCGATCGTCTCCAGCGTAAAGCCGCAGCGCGGCGCAGCTTTGGTGCCTTTGCCATAAACGAGAATGGTGTTCGTGCCGACTTCGTGCGCGATTTGTTCGGCGATCGCTTGGTTTTCCGACATGGCCTGGTTTAGTTCTCCATAGGGACGACGGTCTTGAGTTCCACCGCGTGGACGCGACCGTCTTCGAGTGCCGCTTTTAGCGCTCCGTATACGAGCCGGTGCTGCTGGATGGGCGGAATATCCTTGAACGCCCGCGACCGTACCGTAAGATTGAAGTGATCCATCGTACCGGTTCGATCGAAGATCTGCACGTCCGCGTCCGGAAGCTGCGTGCGGATCAGGTTGGTGAGCGCCGTGTCGTCGATCACGATTTCAACCGTGGCGAGCCGCCGGTCATCGCTTCTGCCAACCCGCGCGCCTCGCCGAGGGTTTCGGGAAGGCGGTTCGCACTCTTGCCCAACGCGTTGGTGATGCCGCTTGCGAGCACGACGCCGCTGACTCCGATGAGAATCGCCGGAATGCCGGTGGCGCGCAACGGGCCGATTTGGATGGTAAAGCTCTTCTGCAGGCGAGCGACTCCGCGAAGGAAGGTGCGCAGGGTACCGATTCGTTTGTTCATGGGCGGCCCTTCTACGGCGTGGCGCGCGAGAAGGCCTGGCCCGCGACGCAAAGCGAATGGCGCCGCATGCACGCGCTTCGGCTGCACGAAATCGGCGGACCCGAAAAGCTTCGGATCGACGACGTGCCGGTCCCCGAGCCGGGCGCCGGCGAAGCGCTCGTTCGTATCCGCGCCGCGGCGTTCAACCGGCGCGACGTTTTCATCACGCAGGGACTCTATCCGGGAATCGTTCTTCCCAAGACGCTCGGATCCGACGGTGCCGGCGAACTCGCCGAACTCGGTCCGGAAACCGGCTGCAGCATCGAGGCGGGCGCAGAAGTCGTCATCGATCCGATGCTCGGTTGGGGCGACGACCCACGCGTCTGGGATACGAAAAGCAGCAGTATCTTAGGGATGCCGCACGACGGAACGTTCGCTCAGTTCGTCGTCGTCCCGGCTGCCAACGTATACCGGAAACCCAAGGCGTTGTCGATGGAAGAAGCGGCCGCCATTCCGCTGGCCGCCCTCACGGCGTATCGCGCGCTCTTCACGCGCGCCAAGCTCGCGGCCGGCGAAACCGTACTCATTCCCGGCGTCGGCGGCGGCGTGCAAACGTTTACGTTATTGTTCGCCAAACACGCCGGCGCGCGCACGATCGTCACCTCGGGCAGCGACGAAAAACTCGAGCGCGCCACCGCGCTCGGAGCCGACGTGACGTTCAACTATGCGACCACGCCGGATTGGCACAAACGCGCGCGCGCTGCTGGACCGATCGACGTGGTCGTCGATTCGTCGGGTGGAGAAACGCTCGCTAAGGCCATCGACGCGATCGTGCCGGGCGGCCGCATCGTAATCTACGGCGGCACCCGCGGCGAGGCGACCGTCAAACTGTTTCCGCTGTTTTGGAAGCACGTTTCGGTCTTGGGTACGTCGATGGGCAGTCCGCAAGATTTTGCCGGCATGCTGGATTTCATGGAAAGCGGCGCCCTCAAGCCGGTCATCGATCGCGTGTATCCGATGGAGGAAGCGGTCGCGGCAGCGACGCGCATGGCATCATCGGGCCAGTTCGGAAAGATCGTTCTCCGGATCGACGCCTAGCGTCCCTTTTTCGGGCGTTCCATCGCACGTTCCGAGCGGTGGCGGAGCGTCTTGATAGAGCGCGCCGGCGTTCGCTACCGGCAAACCGCTGTCGGCATCGAGCACGACTTGAACCTTCGCGTTCGGCGTCAAATGATTTTCGCACCAGATGACGGCGTGGCCCTTCGACGCCGCATCTCCACCAATCCAAAGATCGAACCAGAGTCCGGAGCATCCGTTGTGGCCGTGGCCTTTGCGCGGACCAGAATGCGCGCAATCGTCCTCCCGGATGAAGTATTGCTTCAAGAACGGCACGTAAATCTTGATACCGTACGGAATTCGCACGTCGTTCTTGCGTTCGGTCGCAAACGTCGTCGGGTTGCAATACGTTCCGTCGCCCGACGCGACGTTGTGAATGACCGGATGCGCGATCTGATTTCCCGGCGGGCTGTTGTCGGGCCAGCCGTAGAAAGTGATCGTTGCGTGCACCCGTGCCGGCGCGACCTTCGTCACGTAGCATCCGAACGGCACCGCCGCGAGCCCGCTACCGCCGCCGGACGAGCCGAATGGCAGCGCAGGCACGTTCGGCTGACCGCACGACGCCAGAACCATCGCCGCCGCAACCAACGTGCAACGCTTCATCCAAACGAATATCGTCATCGCATTTCGCCTCATGTCATCCTGAGCGGAGGCGCGTAGCGCCGCAGTCGAAGGACGGAAAACTTCGCTCGCTGCGGAACGTTACCTCGGAGCGGCGGGACGCTCGCTTTTTCGGATCCGTCCGAAAAAGCTGCTCCCTGGCTCGTCGCTCCCGGCATCTAGCCGCCGCTCCTCGTCCAGAGGCCCGCGCCCTGGGGCACCGCGCCATCGCGAGCGAAGTCGTCAGCCGTCTACCCCAATTCGTTTTCCAGGCGGTCGAAGCTGATGGCGACGCCGTCGGTCATTCCGGACTCGATCGCTTGGTCGCGGATCTCGCGCGAGTCGAACAGCGTGGTCAGGGTGACGATGGTCGTGCCGTCGCGTTCTTCGAATGTAGTCGTAACCTCAGCGTCGCCGGGATACCAGGACTGGTCGAAGCGTTCCGCGTGTACGATGCGTTCCGGGCGCGCGACTTCGCGGTAGTCGCCGTTCAAACCGAACTGCTTGTCTTCGGCGTCGTTGCGCCAGGCGTAGTGAAACGTTCCGCCGGCGCGCAGGTCGACGTCGCAGACGATCATCGACCAGCCGTCGGGGCCGAGCAACCATCGCTGGACGAGCTCGGGTTTTGTGAACGCATCGAAGACGCGATCGCGCGGCGCATCGAATGCGCGCGTCATGACGATCTCGCGATCGGTGGGCGTCGTAACTTCCAGCATACGTTTCGCTTCGGCGTGATTCATGGACTATTTCCTCCGGTGTTTGGTTCGTTTCGTTCTTTTCGCGCCGGGTAACTCGCCGAGGAGCGCGTCCAGCCGCTGGAAGTTGCCTTCCCACAGCTGCCGGTAGCCTTCGAGCCACCCGGTTGCTTCGGCCAGCGGTTTGGCCTCAATCCGCCGCGGACGCCGCTGCGCGTCGCGGCCGCGCGAAATGAGACCGGCCCGCTCGAGTACTTTGAGATGCTTGGAAATGGCCGGCTGGCTCATCGCGAACGGCGCCGCCAGCTCGGTAACCGACAACTCGCCGGCAGCCAGCCTGACTAAAATCGCGCGTCGAGTCGGATCGGCAAGCGCGGTGAACGTCGCGTTGAGGCGTTCGGCCGGGATTTTTCCATAACCAAGTAGTTCCATAACCTAAGGGTAATATAGCCTTTCGGGTTTGCGGTTGTCAAGCGCCGGCGGAACCGGCGGACGGATCCGGCCGGCAAACGATCCCGCCGGCGAGTTTGCCGTCCGTGCGTACTTGCACGTAGACCGGCGCGTGATCGACTAACCAGAGGCCGACCTGGGTGGTGGTGTTGACGAGCGTCTCGGGCCCCATCGCGTTGGCGTCGTTTGGATCGGTGTTCTCGTAGTTGTCTACCGCCCATTCGGTGGGAACCGCATCGTCCGCCAGCAGGATGCTCACGAATTCCTTGGTGCCTTCGGCGAACGTTTCCCGGTGCGCATACGGGGAGACCAGCACCGTCGTGCGCAGACCATTGGCATTGCCCCACCGGACGGCTTGCTCGATAAACTTGCGGTACCCCGGGCCGCTGCCACCGGCGAGAAAGAAATCCGATGGAGTGTCGAGCGCGATTGCGCCACCGTACGTCGCCTCAAATCGTGCTAACGCATAGAACGAGCTGTTGAGATCGTAGTACGCCGCGCGCGTGGGCGGAAAGATCGGGTTGTGCGGTTGCCACATTGCATTGGGAGCGACGATCGGAGCCATGGTTACGATCCCCACCGATCTGCCGGCTCGCACCCATCTTTTCCACGCCCGTACGTTCTTTCGATCGAATCGTATGGCGGACGGCGGCTTATACGGAACGTTTACGTTGGCGGCGTCGGGACGCAGACCGCTCTTGACGTACTGATACTGGTAGTACGCGGGATAGCCGGCGGCCGGAAGCGTGAAATAATTCCAGCCGACGAGCCCCAGCTCGGCCTCACCTGGGCCGCTCGCGCGAAATACGTCCTGGATCGTCTGAAGAATCGCATATGGATTCGAGCGCGGGCTCCCGGTAATCGCGGCTGCAATTGCGGTTGCGTGTTCGTAGAGTCTCGCGTGACCGCTTGCGAGAAGCGCGGTGGTGAAGTCGCGACGAACGAGCGCATTGAACCCGGCGGTCCCGCCGACGGAGACGTAGCGCCCCAAATTCGAGCAACCCTCGGGTGCGGTCGTTGACAAAATCGGCGTCGCCACGTTGCCGCTGCATCCACCCACAACGATAGCGAGAAATATTGCAATAACGGGCGCCGGAGTTCTCGGAAACATTACGGGGTATCGGGCGGCATCGTCACGGACTGCTCGTCCGCTAAGCGGTAGGCATACAGCTGGTCGAGGCGAAGCGACGAACCGAGTTCGGCGGCAATAACTGCGGCCTGCTCGCTTCCGACGAGCTTTTCCAGCGGAGGATTGAGAATCCACCGTTCTTCTTCGGACATCGCGCGATCGACGGCTCGTGCGAGAACGCGACCTTCACTTTCCAATGCCATCAAATGGGCGAGCATTTGGCGCGCCATCGCCGGCATGAGCTCGGGGCGATCGTCGCCGTAGATCCAGAGCACGAGTTCGGGAATGGTTTGCGTGCCGTTCGATGCAAGCGCATCGATGAGCTCGCGTTCGCGTAGACGGCGATGTGCAATGTATTCGGCGATCTTGGCTTGGGCGTCCTCAACGACCGGGCCATGGCCCCCGTAGATCTTGCGTGCATCGGGAAATTCGCCGGCAAGCCGCTCCAGCGTTCGCTGGTATGGCCGCATCGCGCCGTGCGGCGGCGCGATCACGACGGTTCCTTGGCCGAGGATCACGTCGCCGGTGAAGAGCGCGCGCTCGCCGGGTGCGTAGAACACCACGTGATCGAACGTATGCCCGGGAGCGTCGATGACACGCAACGTGACGGCGCCGACGCGAAAGTCGTCTTCGAGTTCGAGATCGCGATCGTGCGAAATCGCGGTGGCTGGATGTGCGTATACCGGCGCACCGCATAGCGACGCCAGCATGGCCGCCGCGGGCGCGTGATCGGGGTGTCCGTGCGTTATCGCGATTGCATCGATCGTCAACCCTCGGGCGCGCGCCGTCGCGACCAAGTTATCGACGTGGCGCGCGATCGGCGGACCCGGATCGATGACCAACGCCGCGCCCCCGCAGTCGACAATGTAGGAGTTGGTACCGCTCAAGGTCATTGCCGAGGGATTGGGCGCCCTGACGAGCGTTACCACGTCTGCTCCAGTGCGGCCGGCATCACGAAACCACCGTCCGCCGCAGTCGCCGGCAGGATCGTCAGGACCGGTTTGGCGCGCGCAAAATTCTGGGCGTCTTCGAGAGAGTCGAATGCGGACAGGCGTTCGAGGTGCTTGATTGTCGGGTACACGAGATGAAAGGCGCGGTCGCGATACCGGGCGAGTGCGTCGCGCGGCGCGATCCACACACCTTCGTGCGTCTCGTAAGCGTCCGCTCGGCCCGCTTGACCGGCGGGGGCTCGTGCAAAAAAGAAATGCGTGTTGAAGCGCCGAGGCTCGCTGGGCGGCGTGATCCAGTGCGAGAACAATGTCAACTCCCGGGCGTCGGCAAACCAGTCGTGCTGCGTCAGAAAGCGGGCGAAGGGGAGTTCGCCGTTGCCAACTGGCGTGCGCGCGGCTTGCACGCTCGGGGAGCGTACGCTCGAAGCATCAACCGGCGCGTTATCGCGCGTCCGAGCGATGAGGATGCCGGCCTCCTCGAAGAGTTCGCGAAGCGCCGCTACCAGAAGGGCCGCGGCCGCATCCTCGCCGACCGCGGGTTCGCTGCTGGGGAGCTGCGACGGTGCCGTCGCGCGGAATTCGCCGGCAACGCGCTCGCGTTCCAACCCCAGCGTTCGCGCTCCCATTTCGGCGGAGAAATCCCGATCGTCGACCGTTCCGCCGGGGAACACGAAAGCGTCGGCAGCAAATGCGCTGTGCCGGCTGCGCCGCGTCATGTAGACTTCGAATCCTCGCTTTGCCGGCCGCGCCAGAATGACGGTCGCCGCCAAGCGCGGGCTGGGAGCGTTCACGGTAAGGCCGCGAGTTGTCGCTTTCGGCGCGGGCGTCCTGTGCCTAGAAGGTGCCGGCCGGCCGCGGTATGATGCACCTAACATGCGGATAGCCCTCGGCAGCGACATGGCCGGCGAACTGCCGCGAACCCTCGAGCGCTGGCTGGGCTCGCACGATCACGACGTCGTGCGTTTCGGAGCGCTGCTCCCCGGCGCCGCGGCCGGTGCCGATACGTGGACGGCGGTGGGCCGCGCCGTCGGAGAAGCGGTGGCTTCAGGCGCTGCAGACTTCGGCGTCCTGTGCTGCTGGACGGGCACCGGCGTGACCATCGCGGCCAACAAGGTCCCAGGCATGCGCGCGGCTCTGTGCGGCGATCCGCAGACGGCCGCCGGTGCGCGCGAATGGAACGACGCCAACGTGCTCTGCTTGAGCCTGCGCGCCACCTCGGGACCCCTGGCTGAGGAACTGCTCGAAGCGTGGTTTGCGACCGCGCCCACGTCGGAGCCCCGCTATCGCGCGCTGATCGAGGATCTGCGCGCCCGCTAGCCTCCAGAGACAATCCAAAGGCGACGCGGCACCGTTATCCCCAGCGAATCGCTCCGTCATGCTGTTTCTTGGAGGAACTATGAAATCTCGTTGGATTGCAACGCTCGTCGCCGCCGGTATGCTGCTGGCCGCCGCGCCTGTAACGGCCGCCGAAGCGTGGCTGCCGCAGGTCACCGACTCTCCGTCGCGCTTTTCGGGTCCCGGCGTCTATACCGGTAAGCCGGCGCTTGCGGTCACGCTCTCGATGGTTATGGCCGGCGGCGGCCCGAGCAACTTCGCAACGCTCACCCTCGTGAAAGTGCTCGCCGGCGACAAGACCGATGCCGAGGTCGCCGCGCTCAAACAAAAATTCGGCGACCAGAAGGTCACCAACTTCGTAACGATCTTTCCGTTCGTCGTCAGCGACTCGCTGAAAATTGCTAAGGAGAAGGGCGTCGCCCTCCCGTCGGCCCCGAACCCGGATCCGAGCAACGGTGAGGCGCTCGCCGGTGCGCTCTGGGCGGCCGGCCAAACCGGCCACGGCTTCAACGTCGAAGTGATGCTCGACCGCGCCGTTTCGCACCCGATCCACGAGCAAGTCATGAAAGACATCGACGCCAAGTATGGCCTCGCCGCCGACGCGGACTACCACGCGGTGCTCAACCAGGCCATGCACGATCTGGCGGCGGTCTACCACTTCAACGCGATGGGTAAGCCCTCGTCGATGTAAGGACCCCGTACTGGACTCGCCGTTTAAAAGCAGGAGGGTGACGCAATCGCGCCACCCTCTTTCTGCCATTCGAGCCGGTCACAGAACTAACGCTGCGTCCGGCTACTCCACCTCCGACGGCAGGGGGTGATAGCGGCTCACCGTTCCTCGCCCGGAGATGCCGATTCTACCGAATTACCCGCGCGAAGACAATATGCCGTCGCTGAGGAGGCGCAAACACAGCAATGCCAGCGCCCAGTTAATCGCATGAGCGGTCCAGCAGACCGGGCAAGGGCGGCGAGTCACGAACAACAACGAGTAGGCCAAGTACGCCGACGTGAGCGCAGCCAACGCGACGGCGGCCAGCAGCGCGACCTCGGCGGCTGGGGTTCGCACGAGCCAGATCGCCAAGCCGACCGCCGGGTAGTAGATCGCGCCGACCAGGGCGTTCGAGACGCCGCCGTACAGGCGAGCGCGAGGCGTTTGTACGACGCTCGGCTCGGTGAGCCGGCCGGCCTGGGCCCGGCGCGTCTTGGCAAGCATGAAAAGCGCGGTGCAGAGGCCAACGCCGGAAAGTAACGTGACTATCGTTTTCAATAACATGCTCGTCCCGGCTTGACCCGATTCCTTAGGCGCAGTGCTGGATTTGGGCTGCTGGTCGTTTCTTTTGCCCTGGCCTACTTCGTCATCCGCTATCAGCCGCGGGTCGAGCACGAAATACGCACGCTCGGACCGCTGGCATATCCGCTGGCGATCGGCGTGTTCGCGGTCGTCGCCTCGGCCCCGTTTTCGGTGACCGATGCCCTGGCGATCATGAACGGCGCGCTTTTCGGGCCGCTTAAAGGCTCGATCGTCGATGCGATCGGCTTGGTACTGGCCGCCATGATGGGCTATTGGGTCAACCAGCGAGCCTCGAAGCTCCTCGACTTGCACGAATACTTGCAGCGTTTACCGGGATGGGTGAAGCGTTTTCCAGTCGGTTCGCCGGCGTTTCTCATCGCCGTCCGCGTCATTCCCGGCTTCGGGGGGACGGTAGCGACTGCCAGCGCGGCGGCGTTCAAGGTTCCTTTGTGGGTGCACGTCTGGACGATGTGCGCGATCGCCGTACCGATCTGCATTGTTTTGACCATTTTCGGCGACCGGGTAACCGTCTTCGTACACGGCGTCACAAACCGGTACGAGTATCGTTTCCACCATTACTGCGAGACGCACCAGTGTCCGCACTTCCGCTTTCGCCACGCCGAGAGCCGGACGCCGCCACCGTGACGGCGCCAATCATCGTCGCCGACGCGCCCTCGCTCGATCTCTTGTGTGTGCGCGTGCGCGCCGCCGAACGTGTGGCCATCGATACCGAATTTCACGCCGAGCGCAGCTACGCACCGCGATTGATGGTCGTGCAGCTCGCCTTCGACGATGGTGCTGCCATCGTCGATCCGCTGGCCTTGCGCGACTTGTGCCCGTTGCTCGAAGCATTGGCGGAGACGACCGTCGTCGGACATGCGCTCGCCTCAGACTTGAAGATTTTCGCCGACCGCTTCGGAACGGTGCCGGCGCACGTTTTCGACACGCAAATTGCGGCCGCATTCCTTGGGTACGGAATGCAGATCTCGCTGGCGGACTTGGTCCGCGACCTCCAACACGTGCGGTTGGCAAAATCCCAGACGGTGAGCGACTGGTCGTCACGCCCGTTTTCCGAGCGGCAGCTCGAGTATCTCGTCGACGACGTCGCCCACCTGCTGCCCATGTACGATGCCTTGCGCACGCGCCTCGAAAGTCAAGGCCGCTACGAGTGGGCGCTCGAGGAATGTGCGGAGCTTGGCGATATGGCTCGCTATCGCGTAGACGAGCGGCGCGCCTATCTGAAGATCCCAGGCGCAATGCGCATGAATCGACGCGAGCTCGGCATTCTCAGCGAGGTGGTAAAGCTGCGCGACCGCATCGCGCGCGAGCGCGACCTTCCACCCAAGTACGTGCTGCCCGACGACGTCGTCGGCGGACTTGCGGCGCTGCGCCCCAAGCAGTTCGAAGACTTGTCGCAGTTACGTCGTTTGGACGGCGGAACGCGCCGGCAACTCGGTGATGCGATATTGGACGCCGTCGCCCGCGGCGAGGCGCTCGATGAGAATGCCCTTCCGGAGAAGCCGAAGCGGCCGCTCGGCGCCGCCCGCGACACGCTGGTGGCGTTGTTGGGCGTCGCCGCCGGAGAAATCGCGCGCAATGCGGACCTTCCGACAAATCTCTTAGTGCCGCGCGCCGCACTGGAGCGCGTCGCGCGCGAGCTCCCACGCGACCTCGAAAGCTTCGACGCGGCGCTGGCGCTGCAGCCTTGGCGCCTGGAACTCGTCTCGAAGCCCTTGTGGCGGCTGTTGTCGGGGCAGGCCGGCCTCGTCATCGAAGGCTACGCCGACGGTGACCCGAAAATACGACTATCCCATGACCGCGCACACGAATAGCTTCAAAGCGATCGACACCCTTCGTTCCGGCGACCGTTCGTACACGTTTTTCAACTTGAACGCGATCGAACGAGCGGGCTTGACCAAGCTCGCAAGATTGCCGTATTCGCTCAAGATCTTGCTCGAAAATCTACTGCGCTTCGAAGACGGGCGGTCGGTCACGAAAGCCGATATCGAGGCGCTGGCGCGGTGGAATCCCACGGCTCGTCACGAAAAAGAGATCGCCTTCCGTCCGGCGCGCGTGCTGTTACAGGATTTCACCGGCGTTCCGTGCGTCGTAGATCTGGCCGCCATGCGCGACGCGATGGCCGACATGGGCGGCGATCCCAAAGCGATCAACCCGCTTCAGCCGGTCGAACTCGTCATCGATCATTCCGTTCAAGTCGACTTTTTTGGTTCCAATAGCGCACTAGGGAAAAACTCCGATCTCGAGTTCGAGCGCAATCACGAACGTTACGCGTTCTTGAAGTGGGGTCAATCGGCGCTGCACGGATTTCGCGCCGTGCCGCCCGATACCGGAATCGTGCATCAGGTCAACATCGAGTACCTCGCGCGCGTGGTCTTCGGAGTGGCCGACGCGTCGGATCGACCGATGGCTTATCCCGACACGGCGGTCGGCACCGATTCGCACACGACGATGGTTGACGGTCTAGGCGTGCTGGCGTGGGGCGTGGGTGGAATTGAAGCCGAAGCCGCCATGCTCGGCCAGCCGGTGACCATGCTCATTCCGGAAGTGATCGGGGTGCGATTGGCGGGCGCGCTCCGCGAAGGCGTGACCGCGACCGACTTGGTGCTGACGATCACGCAGCTGCTGCGCAAGAAGGGCGTGGTCGGCAAGTTCGTCGAGTTTTTCGGGAGCGGGCTATCCGCGCTTCCGGTCGCCGATCGCACGACCATAGGCAACATGTCGCCGGAGTTCGGTTCGACGGTCGCAATCTTTCCAATCGATGACCGGACGCTCGAGTATCTTCGCCTGACCGGCCGTGCGCCAGAGCACATCGCGTTAGTCGAAGACTATGCGAAAGCCCAGGGACTATTCCGCACCGACCAAACGCCGGATCCGGAGTTCACCGAGGTCTTGCATCTCGATCTCGACTCCGTCGAGCCGAGCCTTGCCGGCCCGCGCCGTCCGCAGGACCGCGTGCCGCTGCACGACGTGAAGCGATCCTTCGGCGTCGCGATGGAAGAGTGGATGGCGGCCCGCGACGTTTCGGACACCGCCATAGCTCGATTCGAAGGCGAGGGTGGAGGCGGAACGGCAACGATTGCCGAGACCACCGAAAACGTTTCGGACGGCGCCGTCGTGATCGCTGCGATTACCAGTTGCACGAACACGTCGAATCCCGCGGTGCTGGTCGGCGCCGGACTCTTGGCGCGCAACGCCGTACGGCGCGGGCTGAAAACGCAGCCGTGGGTGAAGACGTCGTTCGCGCCCGGCTCGATGGTGGTGACGGACTATCTCGCGAAGGCCGGTTTGCAAGAGTATCTCGACCGCTTGGGATTCAACATCGTCGGTTACGGATGCACCACGTGCATCGGCAACTCCGGGCCGCTTCCGCCGGACATCGCCGAGACGGTCGCCGACCAGCATCTGATCGTGGCGGCGGTCCTGTCCGGGAATCGCAACTTCGAAGGCCGCATCCATCCACAAGTGCACGCGAACTATCTCGCGTCGCCGCCGCTGGTGGTGGCCTATGCTTTGACGGGGCGCATGGACGTCGACGTCACGACCGAGCCGTTGGGAATCGGTAGCGACGGCGCGCCGGTGTATCTAAAGGACGTTTGGCCGAGCGACGACGAGATTTCCGACGTGATGGCGCGATGCGTCAACGACACCATGTTCAAGGCGCGATACGCCGATGTCTTTCGCGGCGACGACAACTGGGCCAAGCTGACGGTCACGCCGAGCGAGCGCTACGCATGGGATCCAAACTCGGAGTACGTCAAGAAGCCGCCGTACTTCGATGCGATGCCCGCGCTGCCGCCGCCGCTATCCGACATCGCCGGCGCGCGCGCGCTTGCCGTGCTCGGAGACTCGGTGACGACCGATCACATTTCTCCAGCAGGAAGCATTGCGAAGACGAGTCCGGCCGCGAAATACTTGATGGAACGCGGCATCGAGCCCAAGGATTTCAACTCGTACGGATCGCGTCGCGGCAACCACGAAGTGATGGTCCGTGGAACGTTCGCAAACGTGCGGCTGCGCAACCACCTCGTGCCGGGCGTCGAAGGCGGCACGACCCGGTATCTCCCAACCAACGAGCAAATGTCGATCTACGACGCCGCCGAGCGATATCGCGCCGACGGCACGCCGTTGATCGTGCTCGCCGGCCGCGAATACGGCTCGGGTTCGTCGCGGGATTGGGCGGCCAAAGGACCGTACCTGTTGGGAATTCGGGCGGTGATCGCGCACTCGTTCGAACGGATCCACCGCTCGAACCTCATCGGAATGGGCGTGCTCCCGCTCGAGTACGTCGACCGCGCCGATCAATCGACGTACGGGCTTACCGGCGAAGAGATCTTCGACGTCACCGGAGTCGCCGGCGGCGTCACCCCGCGCATGCACGCGATGGTAAAGGCCGTCGACGCCAAGATCGGTAAATCGATCGAGTTCAAAGTGCGCGTTCGCATCGACACGCCCGACGAGGCGGAATACTACCGTAACGGCGGCATCCTGCAGTACGTGCTCCGCCAACTCAACGCAGCTCCCTCGTCATCCTGAGCGGAGCCGCATTGTCATCCTGAGCGGAGCGCCGTAGGCGCGTAGTCGAAGGACGGTCGAATGGTAACGAAAAACGGCGACGAGCGGACGGTCCATCGCCTCGAGGCATTTTCCGACATCGTCATCGGTTTTTGCATCGCCGAAATGGGCTTGAACCTGTTAATCCCCAAAACGGCATCGGCACTCCCGTCGATCGTCGTCGGTACGAACGGCTTCATTATTTCGTTCGTTCTCATCTCAATCGTGTGGTGGATCCATCACCGCCTGTTCAAAAGTTTGTTCGTGCTCACTCCCGTCACCCTGATTCTCAATTTTGCAATGTTGGGAAGCCTCGTTCTCATGGTGTACTTCCAGCAGATCAGCCTGCATCTGATCGCAATCGCCGATCGAGCCGGGGAGGCGGTGCAGCTCTGGCTGTTCAGCTACAGCATCGTCTACGCGCTGCTCGCCACCATGATGTGGATCGGACTGCGTGTCCGTTGGCGAATGCTTGCGATTGAGGATTTGCGCTGGGGATTGAGCCGCGCGATTCTTACCTCGGTGGGCACGTTCGCGTTTATCGTGTCGGGCGTCGCATTCGAGCAGGTTACCAGCGCGCGCGACCTTTTCATCGCGGCTGTTTTGATCGTCGTGACGACTCGAATTGCGGTTCCGTGGGCCGTCGATCGCTTTACTGCGAGACGCGCGTAGTCGATATGGTTACAGTGCGATGCGCTTGAAATCGCCGAGCAGCGAACCCAGGTAGGCGAGAAAGCGGGCGGCGCCGGCGCCGTCGACCACGCGATGATCGTAACTCACGCTGATCGGGAGCATCAGGCGCGGGACGAACTCGCTGCCGTTCCAGACCGGCCTAGTTGAGGCGCGTACCGCGCCGAGGATCGCGACCTCGGGTGCGTTGACGATCTGCGTGAAGGCCGTGCCGCCGATGCCGCCGATCGACGAAATCGTGAACGTGCCGCCCTGCATGTCGCCGAGCCCGAGCTTTCCGTCGCGCGCCTTGCCCGCCAGCTCCGCGGTCTCGGCGGCGATCGCGAGCAGCCCCTTCGTGCCGGCATTCTTTAAAACCGGAACGACCAGCCCGTTTGGAGTGTCGGCGGCGAATCCGATATTGTAGTAACGCTTATAGATCAGCTCGGCGCCGTCGAGCGACGAATTGAATTCTGGAAAGCGTAGCAACGCAGCAACCGACGCCTTTACGAGAAACGCTAACATGGTGAGCTTGACGCCGTTGCCGCGTTTGCCTTGCTCGGCATTGATCTGGTTGCGAAACGCTTCCAGCTCGGTGACGTCGGCTTCGTCGTAGTTCGTGATGTGCGGAATCAGCAGCCAGTTGCGATGCAGATTCGGGCCGGACAGCTTCTTGATGCGGCCGAGCGGCTTACGCTCGATCGTGCCGAATTGCGCGAAATCGACGTTCGGCCAAGCCGGCAATCCGCCGCCGATCGCGAGGCCACCCGGCGGAGCCGTGCCGCGCTGCAACGCCGATTTGACGAACGTCTGCACGTCCTCGCGCGTGATGCGTCCGCGCGGACCGGTTCCCTCAAGCCGAGCCAGTTCGACGCCGAGTTCGCGAGCGAATCGCCGAATCGCCGGACTGGCGTGTACGATGCCGCTCGCTTTCGAACCCGGTTGCGGCGACGCCGGCGTTGGTTCGGCCGCCGCCATTTGCTCCAGCGGCGCGGTAGCCTGCGCGGCCGGGGAGGTGGCTGCGACGGCCGGTTCGGCGTTCGCTTCGGTCGCAACCTCGAGCGTTGCAATGACCGTTCCGATCGAAACTTTATCGCCGGGTTTCACGGCTACCGTGGCGATGGTTCCCGCGGCCGACGCCGGGACTTCCATCGATGCCTTCTCGCTCTCGAGAACGATCAGCGGAGCTTCCTTCGCGACCCGTTGGCCCGGCTTGACGAGCACTTCGACGACCGGAATGTCTTTGAAGTCGCCGATGTCGGGAACGACGAGGTCGATCGACCCGACTGCGCTCGCTTTGCGAGCTCCGCTCAGGATGACATTGCTCGGGATGACATTGTCGGCGGTGGCGGCGCCGTCGGAAGCAGAGCCGAGCGTGAGAAGTAAGGCACCCTGCGATACTCGATCGCCCACGCGCACTTTCACGTCGTGCACGGTGCCCGCCGTCGTGGACGGCACTTCCATCGACGCTTTGTCACTCTCGAGAACGACCAGCGGCGTTTCCTTCGAAATCGTTTGTCCGGCTTTGACCAGCACTTCGACGACCGGCACGTCTTTGAAGTCGCCGATGTCGGGAACGCGAACCTCGATCGTGTCGCTCACTGCGCCGCTCTCACACGGTTACCGGATTGGGTTTGTTCGGGTCGATATGATACTTCGCAAGCGCTTTGCCGACGTTCGCGGCCGGCAGCAGCCCGTCTTCAGCGAGTGCCTTGAGGGCCGCCACCACGACGAAATAGCGGCTGACTTCGAAGAACTCGCGCAGCTTGCGCCGGTAGTCGCTGCGGCCGTAACCATCGGTTCCTAGCGTAGCGTAGCGCCGGCCGACGAACGGGCGAATCTGTTCGGCGAAGGTATGAATGTAGTCGGTCGCGGCGACGCCCGGACCCGGACGGTCGCCCAGCGATTCCTCGACGAAAGAAGGCCGCGGCGGCTCTTGAGGATGGAGCAGGCTCCAGCGCCGCGCGGCGACGCCATCGCGCTGCAGCTCGTTGAAACTGGTGACGCTCCAAACGTCGCTGCGAACGTTCCAGTCGTTTGCCAAGAGGTCGGCCGCCGCCAGCACTTCCTGCAGTATGGCTCCCGAGCCGAAGAGCTGAACGCACGGCTCGTCCTTTTTGCCCGGTTTACCGGCGTCGCGCAACAGATACATTCCGCGCAGAATTCCGTCGCGGGAACCCTCCGGCATCGCCGGATGCGGATAGTTCTCGTTCAGCAGCGTGATGTAGTAGTAAACGTCTTCTTGCTCGACGAGCATGCGCCGCAAACCGTCTTGGATGATGGTGGCGACCTCGTAGCCGTACGTCGGGTCGTAGCTGCGGCAGTTTGGAATGAACGACGCCGCGACTTGACTGCTCCCGTCTTCGTGCTGCAAGCCTTCGCCGTTGAGCGTCGTTCGGCCCGACGTTGCGCCCAGCAAAAACCCGCGGGTGCGGCTGTCGCCGGCCGCCCAGGCGAGGTCGCCGATGCGTTGGAAACCGAACATCGAATAGAAGATGTAAAAGGGGATCATCGGCAGGTCGTGATTCGAGTACGACGTTCCCGCGGCGATCCACGACGAAAACGCGCCGGCTTCGTTGATCCCTTCTTGCAGAATCTGGCCGAGCTTGTCTTCGCGGTACCACATAAGTTGTTCGGCGTCTTGCGGGTGGTAGAGCTGGCCGACCGACGAGTAAATTCCGAGTTGGCGGAACATGCCTTCCATGCCGAACGTGCGCGACTCGTCGGCAACAATGGGTACCACGCGCGCGCCGATGTGCTGGTCGCGAACGATCGTGTTGAGAATTCGCACGAATGCCATCGTCGTTGAAATCTCGCGGTCGCCCGTGCCTGCCAGTTGCCCCTCGAAGGCCGGCAGCTCGGGAACGGCGAGCGCCGCCGACGTGCGCCGCCGTTGCGGCACGCGGCCGAGCGCCTTGACACGGTCGCGCAGGTACTTTAGCTCCGGGCTGTCCTCGGCCGGCTTGTAGAACGGAATCTTCTCGATCTCCGCGTCGCTGACCGGAATGCTAAAACGGTCGCGGAACGCGCGCATCGCTTCGACTTCCATCTTCTTGGCCTGATGTGCGATGTTGCGCGCTTCGCCGGCTTCGCCCATTCCGTAGCCCTTGATGGTCTTTGCGAGAATGACCGTCGGCTGGCCGCGGTGCTCGACCGCGGCTTTGTAGGCGGCGTACACCTTGGTCGAGTCGTGACCGCCGCGCTGCAGCGCCCAGATTTCGTCGTCGCTCCACGTTCCAACCAACGCCGCGGTTTCAGGGTAACGGCCAAAGAATTCGTCGCGAACGTACTTTCCGTTTCGCGATTTGAACGTCTGGTAGTCGCCGTCGACGCATTCGGTCATCAGCTGGACTAAGCGGCCGCCGCTATCGGCGCTCAGGAGCGGATCCCAACGGCTGCCCCAAATCACTTTGATGACGTTCCAGCCGGCGCCCTTGAAGACACGCTCGAGCTCTTGAATGATTTTTCCGTTCCCGCGCACCGGACCGTCGAGCCGCTGAAGGTTGCAGTTAATAACCCAAATGAGGTTATCGAGTTTCTCGCGGCCGGCCAGGGATATAGCTCCCAGCGATTCTGGCTCGTCCATTTCGCCGTCGCCATGGAACGCCCACACCTTTCGATCCTGTGCGTCGATCAACGTCCGATCGTGAAGATAACGCATGAAGCGCGCCTGATAGATCGACATGATCGGCCCCAGCCCCATGGAAACCGTTGGGAACTGCCAAAAGTCCGGCATTAGCCAGGGATGCGGATACGACGAGAGGCCTTTGCCGTCTACTTCTTGGCGAAAGTGCTCCAGCTGCTCGTGCGTGATGCGTCCTTCGAGGAACGCGCGCGCGTAGAAGCCCGGCGCGGAGTGACCTTGCAAAAACACCAGATCGCCGCCGAACGACGCCGACGGCGCGCGAAAGAAATGATTGAAGCCGACGTCGTACAGGGTTGCGGCCGACGCGAAGCTGGCGACGTGGCCGCCGAGTTCCGAGCTGACCTTATTGGCACGCAACACCATCGCGAGCGCGTTCCAGCGCACGTAGTGGCGCAGACGGCCTTCCAGCTCGCGATCGCCGGGCATCGGCGCTTGCAGCGCGACCGGTATCGTGTTGACGTAAGGCGTTTCGAGCCCGAGGGATACGTGCGCGCCGCCGCGCTGAGCCTCGTCGACGAGCCGCCCGATCAACTCGCGGGCGCGGTCGGGGCCTTCGGTGGCCAAGACGCCGCGCATGGCCTCGAGCCACTCCTGCGTTTCTTGCGGATCCGGATCCTGAACGGACGTCGTCATAGGATGCGCACCATTCCGCGCTGCGGGTCAATCTCTTGCGGACGGACCGGTCCAATGGCGTGACCGGACGATGCCAATACTCGCGTCTTGCGCTTACGTGCGCTCTTCGCGCAGCACGATGCCGATGGCGATCAGCAGAACGGCTCCCCCCGCTATCGCCGGCGGCGCGAGCGCTTCGCCAAAGATGAAAAGCGCCAACACGGCCGCCGCGACCGGCTCGATGAGATTGGTGAATGAAACCGCGCTCGGCGAAAACCAACGCAGGCTCGCGTTGATCGCCGTATGGCCGAGGAGCTGCGAAACGAGCGCCATCCCGAGAATGCCGCCCCAGGCCGGCACGTCGCTCAGCGCGGGAGGCGCCTGGTGCGCGACTGCGGCAGCGGCGATCAGCACGATCGCCGACCACGCGTAGGTGCGCGTAACGATGGTTCGCGTAGCGAGCGTCTCACGCAGTTCGCGCACCACGATCAGATAGACGGCCATTGCGAGGCTGCCCGCGATTGCCAGCAGCGCGCCAAGTAACGCATGACCGGCAACCGGTGGCGGCGTTTTATTGAAACCGACGATCGCGATCAAGCCGAGGCCTCCGACGACGAAGGCTATCACCACCACCGGCGACGGCGCGCGGCGGCGCGCCCACGCATCGTAGAGCGCGGTCCACATCGGCGTCGTCGCCACCAGTAGCGTCGACGCCGCCACCGTCGTGTATTCGAGCGATGCGATCCAGCCGCCAAAGTGCACGGCAAGTGCGACGCCCGCAACGCCCAGCTGAAGCGATTGACGGCGCGTGGGCAACGTCTGCGAACGGTTCCGCCCCGCAAACGCAGTAATGACGAGTAAGGCGATCGCCGCCACGCACAGGCGTGAGGCGGCAACCGCCAGCGGGGCCGCTCCTTGGAGGGCAAATCGCGCGAAGATGGCGGCCGCGCCGACGGCCAGCTGCGCGCCGCCCAGCAAGAAGTACCGGCCGAGAAGAGGTTGCGGTTTCGTCGTAATTCAGCGTGGAGGGAAGATAGGCGACCGGGTTCTTGCACCGGTCGCCCATTCCCCCGAACTATCCGACGAGGAACTGCCGCTCGCTGCGTGGCCTGGCGCGCAAAACTCTGAAGGGATTCTCGCAAGCGGCTTTCCACCACAAAACGATGCTGCGGACTCGCGATCGCCAAGAACGCCGGACGGACGATCTCGGCGACGTCCTCGACGAACCTCACGACGAACTGTACGAAGACCCTCGAATCGTCACCGAGGCGTTCTGCCGCTTCGGTTGCGTGTTTCGGCGAATCGGTCAGGCCGGCGACGTACCGGCCTAATTGCTTCAGATAGAATCGGGCGCCGGCCGCCTCGCCGCTGGGCTCCATCCCGAGTTGCGGGATGGCCGTTGCCAAACCGGCATATACGACGTCGGCGTCCGCTCGTTCGAAAGAACTGAATATCGGCGCGCCGGCTCGATCGCTTGCTCGCGGAAACAAATCGCAGGCATTGAAATGGTCGCGCGTTGTCAACAAGTGAGATAGCGCTTTCGAATCCGTTATCGAGGAGCGCGCCGCCGAGGCTTGCCGCGCTGTCGGTCAGCACGTCGGAGTCCGAGCGGACGATCGTCGAACTGCGCAGCGTTAGGCGATATCCCTCGCGCGGTACGGTCAAGATGTAGGGATGGGCGACGCCTTCGTCCCCCAAAAATCTGCGCAACAGGAAGATGTGCTGCGCGAGATTTCCGTCGGATACGCTTTCCTCGGGCCAAACGCGCGAGAAGAAGGTTTCCTTATCCACGACCCTGCCGTTCGCCGGAAGCAGCAACAGCAGAATTCGAAAGAGCTTCTCGGGCATCGTTCGCACGTCGCTGCCGGACAATAGCACGCGCCGCAACGTATCCAGCCGAAAACGCCCGAAGCTGTAGGTCGCGTTGCGAAGTCTAAGCGACGTAGCCGGTCGTGCATCAAATTATATCAATTTGTTTTGAAGGTTTTTTGAACCAGAAGGCACCGGGGCGGCGGTAGAATCGGAGCGAGGCCATTCAACATGCATGTACCCGTGGAAAACGCTGGAGATTCATCGCCCGGACAGTATTCCGGAGTGTACCGGTTTGCGGACTTTCGTTTCGATGCGAATCGGCGGCTTCTCTTTCGTGCTTCCGACGTTACGCCCGTGCCCGAACAGCTCGCAGTCTTGCTCATCTTGCTCGTTCAAGCAAACGGAGCAACCGTCGAAAAAGAAACGCTCGCCGTGCGGATCTGGCCCCACGAAGAAGTCAGCGACGGTAATCTCGCGCAGCACGTCTACTTGTTACGCCGGCTTCTCGGCGAACGGGCTCGAGAACGCTCGATCATTCTGACGGTTTCGGGGCGGGGATACCGGTTTACGTCGCCGGTAGTCGTCGAATCTCCCAACGCTGCAGAAGTACTGGCATCCGCCGCCGGCGGGATCGGCGAAATGCTGCTCGCCAGCGGCGTCGAGCCGTTCCAAAACTTTTGCCGGGAAAGTTCCTGCTCGAAAAGCGAACGGCGCCGGCCTTTGCGCGGGCAATCGAGTTCTTCGAAGCCTCTTTGCGGTCGGAACCCCACTACGTTCCCGCGCTGGCGGGGCTCGCGCGATCCCATGCGTCGCTCGCCGAGTATTGGCATGCGCCGTCGCGACCGGCCTTCGAGCAGGCAAAACGGGCGATTTCCCGCGTTCTCGAACTCGACCCGTCGTCTGCGATCGGGCATGCCGTGCGCTCTGAAATCCTCTGTTTTGCGGATTGGAACTGGAAGGGCGCGAAGGCGGAAATCGATCTTGCGATGCTTCTCAATCCGGGCTCCACGTTCGTTCGAAACAACGCAGCGTGGCTGCACGTCTGCGCCGGGCGCTACCGCGAAGCGTTCTCTGAGGCGCAGCATGCCCTTACCTTGGAGCCCTCCTCGCTGCCGCTTCAGCTGCTGCTTGCCCGCGTTCTGGTCCACGACAAGGATTACCGTAACGCCGTCAGCATCATGTCGAACCTGCTGGACAGCGACCCGGCGTTCTACATCGCACGGCGGTATCGGGCGCAGGCGTACTTGTTGCAAGGAGATCCCGACAGAGCCTTGGACGATCTCGAGCTGTTACGGCGGGAGCTTTCGGAAGACGCCAGTTTTCGCTTGCCGATGCTTGGCCGCGCGTATGCCGATCTCGGCGATGCCGAGCGGGCAACCGCCGTATACCGGCAGCTGCAGCTGACGGTCCAAACGCAGTTTGTGGTGGGCTGGAATCACGCGATCGTGGCGGCCGGGATTGGTCGCAGAGACGAAGCGCTCGCCTATCTCGAAAAGGCCTTCGTCGACCGCGAGCCGAGCTTGCTCTTTCTCAAGAGCCTGCCGTGGTTCGAGAACCTCGTCGAACTTCCACGGTTCCAAGCCATCGCCCGCGCGGCGCAGCCCGGCTAACCCGCTCCTCGTTTAAAAAGCATTGTACGGCGGCATGAGCTCGCTGCAGTGCGTGTAACTATTGTCGAAGCGGGAGCTCGCGTTGGGCGGGCTGAGAGGGCGAGCCAGCACTCGCCGACCGCAAGCACCTGATCCGGGTAATGCCGGCGAAGGGAGGAGTTCCATGAAGAATTACGTTCCAGGGTCGGATCCCTCGATTCGGGTTCCGGTGCGCGAGATCGCGCTGACAGACGGAACCGTGCACACGGTCTACGATACAAGCGGCCCGTATTCGGACGCAGAGTATTCCGTCGATATCCGTCGCGGCTTGCCGGCGTTGCGCGAACGATGGATCGGCGCACGCGACGACACCGCGCGACTCGACAACCCGACGTCGATCTATCGACGCGGACGCGAAGCCATGCCGGAGCTCGACGACATCCGGTTTCCGAAGCGCGCGCCGGCACGCCGGGCGAAAAGCGGTGCCAACGTTACGCAGATGCACTACGCTCGGCGCGGCGAGATCACGCCCGAGATGGAGTTCGTCGCGATTCGTGAAGGCCTGGCGCCGGAGTTCGTGCGCGATGAAGTGGCCCGCGGGCGCGCCATCATTCCGTCCAACGTCAATCATCCCGAGAGCGAGCCGATGATCATCGGGCGCAACTTCCTGGTGAAGATCAACGCGAACATCGGGAACTCCGCGGTGACCTCGTCTATCGACGAGGAAGTCGAAAAAATGACCTGGGCCACCCGCTGGGGCGCCGATACGGTCATGGATCTATCGACCGGCAAGAACATCCACGAAACGCGCGAGTGGATTCTGCGAAACTCACCGGTGCCGATCGGCACCGTGCCGATCTATCAAGCCCTCGAGAAGGTCAACGGCAAAGCCGAGGATCTCACGTGGGAGCTGTTCCGCGACACCCTCGTCGAACAAGCCGAACAGGGTGTGGATTATTTCACGATTCATGCCGGCGTGCTGCTGCGATACGTGCCGCTCACGGCCGGTCGCCTAACCGGAATCGTCTCTCGCGGCGGATCGATTCTCGCCAAATGGTGCCTCTCGCATCACCGCGAGAACTTTCTTTACACCCATTTCGAGGAAATCTGCGAGATCATGAAAGCCTACGACGTGGCGTTTTCGCTTGGCGACGGCCTGCGCCCGGGCTGCACGGCCGATGCCAACGACGCCGCTCAGTTCGGCGAACTCGAAACCCTCGGCGAACTCACGCAAGTCGCGTGGAAGCAAGACGTCCAGGTGATGATCGAAGGCCCCGGACACGTGCCGATGCACCTCATCAAAGAAAACATGGACAAGCAGCTCGAAGTGTGCGCGGAGGCACCGTTCTACACGCTCGGGCCGCTCGTGACCGACATCGCGCCGGGCTACGATCACATTACCAGCGCCATCGGCGCGGCGATGATCGGTTGGTTCGGCACCGCCATGCTGTGTTACGTCACGCCCAAAGAACATCTCGGGCTTCCCAACAAGAAAGACGTGAAGGACGGCGTGATCGCTTACAAAATTGCGGCCCACGCTGCCGATCTCGCCAAAGGCCATCCGCGTGCGCGTCACTGGGACGACGTCCTATCGAAGGCGCGCTTCGAGTTTCGCTGGGAAGACCAGTTCGATCTCTCGCTCGATCCCGAGACCGCGCGGGAGTTTCACGACGAGACGTTGCCCGCTCCGGGTGCGAAGGTCGCGCACTTCTGCTCGATGTGCGGCCCGCACTTCTGTTCGATGAAGATTACCCAAGAGGTGCGCGAGTTTGCCGAGCGTGGGATGGCCGAGAAGTCGCGCGAGTTTTTGGATAGCGGCGCCGACGTCTACGTCCCACTCCCCGAGCCAGTGTCACCCTGAGCGTTCGCGCGGTCCTCTTCGATCGCGACGAAACGCTGGTCGTCGACGTGCCGTTCAACGGCGATCCCGACAAGGTCGCGGTCACACCGAACGCTCGCGAACTGCTCGATCGATTGCGCGCCGCCGGATTGCGGCTCGCGGTCGTAAGCAATCAAAGCGGCGTCGGGCGCGGCTACATTACGGCGGAGCAGGTGGAGGCCGTCAACCGGCGCGTCGACGAGTTGCTCGGCCCCTTTGCCGGATTCTTCGTCTGTCCGCACGCTCCGGAGGACGGCTGCGACTGTCGCAAGCCCAAGCCACGGTTAATCGTCGACGCCGCCCGCGCGCTTGGCGTCGCCGCGCAAGAGTGCGTGGTCGTCGGCGACCGCGAGAGCGACGTCGCGGCGGCGCGGAACGCCGGAGCGATCCCGCTGAAAATCGAAGGCCCCCGCGATCTCGCGGAGGCCGTTGACAAAATTTTAGCTTTGGTTCGCTAGCGAGCGGTCGCGCCGTCCAGCCAGTAGTCGAGGTCGGGGCCGCGGGCGAAGGCTATCGCGTCGTTGGGCACGCGCACCGTCTTCGTGAGGTGCCGCCACGCGGTCATGACGCGCACGACGTAGTGTTGGGTTTCTCCGTATGGTGGAATGCCGCCGTATTCGGCGACGGCTCGCGGGCCGGCATTGTAGGCAGCGAACACGAGGCTATAGTGGTTCGAGCCGAATCGCTGCATTAGGCCGCTGAGATAGCGGGCGGCACCGGAAAGGTTTTCGCCCGGGTCGTGCGGATTGACGCCGAGCCGCGCGGCCGTACCCGGCATGAGCTGCCCGAGGCCGATTGCGCCCGAGCGTGAGAGGGCGTGGGTGTGCCAGCGCGATTCAACCGTCACGATGGCCACCAGCATGTTCGCGTCGAGCCGCCAACGCTCGGCGTTCACGAGCACGTGACGCGCGAGATCCCGGCTCTGCCACTGCGGCATCTGCGGATTGATGTGATGCAGGACGGACGCATAAACCGCGATCGTCGTCGGAGTCGTTTGCAGTGGAGCTTGGGCGGCAGCTCGGGCGGCCGTGCCCCCGGCGAATGCGAGACAAAAAGTAAGTCCGACCACGGCCGTGGTCAAGGCGAAGATCCTCGGCATGAGCCATCGTGCTTCAAGCCTCGCGCGGGTCGAGCCTCCCGGGAAGGTCGCATCGCCGCAGGAAACACTCCTAACGATGCGCCGCCGGTCCAAAATGTCGCCGAGAGCCCGTCGCGCCTGGGCGATCGGACTTGTTCTATTCTTCATCGTCATGTGTGCGGCAATCGCGCTCTCACAGTGGTGGGCAATTCACGTGAACGTTCCCAACTACGAGCAGAAGAAGCACGCGCGCGCCGCGCAGGTTTGATGCATCTTTGATATAGGCGCGCAGGAGTCTCGCGTGCACGCATTGGACCGAGCCGGTATGATTCGTCGTACGCTTCTCGTTGCGGCGGCCGTTGCGGCCGCCCTCTTTTCGACTCGCGCGCCGCTCTCGGCGCAGACCCCCCCAGTATCGGCGTCGCCGGCTGCTTCGGCGATGCCGGCCGGCATGTCGCCGCCCCCGGCGGCCACTCCTCCGGCGCCGGCCGTCACCTCTTCGGCTGAGCCGCCAAAACCGGCCAAGCCAACGCCGGCGCCGACACCGACTCCGACCCCTGGGCCAGCGTTCTCCAATATGAGCTGGCGAGCCATCGGTCCGGCGACCACGGGCGGTCGCGTGGCGGCGGTCGCGGGTTCGGCGACGGACCCGAAGCTGTACTACGTCGGCAGCGCCGGCGGCGGCGTTTGGAAATCGTCCAACGGCGGGCAAACCTGGAACCCGGTGTTCGAGAAGGAGGCGGTCGCGTCCATCGGCGCGGTGACCATCGATCCCTCGAACAACGCGACGGTGTGGGTCGGGACCGGTGAGACCAATCCGCGCAACGACGTGAGCTACGGTGACGGCGTGTATAAGTCGACCGACAGCGGCGATCACTGGACGAACGTCGGCCTGAAAAACACGAAGTATATTTCGCGTATCGTCGTCGATCCGCGCGACCACAATCACGTTGTGGTCGCCGCGCTCGGTGACGTCTTTTCGGATTCCTCCGATCGCGGCATTTACGTGACCGACGACGGCGGCAAGACGTGGAAGCAAACGCTGTTCGCCGGTCCGCAAAGCGGCGTCTCGGATCTCGCGATGAGCGCGCAGAATCCAAGCGTCCTCTACGCCGGCGTTTGGCAGTTCCAGCGGCGTCCGTGGACCTTCACGAGCGGCGGCGACCAAGACGGGCTGTACAAGTCTACCGACGGCGGCGCGACCTGGACGAAGCTTACGGGCCACGGGTTACCTGACGGGATCACCGGTCGCATCGGCGTCGCAGTTGCGCCGAGCGACGGCAATCGCGTGTACGCCCTCATGGAGTCGAAGGCGGGAATACTCTGGCGATCCGACGACGGTGGCGCGAACTGGACGATGGTCAGTAACGACTCCCTTATTGACGCGCGGTTCTTCTATTTTTCGCACGTCGAGGTCGATCCGAAGAACCCCAACCGCGTGTACGCGATCTCGTTTCAAGTTATGCTCAGTACCGACGGCGGAAAGACGTTCAAAGCGATCGCCGACAACGTTCACAGCGACTTCCACTCGATTTGGATCGCACCTAACGATCCGACACGCGTTATGTTGGGCGAAGACGGTGGCTACGCGCTCACACTCGACGGGGGCGATAACTGGTTCTGGTCCGCGAATATGTCGATCGGCCAAGCCTATCGCGTCGGATTAGGAAACGACAATCCCTACACCATCTGTACAGGCTTGCAAGACAATAACGGGTGGTGTGCCCCCTCGAACTCCCTCGATCCATCCGGCATCCAGAACAAGAACTGGATCAACACGGTGGGCGGCGATGGAACGTGGGGCATACCCGAGCCCGACGATCCGAACTGGATTTGGGCGGACGCGCAAGACGGTTCGCTCATCGTGTACAATCGTGTGACGCAAGATCAGTGGTCTGCGCAACCGTACGGGCAGACGGGGAAGGAATCTTGGGAGATCGGTACGAGCAAGTATCGCTTCAACTGGGAGTCTCCGATTGCGTTCGCACCGTGGCGCGCTGCCGGTGGA
Organism: Candidatus Tumulicola scandinaviensis; assembly: GCA_003140835.1. Taxonomy (GTDB): domain Bacteria; phylum Vulcanimicrobiota; class Vulcanimicrobiia; order Vulcanimicrobiales; family Vulcanimicrobiaceae; genus Tumulicola; species Tumulicola scandinaviensis. The sequence continues at coordinate 108,294 of PLLA01000121.1, read as the reverse complement.
AAGCTGATCGGGTGGTACGGCGGCAACGTCGTCTTTCAAACGACCGATCGCGGCCGCTCGTGGAGCGTCATTAGTCCGGACCTTACGCGCAACCTCAAGTCGCATCAGAACCCGGCCGGCGGACCCCTCGCGCAAGACGTTTCGGGAGCGGAGTACACCGACACCATTTTGGATATCGAGGCGTCGCAACGCGCGCGCGGCGAGATCTGGGTGGGGACCGACGACGGCTTGATACAACTGACGCGCGACGGCGGCAAGCATTGGAAGAACGTAACGCCGCAAGGCGCACCGCAGTTCGGGCGCTTCGCGACCGTCGCGCCATCGACGCTCGTCGACGGCACCGCTTACGCGATCGAGGACGATCACGAGATGGGCGACGCGGCGCCTTACGCTTTCGTCACCCATAATTTCGGCCAGAGCTGGACGAAGATCGTCGACGGATTGCCGTCCGATCAGTGGGCGCGTGCGATAAGACCCGACATTCGCGACCGCAATCTCGTCTATCTTGGTAGCGAGGAGGGGATTTGGATCTCGTTCGACGGCGGCGCGCATTGGCAATCGTTCAAGAACGACCTGCCGAGCGTGTCGGTGCACGACATTCGCATGCAGCCGCGCGAAGACGACCTGGTGATCGCCACCCATGGCCGGGGTGTGTACGTCATGGACGACGTTCGGCCGGTGCAAGAACTGAACCGGGCAATCGCAAGCGGTAGCTGGCTCTTTACGCCGCGCACGGCTTACGAATGGACCTTGCACGAGAACGACGAGGGAACCTACACGAACTACGCTGCCGACAACCCGCCGTTCGGCGTTACGATTTCCTTCTACCAGAAGGACGCGCAGAAAGGCACTCCGGCGCTCGATATTCTCGATGCGAACGGCCGCGTGATTCGCAACGTTTTGGGTACGCACAAGATCGGCGGTAAGGACGTGCCCTACATCACCAACAAGGTGGGTCTGAACCGTTACACGTGGGATTTCACCGTCAACGGTCCCGTGAGGTGGAACGCGCCAACGCTGGATTTCCTCAAGGGTCCAGCCAACGGACCCGGCGTCGTTCCGGGGAACTACGCCGTGCGGATGACGCTCTCGGGTCGCACGTACGTGCAGCGCTTCAGAGTCGAACCCGATCCGCGCTCGCAGTTCACGCAGGCCGAGTACCTGCGGACCTTCAACGAGGCGATGCGGCAGATGGCTCGCCTGTCGCAAGTCGATACGATGCTCAACACGCTCGACGACCTTAAGAAGGCGCTCGCAACCGCCGCCGACAGCGCGAAGAAGGCCAACGTTTCGGCGCTGGCCGGGAAGCTTCAAGATGCCGAAACTGCGCGGCAGACGCTCTACGACTCGCTGACTGCGAACGTGCGCGGTGAAGGAACTGAAGACGAAACCAAACTGCAGCAAGATCTGATCGGAGCGTACTTCACCTCCCAGGGTCTCATCACGCCGGCTGCCACCGATTTCCTGGGCCGCGTCGGTGTGGAGTATCGCGACGGCGTGGGACGCTACAACGCGTTCGTCTCCGGCGTGCTTCCCGGCGTCAACGCCGCGCTCAAGAGTGCCGGGCAGAAGGGGTTGCCTGGGATTTCGACGATGACTCTGCGATGAACCCGATGCTCCGGGCAGCGGCATCGCTCGTGTTCGCGGCGGCCGCAGTCGCGCCGGCCTCGGCCGCAACGGGCGCGGCCGATTCGACCGGCTTTGGGAACCTTACGTGGCGCTCGATCGGGCCGGCGGTTTCCGGCGGCCGCGTGGCGGCCGTCGCCGGGACGCCGCAAGACGATCAACTCTACTACGTCGGAACGGCCGGCGGCGGCGTTTGGAAGAGCGCCAACGGCGGCGCAACCTGGGAGCCGGTTTTCGACAAGCAGGGCGTGCCCGCGATCGGTGCGGTCGCCATCGATCCGCTCCACGAGAACGTGGTGTACGTGGGCACCGGTGAAAGCAATCCTCGCAACGACGTGAGCTACGGCGACGGGCTCTTCAAGTCAACCGACGGCGGCAAGACCTGGACCAACGTCGGTTTGCGCGGCACGCGCCATATCTCGCGGATCGTCATCGATCCGAAGAATCCCGCACACGTGGTGGTCGGCGCGTTGGGCGACGTCTTCGCCGACTCGCCCGACCGCGGCGTCTACGTGACTTTCGACGCCGGCCGTTCGTGGAGCAAGACGCTCTACGCCGGTCCGCGCAGCGGCGCGAGCGATCTCGCGCTGGACGTACGGCAGCCCAACACGATCTACGCCGGGATTTGGCAATTTCGCCGCCAGCCATGGACGTTTACCAGCGGCGGAGCCGACGACGGCTTGTATAAATCGACCGACGGCGGGAGAACGTGGAAGCGGCTGACCGGGCACGGATTGCCCGACGGCATAACCGGACGGATCGGTTTGGCGGTCGCTCCCAGCGACGGCAACCGCGTTTACGCCTTGATCGAAGCTAAGGGCGGAATTCTGTGGCGCTCCGACGACGGCGGAACGTCGTGGACCATGACCTCGAAGAATACGCTGGTCGATCAGCGGCCTTTTTACTTTTCGCACATCGCCGTCGACCCGCGCGACGAAAATCACGTCTACGCCGTGTCCGAAGCCCTCTCCGAAAGCAAGAACGGCGGGAAGAAGTTTACCGAAATCGCCAAGGACGTGCACGTCGACTACCATGCGATCTGGATCGCCCCAAACAACCCCGCACGCATCATCACCGGCGAAGACGGTGGATACGCGCTCACGACCGACGGCGGCAAGAACTGGTCGTTTTCACGCAATCTCGCGATCGGTCAGTTCTATCACATCGCCGCTTCGAACGAGAATCCATACTTCGTGTGCGGCGGTTTGCAGGACAACAATGCCTTCTGCGGCCCGTCGAACTCGCTGGATCGCGGCGGCATCAAGGACGACGCGTGGATAGACGTCATCGGCGGCGACGGCATGTGGGCGGTGCCCGATCCGTCGGATCCGAACCTGATCTGGACCGACCTTCAGGACGGCCGGGTATCGGTGTACGATCGTAGCCGGCAAACGAACCGGTTCGTGCTTCCGTACTACGATTTCGCCAAGAACGACTTCGATATCGCCAATCGCAAGTATCGGTTCAACTGGGACTCGCCGATCGCGTTCGCTCCCTGGGATCCGCACGTTGCGTGGTACGGCGGCAACGTCGTTTTCCAAACGACCGATCGCGGCGAGCACTGGACGCCGATCAGCCCCGACCTCACCCGAAACCTCAAGGAGCACCAGCATCCGTCGGGCGGCCCGCTCGCATTCGACGTCTCCGGAGCCGAGTATTCCGATACGATTCTTTCGATCGAAGGATCGCCGTTGAACAAGGGCGAGATTTGGGTCGGCACCGACGACGGTCTCGTGCAGCTCTCGCGCGACGGCGGCGCGACCTGGCACGACGTGACGCCGCCGGAAGTCGCGCCGTTTGGACGGGTCGAAACGGTAGCGCCGTCACCGCTGGTGGCCGGCACGGCGTATGCCAACGTCGACCGCCACCGCTCGGGCGACTACGCACCCTATTTGTTCGTGACCCACGACTACGGCCAGACGTGGACGAAGATGGTAAGCGGATTGCCGTCCGCCGAATACGTGCGCACGGTGCGCGGCGATTCGAGGAATTCGAATCTCGTCTACGCCGGAACCGAGCGCGGCCTCTATCTCTCGTACGACGGCGGCAGCGACTGGCAGAACTTCCGCCTGAATCTTCCGCCGGTTTCCGTGCGCGATATTCGCATTCAACCGCAGTTCGACGATCTGTTGCTCGCAACGCACGGCCGCTCGTTGTGGATCATGGACGCGATCGGGCCGCTGCAAGACTTGCCGCAAGCGCAGGCGGCCGGCGTGTATCTCTTTCCACCGCGGGTCGCCTACGAATATCACCAGCACTCGAACGACGAGGGCACCTACACGCGCTTTTCGGGCGCGAATCCGCCGCTCGGCGCAATCGTCGATTTCTACCAGCGCAAACCGCAGTCGAAGACGCCCGTCGTCGAAGTGCTCGACGCCGGCGGCGCCGTCATTCGCCGCGATACCGGCACTCACAAGGAACACGACAAAGACGTACCCGACGTCACGAACAAAGCGGGTCTCAACCGTTACGTATGGGACTTTCACGAAGACGGTCCGGTTCAATGGATGGGGGCCGCACGCGAGGAGTACCGGGGTCCGAAGATCGGCGCGCTGGTCGTGCCCGGCACGTATACGGTTCGGATCGTGCTCGACGGGAGGACGCTCGTCCAGAACGTCGTCGTGAAACCGGATCCGCGCGACTCTTGGACGCAAGCCGACTACCAAGCGGGTTACGCTTTCAACAAAAAGTATTTCGGCGAGTACGGAAAGATCGACCAAGCGCTCAACAATCTCGATGCGCTCAAGAAATCGCTGGCGGCCGCTTCGAAAGCCGGCGGCGTTGCCGCAAACGCCACGCTGACGTCCCAAATCGCTGCTGCCGAATCGCAGCGCGCGGAAATCTTCGCGCTTTTTACCGCCGACTACCAGAACGACGAGGATTCGATTCAGCGCCCCGGCGCGCTGCGTGAAGACGTTCCAAGCGGCGGATTTCTCCGCGGCGGCAATCAGCCTCCAACCGCTTCACTGCTCGAGTTTGCCGGTCGCTTCGATGCCGAATACCAGGCAGCCTTGGCCAAGTACAATGCGTTCGTCGCCGGTCTCGCACCGCTCCAAGCCCAACTCAAAAGCGCCGGCCTCAAACCGCTCGACAGCGCTACTCCCGTGGTTTAGCGGAAGAGGCGCTTCAAAAACGCGTCGTGTTTGTACGAGGCGCTCTTTCCAAAGTGGACGACGGCGACGTCGAGCGAGGGAACGAGATAGAGTGCTTGGCCTCCGGAGCCGCTGGCATAGACGAGATCGGGGGGCGTCCCCGGCGGGGGGAGCCACCACCCTAATCCGTAGCGCGGATTGGCGGTCGTGCCGACAAAGCATTCACGCAGTGCATCGCGTTCGCGCAGAACGACACGCGCGTACGCGAGCCAGTTGCGTGCGGTGAGCGACGAACCGGTTGGAAGCGGTTGCGTTCCGTCGGGAAGCGTTCGCCAAGCCGCAACGGCGACGCCGGCGGGGTCGAGGACGCGCTCGCGCAGATACTCCTGCGGCGTTTGGTTGCGCGGCGCGAGTTTGCGTGCGAAAACCGCGCCGAATACCTGCAGCGCGATGCCGCCGTACGTAAACGTCGAGCCGGGTTCGTTTTTGAGCGGGAAGGCCAGGGCTCGATCGTACGCCGGCACGGCACTTCCCAAACCGCCGAACCCGAAGCCGGCGCTCAGCGACAGCAGCATGCGCAACGTCACGCGGCGCTTCCAAGGATCCTCGCGCCACGACTCGACCGTATCGGCCACCATTTCGTCGAGCTCGAGTAATCCGTCCGCTTGCGCGCGCAGTGCGGCGACTCCCCAGAAACTCTTCGTTCCGCTGTAGAGCGCATGCGGACGCTCGGGTCCGAACGAGCCCGCATATTCTTCAACGACGGCGTGGCCGCCGCGCGTTACGAGTAACGCCTCGAGCGCGTGTTTGCGCGCGTACTCGAGCGCTGCCTCGATCTCCATAGGGAAGGAGCGTTCGAGGGGCAGTCACAAAAGCGCTTTCATGAGGCCCTACGTCCTGTTGGTCGCATCGGTTGCCGCTTTAGGCGGGCTCCTCTTCGGTTACGACACCGGGGTGATTTCCGGGGCAATCCTCTTCATCAGCAAAGACTTCTCGCTGACCACGCGGCTACAGGAATTCACGATCAGCGTCGTGCTGATCGGCTGCATCGCCGGCTCGGCCGTCGCCGGTACGATCGCCGACGCGATCGGCCGCCGCTTGACGCTGTTAGCGGCGGGCGTCATCTTTCTGATCGGCGCGCTCGCCTCGGCGTTCACACCCGACGAAACGATCTTGCTGGTAGGCCGATTCGTGGTCGGAATTGGCATCGGATTCAGCTCGGTTGTCGCGCCGCTCTACATCTCCGAAGTTGCGCCGGCGAAAGTACGCGGAGCGCTCGTTTCGCTCTATCAGTTCGCCATCACGGTTGGAATTCTCGGGGCGTACTTTATCGATTACGTGTTTGCCGGCCGCGGCGATTGGCGCTGGATGCTCGGGTTTGCTCTGGTTCCGTCGCTCATCCTCATCGGCGGGATGATTTTCATGCCCGAAAGCCCACGCTATCTCTTCAGGCGGGGCCACGACTCGCGCGCTCGTGACGAACTGAACCGCATCGCCGAGAACCCGCAGGATTCTATTCACGAGGAAAGCTCGATTCGCGAAAGCCTGAAGGTCAAGAGCTCCGGCTTCGCCGCGTTCAAGGTGCCCGCGGTTGGCCTTGCACTGTTCATCGGGGTTTCGCTGGCGCTGTTACAACAAGTCACCGGCATCAATACCGTCATCTATTACGGCCCGCAGATTTTTCAAATGGCGGGTATCTCATCGAACACGGCGTCGATCCTGGCGCAAACGCTCGTCGGCACCGTCAACGTTTTGCTGACGCTGGTCGCAATCTTTTTCGTCGATCGGGTCGGGCGCAAACCGCTGCTCTACATCGGACTCGCGGGAATGTTCCTCGCGCTCACGACCCTCGGTATTGCCTTCGCGCAGCCCCATCTGTCGGGATCGCTGGGCACGATCGCGCTGGTGAGCATGATGGTGTACGTCGGCTGCTTCGCGTTCAGCCTCGGTCCCATCGTCTGGCTGCTCATCTCGGAAATATTTCCGCTGCCGGCCCGCGGTCTCGGCATGTCGATCTCGACATTAGCGAACTGGGTGGGGAACTTCTTGGTTTCGCAGTTCTTCCTGACGATGATTAACAAACTGGGGCGGCCGCTGACGTTTTGGGTATACGCCGCGCTGTGCGTCGTCACGATTCTCTTCATTCGGGCAATGGTGCCGGAGACCAAGCGCGAACTGCTCGAAGAAATCCGCGTACAAGCGGCGTAACGGCGATGCTCGCGGCCGTGCGCCGTGCGGACGATCCGCACGGAGTCTTGAGAATCGAAGAGGTCGACATTCCCCAACCGGCGAGCGGCGAAGTGTTGCTGCGGGTGCGGGCGTGCGGCGTCTGCCGAACGGATCTCCACGTCGTCGATGCCGAACTTCCGCCGCATCGCGACTGCGTCATTCCGGGGCATCAGATCGTGGGCGACGTAACGGCGCTCGGCGACGGCGTCGATGGCGCATTTGCCGGAGCGCGCGTCGGTGTTTCATGGCTGGGTGGAACCGACGGGACTTGCCCGCAGTGTCGCGCCGGACGCGAAAATCTGTGCGACCATCCCGTGTATACCGGATACGATCGCGACGGAGGGTACGCGCAGTACGCGTGCGCCCGCGCCGATTTTACCGTCCCGCTGCCGCGCGAGCTGGACGACTTGCGCGCAGCGCCGTTGCTGTGCGCCGGTATCATCGGATTTCGCGCCCTGCGCGTGGCCGGCGTGCAGCCCGGCGAGCGCGTCGGCTTATTCGGCTTCGGCTCGTCGGCGCATCTCGCGCTTCAGGTTCTGCGTGCGTGGAAGTGCGAGGCGTACGTGTCGACGCGCGGCGAGGCGCATCGCGAGTTCGCGCGACGGCTGGGAGCCGCATGGGTTGGTGACGCACTCGAAACGCGGCCGGTAAAACTCGACCGCGCGGTGACCTTCGCTCCGGCGGGCGATGTGGTCGTCGCGGCGCTGGCGTCGCTGCGCAAGGGCGGAGTGGTCGCTATCAACGCCATCCATCTCGACCGTATGCCGTCGTTCGACTACGACTCGTTGCTGTGGGGAGAGCGGCAAATTCGCAGCGTCACCAACGCGACTCGCGACGACGCCCGCGACTTCCTGGCGATTGCCGCGGCCGAAGGGATCGTGGCCGAAACGACCGAGTTTTCGTTGCGGGATGCCGCCGCGGCGCTCGCCGTGGTGCGCGGCGACGCCATCAACGGCGCGGCGGTAATACGCCCGTGAGCCGCGGATTCGTCAAGGAAGACGACGACCGTCCCGAACGTCCGCCTCCGCGCCCGGTGAGCGACCGGCCGAATTACGTCACGCCCAACGGGTTAACGCAGCTTCAAGACTCGCTCGAACGCGCGCGCACGAGCGCCGATAAGCGCAACGTCGAATATTACGAGGAGCGCGTTGCGAGCGCACAGGTCGTCGATCCGCAGTCCGCCGAGCCGGGCGTCGTGGCATTCGGCTGCCGGATTGTCGGTCACGAAGACGGGAGCGGCGCGAAGATCGACCTGCGGATCGTGGGTGAAGACGAGGCCGACCCGATGCACGGAACGATCAGCTGGATGTCGCCCTACGCAGAGGCGTTGATGGGGCATCGCGCCGGCGATCGGGTCGTCGTGCAGCGCCCGGCCGGGCCGGCCGTCGTCGTCATCGACGCCGTCGAAACCGCTTGAACCCACACCTTAGCGTCGTCATTCCCGTCTACGACAACTGGTGGTTGACGGCGCGCGCGCTGCGGGTGCTGGAAGGGTTGCGCGGATCGACGCTGCCGTTCGAAACCATCGTCGTCGACAACGCGTCCAGCGACGAAACTCCGAGCGCCATCGCCGGCTTTCCTTGGGTGCGATACGCGCGCACGGAGCGCAATCAAAACTTTGCGGGCGCTTGCAACGCCGGCGCGCGCCTCGCGGAAGCACCGCTGATTCTCTTTCTCAACAATGACGCGTATCCGTTAGGCGACGCGCTCGGGCCGCTGGTGCGCGCGTTCGACCGGCCAGAAGTCGCGATAGCCGGAGGTTCGCTGTTCTTCGAAGACGGCGTAACGCAGTGCGCCGGCTTCGTAATGCTGCCGAACGCGCATTGGCACTATTCGTACCGGAATCTGCCGCCGATGCTTGACGGCGTCACCACCTCCCGCAATGCGCTGGGAGTTTCGGGCGCTGCCATGGCCGTACGGACCGAATGGTTCCTCGGCGAAGGCGGATTTGACGAAACGTATATCAACGGCTTCGAGGACGTCGATTTGTGCATGCGGGCGCGCGAGGGCGGCCGCGCGATTCGCTACGTTGCGGACGCGCGCTTCGCGCATTACGAGGGTGCTTCGGCCGGCCGCTTCGACCGGGAGGCGGAAAACGAAGCGCGGTTTTACCAACGCTGGTCCGCGCGCTTGGGCGGGATGCCGCGAACGGCGCGCGGCCACGTTCGTGGGATTTCGGTGCACATAGCATCGGGCGCGCCGGCATTGCTGGCTGCCGGTTTGGAAGATCTCGAGGCGGGGCTGCGCGCCTTCGGTCATCCGATCGTGCGCGGCGGCGTGCGGTTCCGGCATCGGTTCGACGCGAGGTTTCGCCAAAGTGCGTCGCTCGAATGGTTTACCACCGGAAACGCGCGGGCGGCGGTTGCCGTCGAAGGTACCGGTAGCGCTGGTCCTACGATCCAGGTGCGCGGCGGCGCGGACGTCCGCGTTGCGTGGCTTCCCTGCGCGGCCCCCGATCGCATTGCGATGCTGCCGGTGCGGCCTTCGGACGATCCAGCATGCACCGCCGTGGCGATCGCCGGCTTCGAATCCGCGTCGCCGCACGCCAAGGGCGAAACGATCGCAATGCTCGACGATCTGCTGGCTCGGGGACTGGCGGGAGCTTTCATCGAGCTGACGCAAGACGCGGGCGCCGGCGAGCTCGCGTCACGCTATGGCGAGCGCGCCGACGCTGTCGCGTTGCTGACACTGGATGGCGCGCGTCGCGATGTTGCGTGCGTCGTGCATGCCGGCTTGACCGACGCCGCCGCCTTCGGCAACGTCTTGCTCGCGCAATCGGCATTGCCGGCGATCGCGATGGACGGCGGACTCGGCGGTCTATTGGCGCCGGACGTTGCGTCGATTGCGCGATCCGGCGAACTCGTCGAACGAGTCGCGAACCTCCTGAACGGCGTGCAAGCCCGCGTGCGGTACGGAACGCTGTTAGCCGCCGACGCACGCCGCCGATTCTCTCCCCGGCGATCGGCTATTCGCGTGGTCGACTTGTTGTGCGCGGCCCGTTTCGGACTCGAGCGCCCGTCGGTCGCGCGCAGCAACTCACCGCTCGCACGCTAAGTAGTGTCAGGATGACAAAGGGCCGTAGCCGCCGCCGCCCGGCGTTTGCACGACGATGACGTCGCCTGGTTCGAGCGCGAGCGTCACCTTGGCTGCGAGTTCGGTTTCGTAGCCATTGCGTATCAGCGCATGGTGGCCGCATGCGCCCGGTGCGCCGCCGAGAGCTCCGGGCGGCTGCAGAACGTGGCGGTCGGCGAGCAGCGACGCCTGTGCCGAACCTTCGACGAGTTGGATCGCGCGAACGAGGCCGTTTCCGCCACGATGGCGTCCGGCGCCGCCGGTTCCCTCGGCAAATTCGTAACGAGTGACGCGCAGTGGAAAGTCGCGCTCGATCGCTTCGATCGGCGTGTTGGACGAGTTGGTCATGTGACATTGGATGCCGTCGATGCCGTCGCTGGTGGGGCGCGCGCCCATGCCGCACCCGTTCGTTTCGTAGAACGTCCAGGCGCGACCGTCGGGGCGCGTTCCGCCCATGACGACGTTGCTCATCGTGCCGCCGCTGCACGCCGGCACCCGATTGGGAGCGGCGAGCGCAAGGGCTTGAAGAACGACGTCGGCGTTGCGCGTGCTCGTCTCGACGTTGCCGCCGGAAACCGGTGCCGGGCGGCGCGGATTGAGCAGCGTTCCTTCCGGAACGAATACGTCGACCGGTCGAAAGCAACCGTCGTTCATCGGGATCGTCGGATCGGTGACGGCGCGCAGCGCGTAGTGCACGCCCGATAGCGTTACGCCGAACACCGCATTGAGCGGAGCGCTCATCTGCGCGCCCGTCCCGGTGTAATCGAACGACGCCGTTCCGTCGCGCAGCGTGAGCTTGACGGCGATTCGAATCGTCGGCGAGCCTTGGCGATCCTCGAGAAAGTCGGTACTTTCGAAAACGCCGTCCCCCAACGCGCGCAGCGCGTTGCGCATGCGCGTCTCGCTGTCGGCGAGGATGCGGTCGATGGCCGCCAGGACGACACCGGCCGTGTAGCGCTCGAAGAGTTCGATCAGCCGGCGCTCGCCCGTATAGTTCCCGGCGATCTGCGCGCGTAAATCGCCGGCGCGCGCCTGCGGCGTGCGTGAATTGGCGCGAAACAGGTCGATTGCGGTCGCTACCGGCTCGTCGCATTCGACCAGACGCATCGGCGGAACGACCAGACCTTCGGCAAATAGGTCGACGGCATCCACCGGCATCGATCCGGGAGCGCTGCCGCCCACGTCGGTGTGGTGCGCCTTGTTCGCCGCGAATCCAATCAAGGCGCCGGCAAAAAACACCGGGCGAACCACGGTGACGTCGTTGAGGTGCGTGCCGGTGATATACGGATCGTTTGCGACCCACATATCGCCCTCGCGCGCTCCTCCGCACTCGCTCGTGACGACGCGCATCGTTTGCTTGAGGCCCCACGGAAGCGACCCAAGATGCACTGGAATGTGTTCGGCTTGGGCGATCAACCGGCCGCGCGCGTCGAATAGCGCACACGAGTGATCGAGACGTTCTTTGATGTTCGGCGAGTACGCACTGTTGCGCACGGCGATGCCCATCTCTTCGCTCGCGTAAACCAGCGCGTTCTGAATGACCTCGACGGTGATCGGATCGGCGTTCTTCACGCGTCGCTCGTTGCGCGATCGAGAACCAGCAAATCATCGCGTACGGTTAGGCCCCAGTCCGGCGCGAGATACGTGCAGGTATCGTATTGCTCGACGATCGCCGGGCCGCGGATTGCGTCGCCGGCTGACAGCCGGTCGCGCGCGAAGACCGGCGTTGTGACGAAGCGGTCGATATGCCAAACGCGGCGGTACGCGGCGGCTTGCGGCGCGCGCACAGTGCGGTCGTGCGGCCGATTCGCCGTATCCGCGATGTGCGGTAGAGAGCCGAACGCCGTCAAGCGAGCGTTCACGAGCTCGATGCGTTCGCCAGGAACGTCGTAGCCGTAGCGCGCGCGATGCGCCGCATGAAAATGGCGAGAGACGGCTTCGGCTGCGGGGTCGTGCCGGATGGACAACTCGAAACCTTGGCCGGCGTAGCGCGCGTCTAACTCGTGCCGGAATCGGATGGACTCGGGCGTGGCGCCCTGCGCCAGCAGCGTCGCGCGCGAGCGCGCTTCGCACTCGCGGAACGTGCGCTCCAGCCGCGCGAAATCCGTTTCCTCGAGTGGCGCCAACAGCGGAAGCACGACGTTCTCGCGGATGTCGGCCACCAACAGGCCGTATGCCGAGAAGATGCCGGGACGCGGCGGAACGAGAACGCGCGCAATGCTTAACTCGCCGGCCAGCGCGCAAGCGTGTAACGGACCGCCCCCGCCGAACGCCGCCAGCGTAAAATCGCGCGGGTCGAGTCCGCGCTCGACGGTCACGATGCGAAGCGCTTTCGACATCTGCGCGTCGATCAGCGTGACGATTCCGGCAGCCGTCGTTTCGACGCTGAGATCGAGCGAATCGGCCAGCGCGGCCACCGCCGATCGTGCGCGCCCCGCGTCGATCGGGAACGCGCCGCCCAGCAAATGCGTTTGATTGAGCCGTCCCAGGACGACGTTGGCGTCGGTCACGGTGGCACGCTCGGAAACGCCGTAGCACGCCGGTCCCGGGTCGGCGCCCGCCGATACCGGTCCGACGCGCAGCGAACCGGCATCGTCGATCCATGCGATCGTTCCGCCACCGGCGCTCACTTCGGCCAAATCGACGAACGGAAATCGGACCGGATACCCGCTACCGCGGATGGAGCGTCCGCTGTGCGTCCTGCCGGCGGCCTCGAACTCGGCGACCACATGCGCGATGCCGTCGACGATCGCGCCGGCTTTCGCGGTGGTTCCCCCCATGTCGAACGAAAGCAGACGTCGCTCGCCGAAGCGATTGCTCAGGGCGGCGGCCGCGACGACGCCGCTGGCCGGCCCGCTCTCGACGATGGCCGCCGGCCGCGACGCGGCGTGCGCGGCGCTCGCCAATCCACCGTCGCTCCGCATGACGTAGTACGGTGCGCCCAAGCCGAGCTCGCGCAGAGCCGCCGTCAAGCTATCGAGATAGCGCGCTACGATCGGCGTCAAGGCCGCGTTCACGACCGCCGTCGAAAAGCGTTCGTACTCGCGATATTCGGGATCGACGTGCGACGAGCGGACGACCGCGACGCCGGGCAGCGCTTCGGCTACGGCTTCCGCAACGCGGCGCTCGTGCGCATCGTTGGCGTACGCGTTGAGCAAGCAAATCGCCACTGCTGCCAGGTTGTCGCAGGCTCGCAGTGCCTTGCAAACCTGCGCGAGCGATTCGGCGTCGAGTGGTTCGAGAATCTGGCCGCGATAATCCATGCGTTCGCGTACGGTGAAGCGATCTTCCCGGGCGACCAGCGGCCGTGGGCGTTCGACGAAAAGATCGTAGACGTCGCTGCGATTCTGGCGCCCGATCTCGATCACGTCGCGAAAACCGTGCGTGGTGACGAGCGCGACCCGCGGCAGTTCGAGGCCGAGCTGTCCCAGTAACGCATTGGTGGCGATCGTCGTCGAGTGTCCCAGGAACGCGACCGCGGACGCGCCGCAGCGGCGCTCGGCGAGAAACCGTTCGAGGGCATCGATAACGCCGCGCTGGGGCTCGCGCGGCGTACTAGGAACTTTGAGCGTGAAGGTTTCGCCGCTGTCGGAATCGATCGCCGCGAGATCCGTAAAGGTCCCGCCGACGTCGATCCCTACTCGCAGCACGCCATTATGAAAGGCTGAGTTGACGAAGATCGGGAGTGAATCAATCCGGGTTGATGCAGGCCAATTGGTTCTTCCACTTCACCTGCACGTTTTTCGCCATAACGCTGTTATTGTGGCCGTTGGCCTTCGCGACCGCGGTCTTACCGGTCTTGTCGTCGCTAAACGTTACCGTATCGATCCCCGCCGACGACGTGTCGGTCTCGTCGGACACTCCGGGCAGGCTCGCGACTCGCGAGTGACCGAGGGTAAACGTGATGCTGCCCAGGGAGCCCGAGCAGGCCGACATCGCCTGTTTGAACGACAGCGTGGACGGTTGCAGGGTGACGGCGGATCCAGCGGCTGCCGCGAGCGCCGTGCCGGCCGTCAACAAACCTAAAACCATCGATAGAACCGCCGGAGCTTTCATAGCGAGCGAGACTCCCTTCAACAACGTCGTGCGCGTGAGTGATTCTCGAAACGTTGTGCGACCGGAGTCGCAGAACCTTTCAACCGGCCGGCGTATAGCGGTGTGCGACCTCGGCAAAGGCGCACAGCAGGTTCACCAGTGCCATCTGCTCGGGCGTCCGGCAGTCGACGTCGAGCAGCCGCGGACTACAGACGAGCACGCTCATCGCGCGCGCCCGCGAGATGGCGACGTTGAAGCGATTGCGTTCGAAGAGAAACTGGAGGTCGCGGGGCACGTCGTCGCCGGCCGACGTGGCCATCGAATAGAACACGACCGCAGCTTCCTGGCCTTGGAATTTGTCTACGGTTCCGACTCGCACGTCGATTCCGGCTTCGGCGAGCTTGCGTGCGATCAGCCGGCGCTGCACGTTGTAGGGCGTCACGACGATGACGTCGCTATGCGAGATCGGGCGCTCGATGCCGCGCCATGGCGGTTGCGAGTCGACGAGCGTGCCCGCAAGCAGCCGCGCGATCTCGCGCACTATGCGGTCTGCCTCTTCCGGCGAACTCGAGCGGTTGCCGGCGTGTTCGACCGGCAGGTAATACAGGCCGGCGTAAGTCCGATCGTCGACGATCGCCCGGTGAAGAAAAGTATCGCGGGCAGGTTTGAGGCGGCAATCGTACATGGCGTCCGAGACTAACGCGCAGATCTCGGGCTGCATGCGATAGGAAACGTCGAGAAAGATCCCGCGCTGCGGCGGGACGGTGTGGTCCTCGCCCAGCACGTGCTGCAAGACCGAGCCTCCGGCGTACGGCGGATGCACGCCCTGGCTGACCTGCGCAAGTTGCGACGGATCGCCCATCAGGACTAGATTATGGGCGCTTGCCGACACGGCAATTGCGTCGGCGAGCGAGACCTGCCCGGCTTCGTCGACGAAGAGGTAGTCGAACCGGCCCACGAGTTCGTCGCGCGCAAACAGCCACGACGTGCCGGCCGCCAAGGCATAGTCGTCGCCGTCGAAGGCCTTGTTGTCGTCGGTAGATTCGACGAATGCATCGGGTAAGGGCGATTCGTACTTCGACCCGGCGTTGGCGCCGCTATATTTATAGAGCCCACGGAAATGTGCGCCGCGCGCCGTCATCTCGCACTCGATTTTGCGGAGCAGGTTATGAATGGCCTTGTGCCCACTGCTGGTGATGCCGACGCGCTTTCCGCGTTGCAGCAAGTCGCAAATGACGTACGCGCCGCTGGTCGTTTTACCGCTCCCGGGCGGCCCTTGAACGAACAGGTAACTGTTGTCGAGCGATTGCACGATTTCCGATACGGCCGCCGCGGTGACGGGTTCGGGTTGAATAACGCCGCTGCCGCGGCCCGACACGCGCGGATTGCGAGCCGCGAGCAGATCGAACGTCGCCCGGCATTCGTCGAGCCGGCCGGCCAGGAAGGCTTCGGCGATTCTCTTCAGCGCCTTGCGTTGCACGTCGGTGGGCAGCGGGTGCCGCGGAATGAGCGCCGTAACGGTGCGTGCTTCGTCGATCGATCCGGTACGCTTTAAGCGCAGTTCGTTTCGATCTTCGTCGATGGCCATAATGGTGCCGGCGTTTTTGTACGGGTCGGCGGACGGGTCGTGCGGGGTGTCGCCTGCCGCCATCTTGTGCGGTTGATCCGGAAAACGATACGTGTAGACGTAACTCCGCGCAACGCTCTCGGGCGCGACGTCATCGCGGAGCGTCAGTCCGAATAGCGCTTCGCCGTCCTCGAGCAAACGGTCGACGTTCTCGCGGCGGTCGAAGTACGCCCAGTATTCCGGTTTCTCTTCGCGCCGGTGGTAGGCTAGCAGGTGTGCGAGCAAGTGATGCACCTGGGCGTCGTCCGAATCGTCGGCAAGCAGCGTACGCTCGATGTCCGTAAGCCGCTGCTGTTCGCGTTCGTCCTTTCGGCGCTGCTCGCATTTCGAGCAGTTGGCCAGGAACTCGGTGTGACACGGCTCGCCGGGCAGTTTCACCGGACGGTAGGGAACCTCGAGGCTCAGCTGCGATATTGCGTCGAGACGCCGTTGCGCCAGCCACTCGCGCAGCAAATACGTCGAAAGACAGTCGTCCCGGTTATAGTCGGCGATATCGGCCAGAATGTTGGGATCGCCTTCCAACAGCCAGCGCTCGAACATGACGATCGAATCGTCACCCTTCTTGATCCCGGTCTCACGCTGCAAGCCGTAAAAATCTTCCAGCCGTTTGAGCCCGTAACTCTCCTTGGATATGAGCAGCGATTGCCGGACCACGGCGTAGAGATCGACCAGAACTTCGCCGCGCAACAGGTCGTCGACGGCGTCTTCGCGGGTGCGGTGCGCTTGCGCCAGGCGCCGGAGTGCGTCCTTTTCGTAGGGTGCGTAGTGGTAAACGTGCATCGCCGGGTATGCGCGGCGGCGCGCGACGATGAAGTCGACGAACTCCTCGAAGCGATGTTTCTCCTGGCCGCGATCGAGCGCCCAAAAGGGGCGGTACCGAGGTTCGTCGCCGGGCAGCCAACAGCCGAATAGGTACTCGAGCGAGCGTCCCGGCTCGTAATACGGGTCGCCTTCCATGTCGAAAAACACATCACCGGGTGCCGGTTCGGGCAACAGCGCGAAGCCCATCGGCGGTTCGTGGTGCAGCAACTCGTAGAGCGGGCCCTTGGTTCGGCCGCGCACTTGAATCGCCGCCTGCCGCCGCAGTTTTTGAAACGTCTGCGCACTCATGCCCTTGGGGAGCGCCGTGTCGGATGCCGTCGCCAGCGTCGCCACGCTTCCGATGCCGGCCTCGGCGAATTTGGCAATCTGATCGCGGCGCATCCACGCAACCAGGCTCAAGTGATCGTCGTCGATTCGTTGCTGCCTGCACTTGGCGTCCCACGGGCATATCTTGCAGTGCTCGCACTTGAGCGGATATTCGCCCGGAGCGTTTGCGGCGGCGCGTTCCGGATCTCCGGCGAAGGCCAAGAACGCCGCCTTGAGGTGGCGATAGTACGCGGCGTAGTCGTACAGGCGGAAGCGAGTTTCTTCGCCGTTCCCGAGCACGATGTAGCCATGCGCGGGCGCCAACCTTTGGATCCGCTCGAGATGCTCGCTATAGTTGCAGAGCTGCACTAAATAGTATGGCTTGGTCAGCAGCGCGAGCTTGGTGTCGAGAACCTCGTAGCTCCACGCGCCCAGCGCCGAAGGGGTTTCGATGCGGCGCAGAAAGTCCGCATGGCCGACGAACCGGCCGTCGAAAAACGTCGCCTGGTAGATGATCGGCGCGCCCGACGCCATTGCGGCGCGCGTTTGGCGTTCGGCTAAAGCAAACGCTTCGAGATTGGAGTCGGGACGCCCAAAACAGACGACCTGCTCTCCGTAGAGCAGCTGCATTTCGCCGAGAAAACGTCGCTCGTGTTCCTCGCCCTTGCGCCGGATGAGTTGCGCTTGCGCGTCGTCGTCATCCGGCGGCCGTTGCATCTTCGCGCGCGCCACCAAGGCATCGAGCTCGGTTAGGCGCTTGCATTCGAGGTAGTTATTGAGGTCGCTGGCCGAATAGATGAGGTGGCCATCGATCAGCTGCATTGAGCGGCGCAGCGACCTCCGTTATGTGGTGCTATTGCACGCACCCGCCGGCGGAGTTGCTCCAGAGCGGTTGCGTTGGGAAGGAGCCGTATTGGCCGAAGCTCGTGTTTTGCAGGTTCGTCCACGCGCACTTGTCGCCGATCTCGCTGCCGTGCGAATCGAGCCAACCGTTGCCCGCGCCAGGATCGGTCTGCGTTTCGGCAAGTTCGTGGCCACCGACAATCGTGACGCCGTCGAGCAATCCGGCCGGTCCGCCGTTGACGGAGTTCTTTCCGCACGACGCGCCGGCATCGGTCATGTAGGGGAAGTTCGTGTAGGGAATGGTCGCGCCATTCGAACTGGTAACGCTGTGGTAGGCGCACCATTGCGTCCCAAATCCGGAAGTGCTGTGACCGGTCGGAGTCGCGACGACGTACGAAACATTTTCGCTGTAGACGCCGAAGTGCTGTGCCAGCTTCACGGATTCGGCCGCCACCTGGGAGTCGGTCGGATGCGCCGGGACGCTCGAATTGTCGTACCAGCTGCCCTTGAGCTGACCGGCGGGATTAGAGATGTGAACGGGACCCGATTGGTAGTATTGGGTGACCGTATTCAGCCATTGCGACGCGCCCACGGCATTGAGGAAGTTCACGACACGCGTTGCCTCGCCCGACGGATCGCTGGTGAAGCCCCAGAAAACGACGTAAATCGACGGCGTGGTTTGGACGGGGCCGCCGTAGTAGTTGAGGTTGTTGGTCCGGCGGTTCGGACGAAGGCGCTCGGCGCCCGGGCGCGTCAACATGACGTGTGCACCCTGAACGGCGCGCCCCTGCGCGTCGCGTAATACATAGGCCGTATTCGCTGGAGCCTTGATTGCCGTCGGAGCGGCCGCCGTCTGCATCGGTGGAACCGAGGAAACGTTGGCTCCATTGCAGGCCGTTAACGCCGCCGCGGCGGCGAAGCTAATCGTAACGGTAAGCGTTTTGACCATATTAACACCCTTTCGTTATGCTGGTGATCGCGTAGTTTTTGGACTTGAGCGTTTCTTCGTAGCACCGACCGTCGATGCCGAGCGATTTATACCGCTGGCTGCTCGCGCCGTTCGACGGTGAGTAGCCGGAACTGGTGAAGGTCAGGGTATCCGACGAATTCACGGAGTTCTGCAGCAGCCAGGTGTCCGTGCCGCGGCGCCGTTGAACCAGCCCGTTGTCGCTCTTGGTTTGCGTGATGGCGGCGTTTTGCGTCGCATTGCTGGCTTGCACGGTATAGAGGTACTTCAAGCCGAGAGGCCAGACGGTCTGGTCGTGGGATCTGAGCGTCCGGTTGTTGGAGATCGTGGTTGCGTCCGACGTCACCGTCGTCCGCTGGTCGATGTTCTGCAGAAACTCGGTAGACGTGCTGTCGATGGTTTGGTCGTTCGAGAAGGCGATCCGTTGATCCACGCGCGTCGTCACCCGCCCGTGCGACGTGTTTACGTACCCTTTCAGGCTGACCGGATGCGTTGCCGAAACCTCGATCGTGCCCTTAGCATTGCCGGATCGATCGAACTTCACGTGTTCGACCACCGTTTGTGCCGGCGCGATCGCCGTTCCGTTGCTAACCAGCGCGCCGGTAACTTGCGAAGAGCCATGGTCTTCGTACACGAGCAAGGCGGCGTTGGTCGCAAAGTAGTTGTCGTCGTTAAAGACCGAAACGGCGATCGTATGCGGATTCCCGTCGTCAAACCACGCCGCAAACGGCGTGAGATTGACGCGATACGGTTTGAAGTCGAGCGTTTCGACGCCGGGAATCGGAACCCAAAGATACGGATCGATTCCGCCGCTGTAGATCCATGGATACACGGGAGCGACGCCGGCCGGTTGTCCGTCAACGGTGACCTCGCCTTCACGAAACGCCGTGCCGCCGCAGTTATTGAGCTTCTGGGCGAGGTCGTTCGGGAAGCACGTATACCAGAATTCGTCGCCCGATTGCGACTCGAGGAACACGTCGAGGTATGCCGCTTCGACGTTCTGCGGGAAGGTGAACGAGCCGGTCAGCTGATTGCTGGGGCCGTCGAGGAAAACGTAGCCGCCCGCCGGTCCGGCCGATAGCGGATAGACCGCATCGGCAGCTTGACCGGCTGGAAACTGCGTGGTGGCCGGATAAAAATCGAGCTCGGCGCTTCCATAGATGATGCCGGTGTACTGCGAGTTGACGATGTTGTAGACCGAAGCTTGACCGGTCGACGCTTGCGCGAAGATGGGGGCGTATTCGGTTACGTCGCGCTCGACGGTCCACTCCGGACTCGCATTTTGCCCCGGTTCAGCCGTCGTTCCGAAGAACACGTTCGTCCCGCCGATCCACACCGCGCCGGTGCGGTCGTATTGCACGCCTGCCGTGACCCGGAAGTGCATCTTAAAGACGATCTTGGCGTACGGACCCGGGCAACTCGACGGTGGCGAGTAGTTGAACGGGTGATCCGCGTAGTCGGCGAAGTCGCCGACCGGCAAGCCGCTCGGATTGAGGGGCGGCGTGTGCGGATCGAACAGCTTGTCGACGCACGGAGTCTCGGCCGGATGGGAGACGCGCGGATCGGCGGTCACCGGATAGCCGGCGCCGGGCGTCCGGGGCCCCGTCGCACCCGAACCGCGCCCCGCCAGCTCCCGCACCATGCGCGCGCTGCGCGCGATCGAGAGCGGTCCGGTCGCAATGCGCTGTGCCTGCGAACCCATTGGAATGGCCGAGCCGGCCGAACCGTGGCCGGCACAGCCGGTTAGCCCGGCTGCCAGAACGAAAGCCGCTACCGCTTCGCGGCGAAACGGCGCCGAAACACCCTGCATAATCGAATCCTCCGCTTGCAACGTAATCTGGCTGGCGGTTTCCGCGACGGGCGTCCGTTTCCTCGGCGCATCAGCTCGCCGCTACACGTCGAAACGAACGAGTATCGCCGAGTGGTCGGTAAGGCGTTCGCGACGGAAGGCGTGGTCGTACTCTGCCGAGCGGACCTTGGGAAGAAGCGACCGCGAAACGAACGCCTTGTCGATGCGCCAGCCGCTGCGTCCTTCGTATTGCGGGTCGAGACGGAAAAGGGACCAACTGTATTCCAGGCGCTCGGGATTCGCGGCCAGCCACGCCTCGGTCCAGTAGCGTTCCAGTTGGGCGTACAAATCGGCAGTACTGAATTCGTCGACGATGCGGCCCGTGCGCACGTTTACTTCGATGTCGGTCTCGTTGCGCCCGGAATTAAAGTCGCCGATGCACGCGGCATCCAATCCGCGATCGTTATATCGCTGGGCTGCGGCGACCAGACATCGCAGGTGCGGACGCTTGCGGTCTTGGCCCGGTAGGTAAACGCCGAACAGATCCAAGCGTTCGAAGTGCGCGAGCAATACGCCATCGGGATACTCGTCGTCGGCCAATCCGAATGGATTGCGGATGCCGTCGAAGCGATCGCGGGCCGCAATCAGCACGCCGTTGCCGCGATGTCCCGCGGTCCACGCTTGATATTCCAAGCCGGTGCGGCGCACCCGGTCGCGCAGTCGCTCGCCCGCCGCCGTATCCCGATACTCCGAAAAAATCGTCACGTCGGGATGGTGCTCGGCGCAGCGCTCGACCAGCCGGTCGGCGGTCGCGCGGCTTCCTCCGGATCGCACGTTGACGGCTAGAACGAGCACGCGCCCTGAGTGTTTGCCATGAAGACCCTCTATACCCAGGGTTTTTCTCGCGAGGGAACCGGTGTGAGCCGACTAAGAAGTCTGCCATGGCTCTTAGGCGCACGATCATCCCGTGGATCACGCCATGGGTTATCGCGCTCGTAGCGATCGTCGTGGTCTTGCTGTCTGCCGGCGTGCTAATCCGTAACTCGGTCGCGGCTACGTTCGATACCGAACAGAGCGTTCGCGACGCGAGAACGCTGCTGTTTGCCGCCATCAAGGCCCAGCTCGACGAAGAGACCGGTCTTCGCGGGTATTTGGGCACCCGCGATCCAGCGTTTCTTCAGCCATACCAAACGGGAAGAGCGCAAATGCCGCGTCTGCTCCCGAATCTCGAGGCTGCTTTGCGGGAACTAGGCTTGCCCTCGGCGGTCACCGCCGTGCGCGAGATGCAGCGGACGAACGACGCCTGGAACGATTTGGTTGCAACGCCTATGCTCACGCGACGCGCCCCAAACTCGCTATCGCTGCAAAGGCTTGGAAAGAGTCTCGTCGACCGCTTTCGTTTCGACAGGGAGGCCGCCGAACAAGACCTGGCCGTGCGCCACGACGAACTGCGCGACGCCTTCCAGGCCGAGCTCACTCGCTTGAGCATTTTGATCGTCGTTGCAGCGTTGCTGTTGCTCGGCATCGGCTTGACGTTTGCGCTCCTCACGGCGCGAGCGTGGAACCGGCTCGATGCCGTGCGGCAACAGCGTGAGGAAGCGCGAATGCGCGAACGCGAGTTGCGGGCCGCTTACGAATCGGAACGGCGCGTCGCCGATACGCTGCAAGACGCGTTCTTGCAGCGGACGTTGCCGAATATACCGTCGATGAGCTTCAGCGCGACGTACGTGCCGGCCACCGAGGAGGCCAAAGTCGGCGGGGACTGGTACGACGCGTTCGAGATCGGGCCCAACCGCATTCTCTTCTCGATCGGCGACATTGCCGGACACGGCCTCAACGCGGCGGTCGCGATGCGGCGAGTTCGGGATGAAGTGCTGACGGCAGCCTTGTTGGACTCGAACGCCCAATCGATCCTTACGCACGTGAACGATCACCTCATGCGCGGCGATGCGGCCTCTCCGATGGTCACGGCAATCGTTGGTGTGGCCGACGCCGGAACGTATTCGTTCGAATACTCGACGGCCGGTCACCCTCCGCCAATTCTGGTCGAGCCCGGCAAGTCGCCGCGCCTGCTTGCTTTTGGAGGATTGCCGCTGGGCGTGTCAGAGAAACCCGTCTATAACGTGCATCGAGTCGAGACGGTACCCGGAGCCATGTTGGTACTCTATACGGACGGTGCCGTGGAACACTCGCGGAATATCATCGATGGAGAACGGATGCTGCTCGATGCGATTGCCGCCGGTCCGGGCGGCGCGGATGCGGCTGCGGCGATTTATCGCTCGATTTTCGAAAGCCGGCTGGTTGGCGACGACGTCGCGATTTTGACCATCGGATTCGCATCGGAGCCGGTGCTGGCTGCGAGGAAGTCCGCGTGAAAGCGCAGCCTGCCTTCGAAGTGGTGACGCTGGCCGGAGAGCTTGACATCGCGCGCAAAGAAGAGCTGCATCGTGCCCTGTTCGTCGAGGCGGAAATGCGCGGTGTTCTGGTCGACCTGAGCGACGTGACCTATGCCGACTCGACCGCGCTGACCGAACTGCTCCGTTTTCGAATGCACGCCGAGCAGCACGGATTGCCGGTCGCAGTCGTCGTGAACGGCCCCCAGTTGGACCGCATCATCCGGTATGCCGGGCTTCACGAAGTGTTCGACATTTTCGAAAATCGCGGCGACGCGATGGCCCATCTCGAGCGCGCTTCGTGATGCCACGGGGCCAATTTAGCCTCGAACGCAGGGCCCAGGCCGAAACGGCGGCACCGATGCGACACGCACTTTCGGAGTTCTTGCGCGCCCTCGAGATTCCCGAGGCGGTTCGGCTCGACGTTATCACCGCCGTCGGCGAAGCGCTGGCAAACGCCGTCGAACACGCCTACCGCAACGGTCCGGTCGGCGATGTCAAAATCGTCGCGCGGGTGGAGTCCGACGACGTTCTCGCAGTGGAAGTCGTCGACCGCGGAACGTTCGCTCAGCCAAAGCCGCGTCCCAACCGCGGATTCGGTCTTCGGATCGTTCGCTCCATCGCGCATTCGGTGGATCTGCAGACAGAATCGGGGACGACGGTCAGCATGCGCTTCGAACTCCCGCCTACCTAGTTTAGTCCTCGTCTTCGATTGACGAGTGACCGGTGGTGCCGAGCAGCTGGATTGCCACCGTCTCCAAGTCGAGAATCCGCTGGATCTTCCGCAGGACGGTGTTATCGACTTTGCCGCGATCGCGTAACGTGATGAGTTCGCGGCGCTGCACGTCGAGGACCTCGCACTCGGTTTGGCGGTACGACGCGGTGAGCGTCGCGGCGTCGGGACGGCGCTCGTCGGATCCGAACTCCGCCCATCGCGCGCGAAAGCGCTTGCGCAGCAGCTCGATGATGCTGAGCGGAATCCGGCCTTCGCGTTCGAGTTCGCGAAGATGCTTGAGCGCCGCGCGTGAAGTCGCCGCCAGCGCGATCTGTTCCTCGCGTTCGTCCGCGCCGTCGTCTTTGACCCCGAGTTTGCGAATGAGAAACGGGAGCGTGCCGCCCTGGCCAACTAAGGTCGCCAGCAGAACGACGAATGTAATGAAGATGAGCAGGTCGCGAAATGGAAACGGTCCGGCCGACGTCTCGAGCGGAATCGCAAACGCAGCCGCGAGCGAAACGCCGCCGCGCATACCGGTCCAAGCCAGGATGGCGACGTGCGACCATTCGGCTTTCCCCTCGACGTGCTCCGGCTCGTTGGTGGCCGGCATCAGCCCTTGAGCGAACGTCCACGCCAGCCGCACTCCGATGCAAGCTGCGGCTACGGCGCCGGCCCATAGGAGCAGTTGACCGGGCGAATATTCGTGCAGGCGCAACAGAATTTGATGAAAGGAGATGCCGACCTCGACGAAGATGAACGCGTTGAGCAAGAACACGATCGTGACCCAAAATCCGGTGACCAACTCGCGTGCTTGAGGTTTCAGAACGCTGGGCGTAAAACGGGTGACGAAGAGTCCGGCAGTGACGGTCGCTAAGACTGCCGACGCGCCGATATAGTACGCCGGCAGGTAGGCCACGAAGGGAATCACGATCGAGATCGCCCCTTGCAGCGTTTGATCCTTAATCGTGCGCCACGCAAGGACCGCGATGCCGCCGGCCGCCAGGCCGATGGCGACCGCTTCGATTACCGCCAGAGCCAATGCTCCCGCCGCATGGAGAATCGAAAAGGACGCGCCCACGACGGCCGCGATTCCGACGCCGTAGAGAATCAGCGACGTGGCGTCGTTGACGAGGCTCTCGCCTTCGATCGTCCCGATGATGTGGCGCGGGACGTTGAGCTGATCGGCAATCGCGGCGAACGCGACTTCATCGGTCGACGAGACGATTGCGCCGAGCACGAAGGCGACGCCCCACGACATTCCCGGCACGACCGCGTGAGCTACCGCGGCGACGACCACCGTCGTCACCACGACGAGCCCGAAGGCCATTTGGAAAATCCACCATGCGCCGGCACGAAACTCACTGGTCGGCGCGGTCACGCTTTCCCAATACAGCAATGGAGGCAAGAAAACGACCAACACGAGATCGGGCGGCAACGTGACGGTCGGTACGCCGGGAATGAAGCCGATCAGCATGCCGCCCAGCACGACCACGATCGGATAAGCCACGTTGATGCGGTTCGCGATCGCGACCAGCGCGATAATTGAAATGAAGGCGACGACGAACGCGGCGACGCTCATGCGTGCAGCAGGTTGGAGACCACGTTAACGACGAGCGCGAGAATGGCCGTGTTATAGCCGAAGGAAATGAGCCCGTGCGCGAGCACGAGGCGCCGAATGCCTCGATCGGTGATCTGCACGTCGGAAACTTGAAACGTCATCCCGATGACGAACGAGAAGTACGCGAAGTCGACGTCGCTCGGTTCCGGGGTGCCTGGAAAAACGAGGCCACCGTCGCTTCTCAGGTTCCGGTCGCGGTCGCGATAGTAGAGATGCGCGTAACGAAACACGAAGATCGTGTGGATGAGCAGCCAGCCCAGGACGACGGCGCCGAAGCCCAGCACGTAGATCGCGACCTCGTGTTCCGGGAGCCGGTCGTGCGGCCCGGGTCCGAGGATGGCGAACGCGGAAACGAAGCCGAAAACGACCGCCGTCAACACGATGGCGAAGGCCGCGTTGCGACCCGGATCCTGCGCCGCCGCGCGCGCCTTGGTCTGGGCGGCGTCGCTTTGCATGACGACCGTCCAGTAGAACGCCAGAATCGCGAGGGCAGCCGCGTCGTAGACGGCAACGATCCGAACCATACTCTGCAGCCAATGCGGCGCGAACAGTACCAGCAGAAATGCTGCAGCGACTGCCGTGGCCCCCGACACGGCGATCGGGACGAGCGCTCGAGTCTTCATCCTTACGCCGTGCAGTCTGCCCGGCTGCGGCCGGTTCCTGCCGCCTGCCAAATAACGGAGGTGGTCCGCAGCGCGGTATATTCCCGTGCATGGATGCTGACGCGGTCGTCATCGGTGCCGGAGCGGCCGGATTGGCGGCGGCGCGCAGGTTGGCGGCGGGCTCCCTGCGCGTGGTCTTGCTGGAGGCGCGCGATCGCACCGGCGGGCGCGTACGGTGGCGTGCGTTCGAAGCAGCGGAACCTCCGGCCGAACTCGGCGCGGAGTTCATCCACGGTCCGGCCGAAACGACGATGCGATTGCTCCGCGAAGCCGGATCGGCCGCTATCGCGACCGGCGGCGAATCGTGGGTGCGCGATGAAAGCGGCGAGTTGGTGCGCGAGGAGGACGATTTCGCCGCGGCCGCCGCGGCGACGTTGGAACGAGCGAGTGCGCTCGCGCACGATGAGAGCGTCGAACGGTTTTTGCGGCGATTCGAACGTGACGAAGCGCTGCGCGGCAGCGTCGCGGCGGCGCGGGCTTTCGTCGAAGGTTTCGAGGCAGCCGACCCTGCGATCGCTAGCGTTCGCGCAATCGCCGACGAGCTGCAGTCAGGTACCGACTCGACGAGCGCGCGACCGGTCGGCGGTTATGCTCCCGCCTTCGACTTTCTGCGGGCGCACTGCGTCGATGCCGGGGTTCGGCTGTTTCTGAACGCGGTCGTGCGCCGCATCGTATGGCGGCGTGGCGACGTTATCGTCGAGTACGCCGGCAACGACGGAGTTTCGCGCACCGTTCGTGCACGGGCAGCAGTCGTGACGCTCCCGGCCGGCATCCTGCGCGGTGGTGACGGCGCCGGCGGCGTCGTGTTCGATCCCGAACTGCCCGCCGCAAAGCGCGCGGCGCTGAGTTGCATCGAGATGGGTCACGTCGTTAAGGTCGTCATGGGCTTTCGCTCGCCGTTCTGGGAGCGGCTTCACGAAGGCCGCTATCGCGACGCTGCTTTTTTTCGCAGCGGCACGCCGCCGTTCATGGCGTACTGGACGCAGATGCCGCTGCGCAGCCGTCTGGTCACCGCGTGGTCGGGCGGCCCCGGCACCGCGGCACTGCGCAACGTCCCAGAAGTGGACATCGTCGACCGCGCGGTTGCGGGGTTCGGCGCGTTGTTCGACGCGACCACACTCGCGCGCAGCGAGCTGGTATGGAGTGCGGTGCACGATTGGAGCGGCGACCCGTTTGCGTGCGGCGCATATAGCTACGTGACTGCCGGCGGCGGCAACGCTCGAGAGGCGCTCGCGGAATCGGTCGACGGTGCGTTGTTCTTCGCCGGTGAGGCGACGTCGTTCGACGGACAGGGCGGCACGGTCAGCGGAGCGTTGGAAACCGGCGAACGGGCGGCCGAAGAAGTAGTGGCGGCGTTGCGAACTGCGTCACCGAAAGGAGACGTTGGTGGCCTATAATGCGTCGTCGTTTCTCGTTCCGTGGTCGAGCTTTTTTGTGGTCGCGGGCTCGGCAGCGGCGGCGTTGACCGGCTTGATGTTCGTGGTCATCACGCTGGTGACCGCAACGGAACGGCGTGAGAACTCGCAGGCCGGCATTTCCACGTTCAGTACGCCTACCGTCGTGCACTTCGGCACGGCATTGCTCGTATCGGCGTTGCTCTGCGCGCCGTGGAGATCGCTTGCCTACCCGGCCGTCGTCGTAGCGGCGATCGGCCTCTACGGGATCGTCTACGTTTTACGAATCATGCATTGGACGCGACAGCTGAGCACCTACGTGGCCGATCTCGAGGACTGGATCTGGTACACGATTCTTCCGTTCGCAGGCTATGCGGCCATTTCCGGCGGCGCGATCGGGCTACCGTTCGACCCGGTGCAGGCGCTGTTCGCCCTTGCGGGAGGGGCGTTGTTGCTGGTGTTCGTCGGCATTCGCAATGCCTGGGACATCGTCACGTATATCGCGAGCGGAAAACTCTAAGCCGTCAACACTTGTTGCCGACGAGCTTGCCTTGATAAATCTCGATCACCCCGGACGACGGCGTCATGTGCTTGCCTAAGAACATCGACCCGACGCGCCCGATTCCGCCGCCGTACTTGACCTTCTTGGCAATCGAGTAACAGGACCCGAATGGTTCCCAAAGGCTGCCGAAGGCGAGTGCGGACTCGGCGGTATAGGCTTTCAGCGGAATCACTTTCTCGCTCGCAATCCCGTTGCCGGCCGGAAGCTTCGATCCGAACGTCACGTTTGCGCTAAAGGAGAACTGAATGTAAAAGAGCGGCGTCATCGAGCCCGGCGGCGGAAAGAGGCCGGGCTGATACGCGGTCGTGCTGGTCGTGAAATACGCCTGAGCGCCCTCGTTGACGTTGGGGTACTGGATCGAGCCGCCCCAGCCGCCGAAGGCGGGCAGACACAGCGAACCGCCCTTGGTCGAGATGCCTTGCGGTCCGACGGTGGCGTACTGTTTGGTGTTTTTTTGCCCTTTGCATGGAGGCGGGCCGGCGTTCGGCAAACGTGCGTTGACGAACGAAAATGCGTTCGCAGCCGGTGCCGATGGCTGCAAAGGAACGAGTGTCGAGCCGCCGGCGCATCCTGCCAGCGATGTGGCCGAAACCAGCGCAGCGATGGTTCCGCAGCGAAACGCAAACGTCATAATGGCCCCCTTGAGTCAGGAACCCGGATTTCGGTGGTTTGCGGCCGGCCGGCATGCGACCTGTCACCAAGCCGGCTTACGCAAGGATCAGGAAAGCGCGCCGCCTCTTGAGGCGAAGTAACACGTTATGAGCGAGGAAAAGCGCGTTCCGCTACCGGGCACGGAACGCGCGATTTGGCCGGGAAGCCGTAAAGCCGATTCGGTATCGGCGGACTCCGAAGTGCTGTTGACGGCGTGGCTGCGCCCGCGCCGCGGCGGCGATCTCGATGAAGACGCCGCACGCACGCTCGGGAGCGTTGCACCGTTGCGTCGCACCTACGCCACGCGGAGTACGCTCAAAGGCCAGACCGATGCCGACCCCGCCGACGTCGCCGTCTTGCAGCGCTACTGCGAGGGCTTAGGAATCACCGTCGGAAATTCGCACTGGAGATCGGTGACGGTCAGTGGGTCGATCGACCGGCTGATCGACGCGTTTGGAGCGACGGTTGCGATTTTCGAAGACGAGGGTCAGCGGCGCTTTCGCCACCGCTCCGGAGCGTTGCACGTCCCTCCCGAGATCGTCGCCATCGTGCGCGGCATTTTCGGCTTGCACCAATGGCCGCGCTCGCGCAAGCTCACGTCGTTGCAGCGGAGCGTTACGCCGCTCAAAGCGCGCGACGTTGTCGCGCGCTACGCGTTTCCCCCCGGCGACGGGAGCGGTCAGACGGTCGGCGTGCTGCAGCTCAACGGCGTCTTCAACGCCGCCGACTTCGATCGTTGCATGGCGGCGCAAAAACTCACACCACCCGTGCCCATCGTGAAGCGCGTGGACAATGCGGTCGTCGAACACGAATTGGAAACGGTCAAGGATCTCGAGGCAGCGCTCGACGTTCAGATCATTGCGTCGCTCGCTCCGGGTGCGCGCGTCGTGGTCTACGAGGCACCCAACGACGAGCGCGGCTTTCTCGACGCCGTCCGCACGGCGCTCTTCGACGACGAGCTCGCACCCTCGGTGTTGTCGATCAGTTACGGATGGCCCGAGCATCTTTGGACGCCGGTCGCGCTGGCGATTCTCGACGAGCTGTTTGCAGTGGCGGCACTTCTGGGCGTGAGCGTCTTTTGTGCGTCGGGAGACAACGGCGCCGAACTCGATGCCGCCGGGAATGCACATGTGCTGGCGCCGGCTTCCAGCCCGTTCGCCATCGCTTGCGGAGCGACGGAAATCACCGCGGCAAATGCCGAGCGAGCATGGAAGAAAACCGGTGGCGGTTTCAGCGAGCGTTTTGCGACTCCCGCGTGGCAAACCGTTGCGGGATCGTCGGCATCGCACTACGGCGTGCCCGCCGGTCGCGGAGTGCCCGACGTTGCCGCGCAACAAACGCCCGGCTATTATGGCATCCTCAACGGTGTGGAGTTGGCCATGGGCGGCACCAGTGCAGTGGCGCCGATGTGGGCGGCATTGGCGGCGCGGATCAACGCGCACCTGGGAACGCCGATCGGCTTTTTCTCGCCGTTGCTCTACGAACGGTCGCACCACGGGCTCTTCCACTCAATTACGGAGGGAAGCAACGACCGTTTTGGGGCGGGTGCGCCCTGGAATCCGTGCACCGGACTCGGCGTCCCGATTGGAAGTGCGATCGCGGACGCGCTCGGAGCGCAGCCCGCCTAGCGCGTTAGTTCATGCAGCCGAGAGCGTCGTCGCTAAATTGCTTGTGGGCGGCTTTGAACTTGTCGACCGCCTTGTGCAGCCGTTCTTTGTCGACGCCGGGCAGCGCGGCGAGCTTATGGTGAAGTTCGTCGATTGAATGTCCGTGAGCGTGGAGTTCTGCGGAAGCTTGTTCGTGGGCGGTGGCCATTGGTGCTATTCTCGTTTCTCGGCGGCGGTCGCCGCCGTGCTTGTCGCCTGAGGTTCGTTTATCGCGGCGGCGTGCTCCAGCGCCTGCTCGTCACTCAAGCTAGCGCCTTCATTCAACCGCCGCGCGAGTTCGTTTTCAGCGAAAAACGCCGATAGAAGCCGCATCAGGCGGTCGTATCCGATTTGCTCGGTCTTTTGGCGCACATCGGCGCCGGAATACCGCGCGTTCGTAAAGCCGACCAGAATGGCGGCGCGGTCGTGTTCGCCGCGCAGCCCGCCGAGCAACGCGTGATGCTCCAGTGCCGTCGTCATCCAGCGGGCGCCGGTTTGTTTGAGCAACGTGAGCGCCTCGCGCAGAAGCTCGCGGGCTTCATCGAACTCGTCGACGGCCATCGCGTAGGCGGCGAGGTTGCAGACGGCGAGCCCGAGCGGCGCGGCGTTAAGACGATCGAGCGTTTCTCGCGCCTTACGCGCGGCGGCCCGGGCGGCTTCGACGTTTCCAACCGCAAATTCGAGTTCGCCGATGTTGAGCAACGCGCTCGCGTGCGCTTCACTCCCTGGTCGCTCCCGCTCGGCGACTTCGATGAAGCGCCGGCGAGCCGTGTCGACGTCGCCGCGCTGCAGGTTGGTCACCGCCCAGTTGCGCAGCAGCGCGTTAAGGGTAATTGGGGAAAGCGCCGGCGCCGCAGCGTAGGCTTCTTCGAAGAGCCGTTCGGCGTCGTCGAATCGCCCGGCATCGCGATAGACGCTGCCGAGAATCGCTAAAGCGTGTGCGGTCGCGTCGGGATCGGCGGACGCGCGTGCCAGCGCGAGTCCGCCGATCGCGTGGCGCTCGCGGTCGGCGGTCGCGCGTCCTACCAGCCATTCCAACCGAACGTGATGGCGAATGACGCGTGCGCGCGTCGCTTCCGCGACGACCGCGTCGAGCGGACCGGCGGCCGCATCAAACCACTGCACCGCTTCTTGCGGGGTGGCCAACAGCTCCGGCCATTCGAGCTGTGCGAGCAAACGCAATCCGGTAGCCGCGTCGTTGCCGCGAAAGACCGTCCAGTCGAGGGCGGCTCGAAGGTTGTCGAGTTCCGGCGCAAGCGCGCGTTGCCACCGAACGTCTTCCAGTGCGTCGACCAGCGAACTGAGGCTTGCCGCAAACTCAGCGAAATAGCGCGCGTGTTTGGTTGCGATCTCGGCCGCTTCGCCGGCCGCTTCCAAGCGCTCTCGGCCATAGTCGCGAATGGAATTCAGCAGGTGGTAGCGGCGATCGTCGCCGCCGTATTCGGCGACGACCAGAGATTTCGAGACCAGCGTGGAGAGCAGCTCGAAAACCTGCCACTCGTCGATCGCATCGTCCGCGCACACTGCGGTGGCCGCCTGCAGCGTCCATCCGCCGGCGAACGCCGACAAGCGCCGAAGCACCTTGCGCTCGTCTTCGTCGAGTAGGTCGAAGCTCCAATCGATCAGCGCGCGCAGCGTTTGCTGACGCGGGAGGCGGCGGCTGCTTTTTTGGGAGAGCAAGCGGAACCGCTCGTTCAGCTTTTCCAAGAGCTGCTTTACGCTCAGGACGGCAGTTCGCGATGCGGCGAGCTCGATGGCGAGCGGTATCCCGTCGATCCGGTTGCAGATCTCGGCGACCGTGGCGGCGCTCTCGCCGGTGAGCGCAAATCGTTCGTCGACGCTGCGCGCACGTTCGGCGAAAAGCGCGACCGCGGCCGGAACGTCGAGCGACGGCAACCGGTACGTCTGCTCGCCGGAGATGTCGAGGCCTTGCCGGCTGGATGCCAGGATCTTAACGCGCGGACACGCTTCCAGCGCGGCGAGAACGATTCCGGCGACCGGCTCGACCAAATGTTCGCCGTTGTCGAAGAGCAGCAACGCGTTCTTGGGTTTGAGCACCCGTACGAGTTCGTCGATTGGATCGCCGCCGGTGGCCAGCGCCGTGCCGAGAGCGTGCGCGACCGTCCACGGAATGTGATCGCCGTTCGACAATGGTGCGAGGTCGACGAACCAAACGCCGTCGTCGAAATCGTCCAGCAGCTCGGCGGCCACTTGGAGCGCCGTGCGCGTTTTGCCGACGCCGCCCGACCCGATCAACGTTACCAAGCGATTTTCCCGAACCAGCGCGACGATCTCCGATAGTTCGCGCTCGCGGCCAACGAACGACGTCAATTGAACCGGTAAGTTGTTCGAGCGCGTACCCAACGACCGCAGTGCGGGAAACTCGGTCGGAAGACCGGGTGCGTCGAGTTGGTAGACGCGCTCTCGCGCGGTGAGATCTTTGAGCCGGTGCTCGCCCAGATCGTGCAGCGTTACCTGTGCGGGGAGTTCGGCTTGCACGATCGTGCCGGTCACGCCGGAAACGAGCGTTTGGCCGCCGTGGCCGATGGCCAACAGGCGCGCGATGCGATTGACGGCCGGCCCAAAGTAATCGCCATCGCGTTCGTCGGCGGTTCCGGTGTGAATAGCTGCGCGTACTCGAAGCCCGTTGACGGCTGAAAAATCCTCGGCAGCGAGCGCGCGCTGTGCGTCGAGCATCGCGGCCACCGCATCGGCCGGGTGCGAAAATGCGGCGCAGAACGAATCGCCCGCGGCTTTGAACGCGTAGCCATCGTGGTTGACGATCGCCTCGCGAACGAGGGCGTCGTGACGGCGCACCGCCGTTTCCATCGCCGAGCGGTCACGTTCCCAGCGCTCCGTACTGCCTTCGATGTCGGTAAAGGCAAAGGTAACGGTGCCGGTTGGGATATCGGGCACGAATGCGTGGTTCGCCATCGACCGGTGTCATCCTGAGCGGAGCTGCCATCGTCATCCTGAGCAGAGCGCCGAAGGCGCGCAGTCGAAGAACCATCCGGCGCGTGCGGGACTTTCCAAAGCAGAGGCCAAGTTTCAGAGTCCCCCGCAACTCGCGTACGCGGGCAAGGAGGAGCGGATGTTTCCGGCCCCGTTCGACTATTACCGAGCGCACTCGGTCGACGACGCCGTCCAAGCGCTCGCGCGCTTCGGCGATGACGCCCGGATCCTCGCCGGTGGACAAAGCTTGATTCCGGCGATGCGTTTCCGGCTGGCGCGCCCGTCGGTGCTGGTGGACATCAACGCGATCGACGAGCTGGCATACGTCCGCGAAAGCGACGGACATCTGGCCGTCGGCGCGGGGACGCGCGACTTCGCACTCGAGACCGCCCCGTTGATCGCGCAACGCTACCTGTTGCTGGCCGACACGTCGGCCTTGGTGGCCGATCCGGTCGTTCGGCAAATGGGGACGGTCGTGGGGAGTCTCTGCCATAACGATCCGGCCGGCGATTGGCCGGTGACCGCGCTGGCCGCTCGCGCGCAGGTTTCGATACGCACTCCCGGCGGCGCGACCCGGACGGTTGCCATCGACGATTTCGTCGTCGACTCGTACACGACCGCGGTCGGCACCGGCGAAATGGCCGTCGAGGTACGGTTCCCGACGCCCGGCACGCGCACGTCGGGATCGTATCAGAAAATCGAGCGCAAGGTCGGCGATTTCGCTGCCGAGAAGCTGCTCGCCGGCGCCAAGCCCAGCAAGGACCTCATTCGGGCGGCCATGCGCGAAGCCGAAAAGATCGCCGACCCCTCGCCCGACAACCGCGGTTCGGTGGAGTATAAGAAGGCGATGGCCGGCGTGCTGGTCGGACGCGCGATCGCCGGCGCACTCGAACGGTTAGGCGTGGGAGGTTTGAAATGAAGATCGCGGTGACGGTCAACGGCGAGCGCTACGAGCGCGACGTCGAGCCGCGGACGCTGTTGGCGTATTTTCTGCGCGAAGACCTCGGCCTCACCGGCACGCACGTCGGTTGCGACTCGTCGAGCTGCGGCTGCTGCGTCGTGGCAATGGACGGCGACCGCGCGGTGAAGTCGTGCACGATGTTCGCCGTGCAAGCCGACGGCCACGAGATCACGACGGTTGAAGGGTTGGAACAAGGCGGAAAGCTGCATCCGTTGCAGCAGGCATTTTGGGATCAGCACGGCCTGCAGTGCGGCTACTGCACGCCCGGTATGTTGATGACCTCGTACGTACTGCTCAAACATCAGCCGGCGCCGAACGAAGCCGAGATCCGCGAAGCGATTGCGGGCAATCTTTGCCGCTGTACGGGTTATCAGAATATTGTGAAAGCCATTCAGCAGGCCTCCACCGAACTCGCGGCCGAACCGGCCGCCGCCGCCGTAGGAAGTTGAGCATGGCCACGACGACCGACGACCTGCCTGCGCGCCATTCGCTCGGGAAGTCGATGAAGCGCAAGGAAGATCCGCGCTTCATCCGCGGCAAAGGCCGCTATCTCGACGACATCGTGCTCCCGCACATGCTGTACCTCGCGCTCGTGCACAGTCCGTATCCGCATGCTCGCATTAAGAGCATCGACAAGAGCAAGGCGCTGGCGCTGCCCGGCGTCAAGGCGGTGATCACCGGCGAAGATCTCGACGCGGCCAAGCTCGAATGGTTGCCGACCTTCCACGGCTACGACAAGCAAATGGTGCTGGCATTCGGCAAGGCTCTTTATCAGTATCAGGAAGTCGCCGGCGTGGTGGCCACCTCGCGCGAGATCGCCAGCGACGGAGCCGAGTTGGTGGAAGTCGAGTACGAGCCGCTCGATCCGCTCGTAACGCCGTTCCAGGCGCGCGAAGACAAAATCATCTTACGCGACGACCGCGAAAGCAAGACCAATCACATCTACCACTGGGAAGTTGGCGACAAGGCAAAAGCCGAGGGCGAACTTGACGGCTCGGCGGTGCGCATCAAGGAACGCATCCTATCGCCGCGTTGCCACCCGGCTCCGCTCGAGCCGTGCGGAGTGCTGGCCGACATGAACAAGGCCACCGGACGTTTGACGGTCTACATGACGTCGCAGGCACCGCACGTGCATCGTACCGCGTTTTCGCTGGTCACGGGAATTCCCGAAGATAAAATTCACGTCATCTCGCCCGACGTCGGTGGCGGTTTCGGCAACAAGGTGCCGGTCTATCCTGGCTACGTGGTGGCCACCGTGGCGTCGGTCATCATCGGCGTTCCGGTGAAGTGGGTCGAATCGCGCACCGAGAATCTCACGACGACGGGTTTTGCGCGCGACTACCATATGGACGTCGAGATCGGCGCGACCAAAGAAGGCAAAGTCACCGCGCTCAAAGTGTCGACCGTGGCCGACCACGGCGCGTTCGACGCGGCCGCCGATCCGCGCAAGTACCCTGCCGGTATGTTCGGCATCGTGACCGGATCGTACGACTTTCCCACGGCTTTTGCCGAAGTCGACGCCTACTTCACTAACAAAGCGCCGGGCGGCATCGCCTACCGATGTTCGTTCCGGGTGACCGAAGCTTCGTTTGCGATCGAGCGCGGCATGGACATTTTGGCGCGAAAGCTCGACATGGATCCCGTCGAACTGCGCCGCCGCAACTTTATCAAGAAGGAACAGTTTCCGTATCCGTCGCCGCTTGGATTCGTCTACGACAGCGGCGATTACGAAGCCACCACGCAAAAGGCGCTCGACATTATCGGTTACGACGAATTGCGCAAAGAGCAAGCCGAGAAACGCAAAAGCGGCGAACTCATGGGCATCGGCGTGTCGACGTTCACCGAAATCGTCGGGGCAGGACCCGGCAAGCACTTCGACATCCTGGGCATCAAAATGTTCGATAGTGCCGAGATCCGCATTCACCCGACGGGATCCGGCATCGTCCGCGCGGGAACGCGCCATCAAGGCCAGGGTCACGAAACGACGTGGGCGCAGATCGTCGCCGAAGAACTGGGGCTAGACCCACAAGAGCTGTTGGTGGAAGAGGGTGACACCGACACCGCACCCTACGGCTTGGGAACCTACGCAAGCCGCAGTACGCCGGTGGCCGGCGGCGCGCTCGCGCTGGCAGCGCGGCGCATTCGCGAGAAAGGCAAAAAGATCGCGGCGCATCTCTTGGAAGCTTCGGAGAACGACGTCGAGTGGAAGGACTATAAGTTCAACCTCAAAGGCGTGCCCGGCAAGAGCGTTACGATGAAGGAAGTCGCGTTCGCCGCCTATACGAATCCGCCGCCGGATAGCGAGCCCGGTCTCGAGGCGACCTACTACTACGATCCGCCAAATCTTACGTTTCCGAACGGGTCCTACATTGCGGTGGTCGACGTCGATCGCGAGACCGGAGCGGTGATCGTGCGTCGCTTCTTGGCCGTCGACGACTGCGGCGTCGTTATCAACCCGATGATTGTCGAAGGGCAGATCCACGGCGGTCTGACCGAGGGTTTCGCGATGGCCTTCATGCAGGAGATCGCGTTCGACGAAAGCGGCAACAATCTCAATACCAACTTTACGGAGTATTTGGTGCCAACCGCCCTCGAGACGCCGCACTGGGAAACGGCGAACACGGTCACCCCGAGTCCGCACCACCCGATCGGTGCCAAAGGCGTCGGCGAAAGCCCCAATGTCGGGTCGCCGCAGGCGTTCGTCAACGCGGTAATGGATGCGTTGGCGCCGTTGGGCATCACCCACATCGACATGCCGTTGACGCGTGAAAAAGTCTGGCGCGCCATTCGCGATGCGGAAGCGAAGGTTTCCTGAGTGAACCTCGAGTGGAACGGCCAGGAAACGATCCCGGCCAGCAAAGCGACGGT
Organism: Candidatus Tumulicola scandinaviensis; assembly: GCA_003140835.1. Taxonomy (GTDB): domain Bacteria; phylum Vulcanimicrobiota; class Vulcanimicrobiia; order Vulcanimicrobiales; family Vulcanimicrobiaceae; genus Tumulicola; species Tumulicola scandinaviensis. The sequence continues at coordinate 71,464 of PLLA01000121.1, read as the reverse complement.
TTGGGAGTTCATCAACGACCCCGCCAAGATCGCGTCGTGCCTTCCCGAGGTGCGCGAGACAAAAATTAGCGACGCGCATGCGTTTGACGCGACCGTCGGCGTGGCGGTTGGTCCGGTACGCGGAAAGTTTACGTTCAAGATCGTGCTCGAGCCGGACGCCGGCGGCAGCCACATGGACATGAAGATCAACGGCGGCGGCTTGGGCAGCGTGATCGATCTGGTTGCCGGAGCGGATTTGGTGGCGCAAGACGACACGACGACGGTTTTGAACTGGAAAGGGACCGCGTCGATGCGCGGGCCGGTGGCGACCGTGGGTGGTCGCGTGCTCGACACCCAAGCGCGCCGGGTGATCGAGATGACGTTCGAAAACGTGAAGAAGCGCCTGAGCGGCGGCAGCGCCTAGCATCCATGAACGGCGCCGAGTTTTTCGAGCGCGTCGCCGAGTTGGAACGCGCGCGCGAAACGTTCGCCGTCGCGACCGTCGTCGCGCGACGAGCGCCGGTGAGCTCGCACGTCGGCGATCGTGCAATCGTGTTGGGCGACGGGCGGATGCAGGGCTTCATCGGCGGCTCGTGTTCGCGCGACATCGTCCGGCGGCAAGCGGTTTCGGCCATGCGAACCGGCGACCCGCGCCTGGTGCAGATCCGTCCCGGTGCGCCTCCCGACGCCGACGAGAGTTCCGACCGCGGCACGGTCGTCGTGCCGATGAGCTGCACGTCTGAAGGCGCGGTCGACGTCCTCGTGGAGCCGTATCTGCCGGCGCGCACGCTGCTGATCGTTGGATTTACGCCGGTAGCCGATGCGCTCGCGCGTTTGGGAGGGCTGCTCGACGGCTATCGTATTGTCCACGTCGTCGCCGCGAACGAGGTGACCGTCGAGAACGCGATTGCGCTTGAAGCGTTCCCCGAGTTTCTCGCGGAATTGGATGCCGGCGAGCGGTGCGCGCTGGTGGCCGTCGTGGCGTCGCAGGGACATTACGACGAAGCGGCACTCGAACCGCTGCTCGAAGGTGAGTTGCCGGCTTACGTCGGCTTATTGGCGAGCCGCAGACGCGCTGCCGGCGTGTTGGACGTTCTCGCGCAACGAGGCGTCGGGCGCGAACGCTTGGCACGCGTCCGCAATCCTGCCGGGCTCGACATCGGCGCGCGCCGGCCCGGCGACGTTGCCGTCTCAATACTTGCAGAAATCGTCGCGACCGTGGCTGCGACTGAAACGCGGCCGGCAAGAGCCGAAGAGCTCGCCGAAGTGACGATGGATCCGGTTTGCGGGATGGACGTCGATCGGCGTTTCGCATCGCACGTAATGACGACCGAAGGCCGGCTGACATATTTTTGCTCCGCCGGGTGCCGGGCCACGTACGCGGCCGATCCCGACCGCTACCGGCAGCCGGTGCACGCATGAACGCCGCGCAGATCCGCGAGCGCTTTTCCGGCAACGGCTACGTCGCCGATGAAGATTTTGCGACGTCCGTCGAGTTGATGCTGGCGTTGGAGAAGCCGCTGCTGATCGAAGGTCCGGCAGGCGTCGGGAAAACGGAGAGCGCGAAAGTGCTGGCGGGCGTGCTGGAGACCAAACTCATCCGCTTGCAGTGCTACGAAGGGCTCGACACCGCCAGCGCGCTGTACGAGTGGAACTATCCCAAGCAACTCCTGCACATCCGGCTCACCGAGAACCAAAACGTTTCGCTCGAGGATCGCGAGGCGCAAATCTTCAGCGCGCCGTTTTTACTGGCGCGTCCGCTGCTCGAGGCGATCTTGCAAGAGAGCGCGCCGGTGTTGTTGATCGACGAGATCGACCGTGCCGACGAGGCGTTCGAAGCATTCCTGCTCGAACTCCTCGGTGAGTTCCAGGTGACGATCCCCGAGATCGGGACGATGCGCGCGAAAACGCGGCCGGCCGTCATCGTCACCTCGAACCGCACGCGCGATTTGTCCGACGCCCTGCGCCGCCGATGCCTGTATCTGTGGATCGATTATCCCTCGTTCGAACGCGAGGTCGCGATTTTGCACGCGCGTTTGCCCGGTATCAACGACCGGCTCGCACAGCAGATTGCGCGGTTCATGGAATTTTTGCGCGCGCAGCCGTTCCAACGCGTTCCAGGAACGGCCGAAAGCTTAGACTGGGCGCTCGCGCTGGTGCGCCTGCATCGCGAAGCGCTCGACGAACGTACCCTCGAACGGACGGCCGGCTGCATCCTCAAAGTTCAAGAAGATTGGGAGCTGCTGCGCTCGCTGCGGCCTAAATACGAACCCTTGCTGACGCACGACCCGCACGCGCGCGCCGCTTCATCGGCGCCGGAGGCCGACTACGGCCTCGGCACGGTGCGCGTGACGTAGGAATGCGCGACGACCTGGCGTCGAACGTCGTCGAATTCTGTTCGCGCCTGCGAAACGAGCACGGCTTCATCACCGGCCCGCGCGAGACGCGCGAAGCGCTGCGCGCGCTCGAAACCGTTGGAGTCCGCGAACGCACTCGGGTGGCCGCCGCATTACGTTCCGTCTGCTGCAGCCGGCCGGAAGACATCGCCCTCTTCGAACAAGCCTTCAACGCTTTTTTTTCCAGCGAATCGTTGGGCGCGCCGCAGCTGGCTCAAGCGCAGCGGCGAACGCGTCCGGCGTCCAACCGGCGCCAAGAGCGCGACCGTACCGACGCGCAGCGTCCTCAACAACGGCCGCCGCAAGACGACCTCGACGGCGGTTCGCTGCGCACCAGCGCGCATCCCGAAGGCGAGAGTTTGGCCGAAAGCTGGCAGGGCATGCGGGCGCGCTACAGTCCGGACGCAAGCGTTTCGCCGGAGCCGCCGTCGATTGCGACCGACGGGCTTGACGCCGCGCTGGCCGAGGCGAACCGGCTGATTAGACGCGTTCGGCTCGGGCGCTCCCTGCGCTGGAAGCCGCAGCCACGCGGGACCCGTTTCGATTTGCGGCGCACGCTGCGGGCGAGCTTGCGAACCGGCGGCGACGTGGTCGCGACGCGCATGCTCGGTCATCCGCGGCGCAACCCGCGCTTCGTGCTGCTGCTCGACGGCAGCCGTTCGATGAGTGAACATGCCGGGCGGGCGTTGCAGTTCGCGCACGCCCTCTGCCGGCGCACGCGCCGCGCAAGTGCGTTCGTGTTCAGCACCCAGCTGCGGGACGTTACGCGCGAGCTGCGCGCCGCCGGCCGAACGGGGCCGTACCGGCTCGCGGATTTGGGCGAAGCGTGGGGCGGGGGAACGCGCATCGGCGCGAGCTTGAGCGAGTTCGTGCGCCGCTATGCCGCGCGGCTGAGCGATCGAACGGTCGTGATCGTCATCAGCGACGGGCTCGACGTCGGCGACGTCGCCCAGCTCAAACGCGCGATGCACGAGATCGCGCGCCGCTGCGCGTCGATAACGTGGTTGAATCCGCACGCCGGCGAACCGGGCTATGCGCCGACCGCCGGCGGCATGCTCGCCGCCCTTCCGTACGTAACCGCGCTGGCACCGCTCGACGACCTATCGGCGATCGCCGATGCGTGACGTCTTTGGGGTCGCCGCCGATTGGCTCGACGAAGGACGCGCGTTCGCGTTGGCAACGCTGATCGCGCTGCGCGAAGCCGCGACGGCCCCGGTCGGAACGACGATTGCGGTCGACGTGAGCGGTCGCGTTTCCGGCAACATCGGCGCGGGGTGCTACGAGACCGAGATCCTCGAGGCGTGCATTCAGACGGCCGTTGACGGTACGACCCGGCGACTCGACATCAATCTCACCAGCGACGACGAGTTGATGGGCGGAAGCCCGTGTGGCGCGGTCATGCAGGTCGTCGTCTGGCGTCCTCTGCCGGCGTTTCGCGAGGCCGCGCGTGCGATTGCCGCCGGCGAAGTCGAAACCGTCTTGACGATCGCGTATCGAGAATCGGACGGCACGAACGTCACCTTCGAGCACGCGTTTCAACCGAAGGACACGCTGATTCTCGTCGGCGCCACGACGCTGGCTGCCGAACTCGCGTCGACGGGACAGAGGCTCGATTTCAACGTCGTCGTGGTGGATCCGCGGCCGGCGTTTGCAACGCCGGAGCGCGTGCCGCACGCGCACCGGCTCGTGCGCGACTGGCCGGACGACGTTCTGCCGCGGATGCTCTCGGCGAGGACGCCGATCGTCATGCTCTCGCACGATCCAAAGTTCGATCTCCCGGCGCTGCGCTGCGCCCTGAACTCGGCCGCCCCATACATCGGGTTGTTGGGAAGCCGCCGCTTACAGCAAGCGCGCCGCGCGTCGCTGCGGGAGAGCGGCTTCGACGACGGCGCACTGGCGCGCATTCACGGTCCCGCCGGGCTCGACATCGGCGGCAGCACCGTCGCCGAAACGGCGCTTTCAATCCTCGCCGAGATCGTCGCCAGCCGTCACGGCCGCGAGGGTGCGCCGCTGCGATCGGCGCGCGGTTCGATTCATCACGGCGTCGAGCGCGTCGCCAATCGAACGTGAGCGCCGGCGCCGTTCGGGCGGTTATTCTCGCGGCTGGAACGTCATCGCGTGTCGGCCGGCAGAAACTGCTGATGGAATGTCGCGGGTGTCCGCTGATCGAACACGCCATTGCGGCGGCGCAGCTGTGGAATCCGGTCGTCGTCGCCAGTCGCGACGTCGCCGAGTATCTGGCCGGGCGTCAGGATCTCGAGTTGGTGCGCAACGATCAGCCGGACCTCGGCATGGCGCATTCGCTGCGGCTGGCGAGTCTCGTCGTTCCCGCCGGCTCCGCGCTGATCGTGCTGCTCGGCGACAAGCCACTCGTCACTCCGGCGCTGATAAAAACCGTCTGCTCTGCGTCCGCGAACGCCGATGTCGTTTATCCGGTACGCGGTGAAGAGCCGGGCCATCCGGTTTGGATCTCTCCGCGCGCGCGCCGCGCCATCGGCGCTCTTCCGCCGGGCGACACGCTGCGCTTTTTACGCGCGGATCCCGAGCTCACGACCATCGCGATCGAAACCCACGATGAGGGCGCATTTTTCGACGTCGATACCGTCGACGCGTTCGAGCGGAGCGAACTGTGAAAGCCGCCGTCGTTACCGAGCCCGGGCAGCCGCCGAAATGGACGGATTTTGCCGATCCCGTTGCGATGGCCGGCGAAAGCCTCGTTGCGGTGACGATGGCAGCGCTGAGTCCGCTGACGCGTGCGAGAGCAGCCGGCCAACATTACAGCAGCACGACGGCCGAAGCGTTCGTCGCGGGCGCCGACGGTGTTGGGCGCATCCCCGATGGACGGCGCGTTTACTTTGCGTTCGTTCGCTCACCGTTCGGCGCGATGGCGCAGATTGCGCCGGCGCGCATCGAGTTGACCGCTCCCGTTCCCGATGACCTCGACGACGTCACCGCCGCGGCAATCGCCAATCCGGCGATGTCATCGTGGGCGGCACTGCTCGACCGCGCCAAACTCCAACCCGGCGAGTCGGTGCTGATCAACGGCGCAACCGGAGCCGCTGGAAGGCTCGCCGTTCAAACCGCCAAGCATCTCGGCGCCAAGACCGTGATCGCGACCGGACGCGATGCGGCGCAACTCGAACGCGCTGCGGCGCTCGGTGCGGATCGAACGATTTCGCTCACGCTGCCCGGAGACCGGCTCGTCGACGAGTTGTACGAAAGCATGGTCGATAGCGACGTTACGATCGTGCTGGATTACCTCTGGGGCGCGAGCGCGCAGCAATTGCTGACGGCAATCGCCCGCAACCAGAACGGACCCGTCGCCCCACGCATTCGCTACGTTCAGGTCGGCGCAATTTCGGGAGCGGAAATTTCTCTCGACGCGAGCCTGCTGCGCAGTTCGGGCGTGGAACTGATGGGCAGTGGGCTGCGCAGCATCGCGCTCGCACGTCTCGTCGCGCGGATCGGCGACGCGCTGGCGGCGGCGAGCGCGGCCAAATTCGAGATCGACACGACGACCCAAGCGATGGAAGCGGTAGAATCGCGTTGGAACGACGACACCGCAGGTCGCCGTCTCGTCTTTAGGCGTTCGCCATACTAATATTTGGCGCGTGGAACGGCTGGGGCTTTTGCAGATCGCGCCGAACGGCTTGCGCCATGCGTGGGATTATCGCAGCCTTGCAGACGGCCGCCACGGGGTTCTCGACGAAGGGTCTGATTGCCGGCGCAGCCGACGCCCGGGTGGCGGCCATCGACGTCGGCTCGAATCCGGTCGCGGTGCGGGCCACCGCCGATGGCAAGTACGTGCTGGTCGGGAATACGAATCGCTTCGGACAGGGGGTGACGCCGCCCCTTTCCGGGCCGGCTTGCGTTTTCGGGACAGCGGTTTGCCCGGCGGGGTGGTAGGCTGACAAAGGCACTCACCTGCTCCCGCCCCAACGAAAGGATGCTCCATGAGGTTAGGTCGACAGATCGTCGCAGCATTCGCGGTCGCTTTGGCGGCGACGTTTGCGATCGTTCCGAGTGCGCCCGCAATGGCGACCGGTACCGTCCGGATCCAGCAGCGCGATGGCTCCGTGAAAACCTACGATGGCGTCATCATGAAAGTTGGGCACAAGACGCTAACGCTCATTTCGGCCGACAAGGTCTCGACGGTGGGCATCACCGGAGCGGACTGCGCACCGAACGGCGCGCTCGTTCGTTGCACCGGCGGAGGCTTCTCGCTCCTTCAGGACGGGCAGAAGCACGTCGTTCCGTTCAAATCCGCCACCTTTTACTTCAACCCGACCGACGGCGATCAGGTGCTGCCGCTTTCGACGATGAAAATCGGCGCACGCTCGGTGATCTTCGCCGTTCAGACGGCAAAGGGAACCTACATTACCGGAAACGGCAAGCTCGACGAGGGGCCCACACCATGAAATATTTATCCACGATTCTCGTGCTCGCGCTGCTGGCGGCGCCGATGACGGCGTCCGCGCAGCGCCGTGGCGGTGGCGGTGGCGGCGGCATGTCACGCTCGGCCCCTAGCCAAAGTCGCGGCTTCGACATGCACAACGACGTTCCGACCGGTACCGCGCGGGGCAGCAACGGCGCGGCGGCGCACAATCAAACCACCGGCAACTCGGCCGTTTATAATAAGAACACCAATACCGCGACGACCTACAACAAGAGCACGAATACGGCGACGCAGTACCATCCGAATACGAGCAACTCTTCGACGTACAATCACAACAGCGGTAGTTACAACGGCGCGAACTCGGCGGGTGCGTACAACAAGAATACGGGTAACGCCGCGGTGTACAACAAGAATACGGGGAACATGACGGTGTACAATAAGAACACCGGCACGACTTCGGCATACCACTACAATACCAGCGGCACGAACGGGTATTATTACAACGGCCGCGTCGTCGTGAATCCCGTCTACGTCGGACCCGCATGGGGATGGAATCGCGGCGTCGTGTGGGCGCCCTACGGATCGTACTGGGGCGGCGGCTTCTGGGGACCGTTTGCGGCCGGCGCCGCCACTGCCGCCATCATGGGCTCCGTCGTTTATGCCAATCAGACGTACACGTCGTACAACGTCGTCTCGGGTAGTCCGGGGGCGACGCTGCTATCGAACTACGGTCTGCGGCAGGTGCCGTGCGGTCCACCCGGATTGGTCGTGGTCTACGGGCCCAACTTCGGCGTGATTTGCGCGGATCCAAACGCTCGCGTGGCGGCCGGCAGCTACGCGGTCAATACCAATACGCTGACGCTGCAATCGCAATAACGTAGCCGCGATTCGGCCGCTACGTCTTGCCGCCCGATTGGATGGTGTCGTAGAGCGACTTGAACAGCTGCGCGACGTTGCTGTTCTTTTCGACTGGCCGGCTATTCGCGAAGATCGCCAGCACGAGACCCGAACCGGGAAAATACACGTGCGCGGCGCGAAAGCCGAGCGTCTCACCCTGGTAGAACCAAAACGCGCCGAAGTCGGAACCGTATTTCTGCGCGACGCCCAAGCCGAAGCCCGACGGGTCGTCGGAAGTGGCTTTCGCCAGCGGCTTGGCGGTCTTGGTGGAAATGAGGCTGAGCAACTCCGCCCTCTGCTTGGCAGGCAGCAGCGTGGTTCCCTGATAGAGCGCGCGTGCCCAAACGGTGAGATCTTCGGGCGTCGAGACGATCGAGCCGGCGCCTTGCGCCCACGACAGGCTGTATGGCGTTACGTTCTTGCCGATGAACCGGCCGAAGCCCGGGTCGTCGTTTTCGTAGTAGCCGGCAACGACGCGCTGCGCAATCGGTGCCGGATAGAGGTTCAAGGTATAAAAGGTATTTTTTAGACCGACGCTCGCGATAATGCGCGCGATTTCGGTTGCGAAGTTTTTGCTCCGGCTGCGCGCTGCGACGATCTCTTGCGCCAGGAGATAGCCGGTGTTGGAGTACGCGTACTTCGTTCCGGGCGTCGACATGAACTTCGGGTAAACGAGCCGGATCAGCGTGCCGGTCGCGACGTTCGCCATGGGGTTCTTTGCATACATGGCGTCCCACGCCGGCGTGTTGTCGTAGGAGTCGATCCCGCCGGTCATGCTCAGCAGTTGCCGTAGCGTCAGCTTGGCATAGGCAGGATACTGCGGCAGATATTTGCCGATCCCCGTGTCGATGGAGAGGCGCCCTTGCGCTTCCAGCTGTAGAATCGCTACGGCTGTAAAGGCCTTGGTGTTGCTCCCGATCTGGTAAAGGCTCGCCGGCGTTACCGGCGGCCCGGATCCGTAGCGCGTGGTCCCGGCCGTGAGGTTGATGGCCGGCCGCCCCTTCGCCAAGCTCACCGAGAGCGAGAGCGACGAGAGATGCTCCTGCGGCCCGCGATCCTTCAGATAGGCGTCGAGGTCGTGCTGCAAGGCAGCGCGTAGCGCCGGCGTATCGCGCTGCGAGGTCGTACTTTGCGCGATCCCGAGATTTGGCAATCCCGCGATCAACGCGCCCACTACCGCCATCCGCGCCAGCCGAGCAGCGCGCGGCTTCAAACGAAACCCCATCTCAAAACGCCTCCCGAGAATTTACAGCTCGAAAATCGATTGGCTTGTTCAACCGGATGGAACCAGCCACCCTGCGAGAATCGTTCGCACCTCGACGGCGACTTCGGTGCGCGCGTCGGCACGATCGACCCCGTTTTGCAAGAGCTCGTCGTAGTTTGTGAACTTGTGCCGGATCGCTGCAACGACGGCTGCCGTCAAAGCATCTTTTTGCAGGCGCTGCGCGGCGGCGGTTCGCCCGACCCGGCCGCTTCCGCGTACGGCGGTGTGCTGCGCGATCGAAATCGCCTCATCGCGCGGGCAACCCGGAAACAAGACGACCAATTGGGCTACGAGCTCTTGGGCGAACTTGCGGTCTTGGCGGCGGCGTGCCTCGGCCGCCTTCGCTCGCTCCGCCGCGCGTTCCTCAGCATCCTTAAGACACTCGCGCTCGGCTTTCTCCAGAGCTTCCGGCTCAACGAGAATGCCCTGGCGCTCGTAGCGTTTTCGCGCTCGGGCAAAGCGCACGACGACGACCGTACGTCCGCTGTATTTCGAGGCACGCCGCGTCAGTGCGACATCGCCGGACGGAAGGAACTCCAAATCTGCATATCCCGCGCACGCCAGGCACAGTGGCTGACCCGCGCCCATCGACAGGAAATCGTTTTTGACAATCGCGGAGCCGCACTCCGAACACGCTGAGTCGCGGAGAATGAGAAAAACAGCAGGGCGATCGGGCGTTCCGGCCTCTGCTGATGTAGGTCCGGCCGCTTTCGCTACCATCGTTTCAAGATTTGGTACCGGCGGCGGCCCTCCCTCGCGCTCTGCACCGGCGGCCCTGGTAAAAGAGGCCGACCACATCGGCGAGCGCGAAAATGGCCGTCATGAAAATCTTTTGGCGAACGTTCGTTGCACTGGCCGTCGCGCTGCTGCTCGTTAGCGGTCCCGGCGCCACCGCGAATACCCAACTCGATGCCGGCACGCAAACTGCGATTTCGGCGGCCGTCAACAAGGAGCTGGCCGCCTATGGCGGCCCGAAGCCGATACCGGGAGCGGTCGTCGCCGTATGGGTGCCCGGAAAAGGCGAGTTCGTGAAAGGGTTTGGATTCTCAAACCTCTCGCCGCGCACTCCGATGACGCTGGCCGATCGCTTCCGCATTGGCAGCAACACGAAAACGTTTGTCGCAACCGCGCTGCTGCAGCTCGTCGACGAAAAGAAGTTGTCGCTCGACGATACCATCGCCCATTTCGGCCTCGGGCTGAACGTGCCGAACGAAAACACCATCACGTTGCGCGAGCTCGCCGAGATGCGCAGCGGCATCATCGACATGTATGCCGTTCCGGGCGTTCAAAAAGAGAACGACGCCACGTGGGCGAGCCGGACGCCGCGCCAGTGGGTGGCGCTCGCCGGTAAGCAGCCGCCGTTGTTCGCGCCGGGGGCGAAGTATAACTACAGCAACACCAACTGGTTTCTGCTCGGGCTCGTCATCGAGAAAGTGACGCACGACACGATCCAGCATCAAATCGGCGGCCGGCTTCTTACGCCGATGGGGCTCAGCCAGACGTCGTTTCCGACGACCGACCGGAACATGCCGGTACCGTACGCCCACGGGTATTCGCTTGACGCAAAGAAGCAATGGATCGACGAGTCGGCGGTTCTCGCGCCATCGGTTTCGTGGGCGGCCGGCGCCATGATTTCGGACATGGCCGACATGAAGACGTGGGTCAAGGCCTACGTGACCGGAACGACCAACGGCGCATCCTCGCAGAAAGCGCGGCTGACGTGCATACCGACGGGTGTGGGAAATCTCTCGTTCGGCTTGGGCATCGGCTGTTCGGCCGGCTGGTACGGCTACACCGGCGGCATCACCGGGTACAATACCGGAGCCTATTACATGCCGGCGACCGGCATCACGATCATCGCGTTCGTCAACAGCCAGGTGGAACAGCCGTTTCCCGGCGTCGCCAACGCCATCTTCCGCGATATCGCAAAGATCGTAACGCCGAACAACGTTCCCTTCATAAAATAGTTCGGCGGCGAACCGTTCGCGGATGCGCTCAGGGCTGCATCACGAGCAGCTCGAACGTTCCCGGGACCGGCGTATAGCGGTCGCGATACGACGTCGCCTTGGGATTCTCGATCAACTTCGCGGTGACCAGATACATACTGCCGCTCTGCGGGTCGAGCGCCATCGTTCGGGCGCCGAATACGGTTGCGGCATTCGCCACCAGGCTGAACTGGTTGGGAGTTTCCTCGCGCACGACCGTCAACGTGGCATCGCGCCCGTTCGACGCAAACGCGAGGCCGTGGGTGCTATCGTAGGCCGTGGCGTCGGTTCCGGCGCCGGTCGGGATCGTCGCGAGGACCTTGCCGTCGTCCGCGTCGACCACGCCCATTTCACCGGTGCACGCCGTGAACAGGCGCCGATGCTCGGTATCCATCGACAGGCCGGAAGGGTGTTGGCACGTTCCTAGGGCGAAACGCGCGACGATTTTGGCGCTGCGTGCATCGATGGCGACGATCTCGTTGGTACTCTGAATATTGTTGTAGACCATACCGTGCCGGTCGACGGCGGCGAACTCCGGCCGGCCCCCGAGCGGAATCGTTGCGACCACGGCGTTCGTGCGCGCGTCGATCACCGTTGCATCGTTGCTTCCGCCGTTGAATGTGAATACGCGCCGAGTAACCGGCTCGTAAGCGATGGCGTCGGGGTTTTTCCCGGGGATCTGAATGGTCGCGATGGTTGCGAGCGTCGACAGATCGAAAACGGTCACCGTTGCGCCGGCTCCGTTCGACGTGAAGCCCTTGCCGAGATCGGGAGCGAGGGCGATGCCGTGCACGCCCGGCGTATTGGGAATGTCGCCGGCGATCGTGCCGCTTTCGGGAGCGACGACCATGACGTGGCTTCCGCGCGAAACGAATAAGCGCTTGAACGAGGCGTCGTAGGTTAAATAATCCCAGCCTCCCTCGCCGCCGAGCAGGTAGGTGTGCGCCAGATGGTAGTTTGGAGTTGCCGCCGGTGCGAGGGCGATCGATACGGCGAGAAGAGCGGCTGCAAAAACACTCACGTTTACCAACTTCCCGACGCCCCGCCGCCGCCGAAATCGCCGCCGCCCGCGTCGAAGTCGTCGTCGCTCGAACTCGAAAAGTCGTCGCTGCTCGACGAGAACGTCTCGCCCGAACTTCCGCCGGAGAATCCGCCGGAGCTTCCGCCGCTCGTGCCGCGCCGCCGCGCCGCGAACGCAAACATCAGAATGACGAGCCCGATCGGAACGGCAAAGGCGAGGATGAGCAGTAAGAGCGTTCCGGCGTTCGACGAGGCGGCGCTCGACTCGGGCGAGGCGGCCGGAATCGTTCCGCCCGCGTAGGCGGGCGTAATCGTCATTAAGATCGCGCGGACGCCGTCGCTAACCGCGCGATCGGTATCGTGTTGCCGCATGGCCGGCACGATTCGCTCGTCGATGATGCGCTTGGAATCCGCATCGGTCAGGCTGCCTTCGAGTCCGTAGCCCACCTCGATGCGGACCTTGTGGTCGTCCATGAAGATGAAGAGGACGGCGCCGTCGTCATACCCGCGTCGTCCGACCCTCCACGTGTGGGCCGTCTCCGCGNNCCCACGTTTCGAGGGGAACCTCGCCGGTCGTTTTTCCGATCCACACGATGACTTGGTGTCTGGTGCTCGTCTCGTACGCGTGCAACTCGGTCTCGAGGGCGGTGCGGGTCGCTTCGCTCAACGCGCCGGCGCCGTCGGTTACGAAGTGATTCGGCACCGGCGGGACGGCGAAATCGGCAGCCAGTGCGGTGCGCGCGCACGCCAGCAGTAGTGCGAAGGCGAAGAAAACGGCTGCGCGCAACGGAAGGCCGCTACGTTGGGTTCGGCAGCCACGCCGAGTTGATGCAGGTGAGCAGGCTTGTGATGTTGCTCGCGTTCTCTTTCGAGTTGGGAACGGCCGCGGCATCGAGCGTGGCGCATTTCGGACCCAGCAACTCCGCCAGTGGCTTGTCGATGTTTTCGCCGACCAGCGCGGTGTACAGATCCTGCTGCGACTTGACGCGAACGGTTGCAGGGTCGGCGGCCAACGCGCTCAGGAGCCGGGTCGCCCGCCCAAGAACGAACGCGTCGGCGACGCGGCGATCGAGAAAGTGGGCGGAGAGCGCCTTATTTACGATATTGGAGGGTCCCAAGTCGTTGAAGTCGCTCTTGGGATCCTCGAAGCTTTGGGAACCGCGAATCGAGAGCCAATCGAACGGAAATCCGAACTCGACGTCGGACAACGGATCGAGCTTCGCAAAATCGCGATCCTGCGTCGCGTTGAAGCACTGCGTGTACGGCTGATAGGGATTGCCCTTCGCGCACAGGACCAGTAGCTCGTAGTCGCGCCCCAACATATAGCCGCCGTACAACATCCGGTCGGTGGCCTGCCGCTGCACCATCTTTTCTTGCATGCGGTCGTGGAAGAAGGTATAGGCGCTCAGCAGCAGCGCCGTCGCCGCAATCACGATGTTGAACAATGCGACGGGTTTGAGGCCGAAGAGCATCAACAGGGAACCGGCGTCGACAGCGGCCCGGGCGGCGTCGGACAGGGGCTCGCGGTCGGAGTGGCGGCGGCGGTGACCGATAAAACGGCGCCGTATGCGCGGCTAAGGCCAGCCGGCGCCAGCGCCGCGGCGATCAGGAAAGCGAGCGAGATCGCAAACCATATGGTGCGAAACGGGACGCTGCGGCGGCGTTTTTCAAAAGACATTGCTTCACTCGTCTCCGACTTTAACAAGCCTCGCTTACGCTTCGGCCCAGTTGGAAAACGTCCCCCGCGCGAGTAACCTCAACCGGCGATCGGGAAAACGGACGATGTCGAAGAACACCGTGGCATGAGTCAGACGAACAAAAGAGCCCGGACTCCGCGGTACGCATGCGCGCTCGCGATGATGGTGATCGGCGGGTGGGCGTGGACGAACGCGGCAGCGAGCACTGCGCCGGCGGGCTGCACGCGTCTGGTGCTGACCGGGCATCCCGCTTATCCTCCGGTCGCATGGGCCGAGGGCGCCACCTTGGACGGAGCCGCCATCGAAGTCGTGCGGCGTCTCAGCAAGGACGCCGGCGTTTCGCTCGCGGTCGTCAACGAAGGAAGCTGGGACGGCGCGCAGCGCGCAGTTCGTGACGGTAAGGCCGACGCGATCGTCGGCGTCTACTTGACTGCGCAACGCGCGGCGTATCTCGACTACGTACGGCCGGCCCTGGCGCCGGATCCGTCGGCGGTGTTGGTTCGCGTTGGTACGACGTTCCATTACGCCGGCTGGAACAGTTTGATCGGGAAACGCGGCGTGCTGGGAGCAGGCGAGTCGTTTGGAGCGTCGTTCGACGAGTTTCTTCGCACCAAACTCACGACGTACCGGGTGAACGGCGATGCCGCGGTCTATCGCGGGGTCGTTGACGGCCGCGCAGATTATGGCCTGACGGGATATTACGCCGCGCTGATTCACGCGCCCAAAGAAAAGATCGTCATCGCCGCTCCAAAGTTCGTAACCGAAAATCTCTATCTCGCCTTCGGTAAGCGTTCACCGTGCTCGGAGCTCGCTCCAGCCTTCTCGAAGGATATCGCCAGGATGGCGGCCGACGGTACGATCGCGCGTCTCTTCGCTGCCGCGCTTTCCACGTACCCTCGTCCTACGGCTCGCTAAGCCTATAATCGGACGGCGTGCGCGTCCCATAACTCGCGGGCAGCGCGCGCGTGCGCGCGATTGTTCGTAACGTGTACGGCCCGCCTGTATTGCGTTGCAAGCCGCAGCGGATGCGCAAATCTTCCCATCAAGTGCAACGCATCGTACATCTGTGCCGAGGCCTCGCGCCGGCGGCCGTCGAGCCACAGCGCTTCGGAGCGAACGGCCAAAACGGCACCAACGTGGCGCGACCGGCCCAATCGCTCCATTTCGGCCAGCGCCGCATCTGCGTGTGAGATCGCGGCCGGTGCATCGCGCATCGCTAACGCGACTTCGCTATCGCCCATCATGCTCGCGGCATATGCGAAACTGCCGTGGGGAGCCGCCGCCCTGGCGCTGCGGAGCTGGCTTCGGGCTTTTGCGAGTTGGCCGGTCGAAATATAGGCGCTGGCGATATCGAGGTGCGCGGAAGCTCGCCAGTCGCCGACCAGCTCGGAGGCGATCGGTTCGAGATACGTCGTCGCCAGCTCGGCGGCGCGCGTCGCATTCCCGACCAGATCGAACAACTGGCACAGTCTTCCGAGGGCGAGCGATGCTTCGCGCGGCAGCGACTGGGCGCACGCCATGGCGTAGGCGGCTTCGAGCTCGCGGGCGGCCCGTGGCAAACCGCCTTCGATCCAGGAGCGCGCCGTCGCCGCCCAAATCAGCGATCGCACCACGACGTCACGCCGCGTGTCGGGCTCGTCTGTCAGTACCGCCCGCGCCTCTTCGAACAAAGACAGGGCTTGTGCCCAATCGCTCGACTCGAGGCTGGCTTCCCCGCAAATCTCGAGCGCGTCGGACAGCGCATGGGGAATGAGTGCCGGCATTCTTCTGCGCGCGCGCTCGCGCAGGCAGTCGATGCTGTCGCTCAAGCCGCTCGCGGTGCAGGCAACTTTGCCGGCTTGCCACGCAATCGTCGCTCGCAAGACGTCTAGCTCGGCGCGCGCCTCCTCGCCGACGGCAACGTTGGCTCGCGCGAGCTCGACGTGTTGCGACGCAGCCTCGAATCGCCCGGCATCGCGATTGATCTCCGCGAGGCGCGCTTCGATCCGGCTGCGCTCTTCGCTCGCGACCGCACCGCGAAGGTTCGAAAGCTGAGCCACCGCATCGTCGATGCGCCCGGCGCTTTCGAGTGCGTCGACGCGCGCAAAGCAGAGCGCCAGCCGATCGTGCTCGGCAGCAATTGTTTGGACGGTTGGGCGCCGTTGCAGCCGCCGTGCGAGGTCGACGATCCCCGCGCGCCGCTCGCGGTAAAAGTGGCGTTCCGAAAGGCCGAGCGCCTTCATGACGTCGCGATGGGAGGAGCCTTCGAAGTCGCATTGCCGCAAAATCTGCGCGTGCCGCTCGGGCATTGCATCGATTGCCGCGCAGATACTGCGATTGAGTGTCAAAACGAGGAGCTCGTCGCCGGGCACTTCCGGAAGGCTTGCCAGCCAAGCCCGGACCAGCACGTTGTCCCGCAATCGCCGCGGATGATGGCGATACCGCAACATTTCGCGAGCGGCGGTGTAGGCCGCGTCGACCGGCATCATGCTCGCAACATATCCAAAACAGCCTTTGGCAGTCGACTGCCAAGGCCCTCTCAAGCCGCAAGCGTAAGTCACTCGACCGAAATAGAGCCAAACGCTCGATGCCATTGTGGGAAGGAGCCTCCGGGTGTCCAAGGTGTCTGCAGTTTCCGTAAACGTCGCCGCCGTCGCGGCGCTCGCACTCGTCGCCGCTTGCGCGAGTAGCCCTTCGGCGATTGCGCCGGCAGCGGCGCCGAATGCGCGCCAAGTAACCGTCGCGCCAAACGGCGCGGTCTCGCCGATTTTCGCGGGCGCCAACCTAGCGCGGGCCGGTGTCCAATCGTTGAAATTAGCTGCCGGGCCGCAAGCCACCGCAGGCTACGTGTTCGTGAGCCAGTTCAGCGGACCGCCGGTTCAAGAATACCATCTCGTCAACAAGAAGAACGGACCGCCGGTTTGCTCGCTGCCGGGCGAATCCGTCAA
Organism: Candidatus Tumulicola scandinaviensis; assembly: GCA_003140835.1. Lineage (GTDB taxonomy): Bacteria > Vulcanimicrobiota > Vulcanimicrobiia > Vulcanimicrobiales > Vulcanimicrobiaceae > Tumulicola > Tumulicola scandinaviensis. The sequence continues at coordinate 54,903 of PLLA01000121.1, read as the reverse complement.
CGGGATCGCCAGCGATCGTGCCGGCAATTTATGGGTGCCCAGCGGCACGGGCGGCGGACAAGGATATACGCAAGAGTACGCACCGAACTGCGGCGCCGCGATGCTGAAAATCACCGACCCGAACGGCCAGCCGGCCGACGTCGGATTCGACAGCAAGCACGACGTGTACATCCTGAGCATCTTCGGTGCATCCGGCCAGCCCGGATCGGTCAACGTGTACGACTCCCACGCAACGCTGCTGCGCAGCCTCACCGATCCGTCGTTCAGCGAACTGATCGGCATCGCCACCGATAGTCACGACAACGTGTTCGTGTCGAATCGCGATTCTCAAGGACAGGCGACGGTGGTCGAGTTTCCCCACGGCAAGATGCCGGGCACGACGCTGAGCGCCATCAGCCTCGGACTTCCCGGCGCGCCGCAGCTCGATCGAGCCAACAACCTGATCATAACCGACTGGCAGGCGTACACGCTCAACGTCTACGCGCCGCCTTACACGCAGGCGCCGGCGGTTACGCCGATGCATGGACTTTCACTGTGGTGTCCGCTCGATCGCAAGGAAGACCGGCTCTACTGTGCCGACTTGGGCGGCTCCGTCGACGTCTACAAATATCCCGGAGGAACGTACTTGTATAGCTTCAGCAACGGTTTATCGCCCAGCGGGTTCGCAACCGGATCCGCAATCAATCCCGCAGCGCCGCTCTAAGCCCTCTAACGAAAGGCCTTTACAATGAACGCTCGTCGCATCTCCGCGATCGTCGCGGTCGCCGCCCTGTCGGCGGCCGCCGGCTGTTCCAACCATCAAGTCATTCCACTGCAGAGCGCCCCCGGATCGGGTCTTGCCGTGCCGTCGAATGCCGTATCCCGGGCCGGTTGGCTTTCGCCGCAAGGAAAGGCCGGCAAAGGTTTGCTCTACGTCGCCGATCAGCCGAATCAACGCGTCGCCATCTTTACGCAGACCGGAACGCCGGCCGGCCAGATCACCGATGCAATCGCCGGACCCGACGGCCTGTACGCCGATCCGAATGGGACGCTGTACGTCGCCAACTTCGGCGCCGGAACGGTGACCGAATATCCGAAGGGTCAAACCACGCACAGCAAAACGCTCACCGGCTCGATCGGTCCGAAATACGTCGTCGCCGGGCACGACGGCACGGTTTACCTGTCGGATTTCGCCGACGGTACGAATGGAAAGCTGTACGAGTATGCGGGCGGGAGTACGACGCCGACGACGACGATTAGCTTTTCAACATTCCCCGCGGGCATCGCGCTCGACCGACATGGAAAGCTTTACGTCGCCTACACCGATTCGGGCAACAACGACATCGAAGTCTTAAAGTTCGCGCCCGGAAAGACAACCGGTAAGAATCTCGGAATTCACATAAAGTTCGACAACGCCGGCGGGTTGGCGTTCGACCGCAACGATAACCTGCTCCTCGACGACCAGTCGCTGCCGGGCGTCGACGTGTTCCCGCCCGGCGCAACGTCGCCGTCGCAGCAGATCAAAGGCTTTTCGCTCGCCTATCAGATCGCGCTCAACCACGGCAACACGCATCTTTACGTCAGCAATCCGTTCGGCCCATCGGTCGTCGAAGTGGCCTATCCTTCCGGAACGCCGATCCGCTCGATCTCGAACTCACTTGCCGGCGCGTACGGCGTGGCGACCAGTCCGGATAGTCCCTATTAACGAAGCCGGCTACCGGGGCGGAGTCGGCCACGCCCCGGCGTTGACCGCGTGCGCTAAGTCGGCATGCCAGCGGAGCGCCAAGAAGCGTTCGCGATCTTCGGGTTCGAGATCGTTGGCACTCGCCTGCATGAGCCGGTGCGCGTGGGCGAGCGCGCGTGTAGCGTGCTCGCCCACGCCGTCGAGGTGGAAGATCTGCGCCGCCGCCCAGTAGCAGTACGACGGCCAATCGCTTCCCTGCGCGATGGCGTTCTCGTCGGCCAGCATTCGCCGTATCGCGTTGCGCGCCGCCGAAAGATCTCCCAGGGTCCCATACCAGAGCCCAAGGTCCGCAAGCGTTTTACTCGACCAGACACCCGATTCCGAACGCGACCGTACCTCGAACGACGCCTCGGCAAGTTCGATCGCGCGCTGGTAATTGCCGCCGGACGCTTCCGCAGCCGCCAGGTTCTCGAACGCCGACGCCTCGAGCAGTTGCAGTCCAAGAAGGCGCGCGGGCTCGAAAACGAGTTCGGCCGTTTGACGCGCTTCGGCGACTTGTCCTAAGCACGCATGTAAGAAAATGCGATTGGAAAGGCCACCCAGACGTCCCCGCTCGTCGCCGGCGCGCTCGAAGAACGCGATGGCCTTATTCGTCTCCTCGATGGATCGGTCGAAGAATCCCAATCGACACTCGAGGATCGATTGATTCATGAGTTGGGCGGCGCTTCCAACCAGGTTACCGCTTTCGCCGAAGATGCGGGCGGCGTCGGCAAAATACCGGCGCGCCCGGGCAGCTCCCGAACCCGACTCGGCGAGTGAGACGCCGAGGCGGCCGAAGGCTTGCGCCTCGGCCGGGCGATCGCCCAACTTCACCGCAAGCTCCAGACACCGCTCGCTCAAGGAGCGGCAGCGGTCGAGGTCGCGACGCTGGTAGGCGACCATCCATCCGCTGCTGAGCGCCAGTAATTCGAGCACCGGATCCGCGGCCTGCGCCGCAACCTGCGCCGCCTGCGCGAACACCGCGTCGGCAGCGGTTAGATGGCCGCGGTGCGCTTCAGCTTGCGCCATCGCGCATAACGCGCGCGCGCTGCCGGCTCGATCTTCCGATGCGCGGCTGCACGCAAGCGCCTGCTCGGCACACGCGTAAGCTTCGGCGAGGCGGCCGACGGTAAACGCGAGCTTCGCCTCGGCCAGGTGCGCTGCCACACTCCAGCGCGGATCGTTCGGTGGAACGGATTCACGTAGCGCGCGCACGGCGTGCTCGTGCGAGGCGATGTCGCCGACGGCCACTGCGGACTCGATGCGCTGCAGCAGCGTGGAGCGGTGAACCGCGGGGTCGCCCAGTTCGGCATCGACGCGTTCCAGCGCGAGTAAAGCAGCGGATCGCGCGCCGGCATCCCCGCGGCGCGACTCGATCGTGACGCTTTCCAGCAAAAGATCGGCGCGCGCGGGCAACTCGAGATCGAGCTCGAGCGCGCGAGCGCACTGCGTGCGCGCTTCTTGCAGCGCACCGATCGAAATCGAGCGCCGCACCGCCGCGAGATAGCAACGCGCAGCGTTGGCGACGTCGCCGGCGCACTCGTAGTGCGCTGCGAGCGACGCGGAAAGTTCCGATACCCGCTCGGGGTAGAGTTCTTCGAGCACGTGAGCGACGCGGCGGCGACGGATGGCGGCGGCTTTGGGCGAAACCGCCTGCGCGATCGCTTCGTGCACGAGATGGTGGGTAAAGGCGTATTCGAGGAAGCCGCGTCCGCTGGCTTCGCGAATGATGCGCCGGTCGAGCAACTCGTCGAGGGCGTCGGTCAGAGCGGCTTCGTCCCACGCGCTGACTTCGCGCACCGCATCGCGCGAAAAACGATCGCCGATGCAGGCGGCAATCTCGGCGGCCGAACGCGCGTGCTCGGAAAGGCGTTCGATACGGCGCGCGACGACCGCGTGGAGCGAGGCCGGCGCCGTCGACTGGTCACCCTCGCGTACGTCGGCCACGAGCTGCGTAAGGAAGAGCGGATTTCCGTGCGACGCGGCGATCAGCACTTCGGCTGGCCGGTCGCGCATGTCGGACAGCGTCGCCCGCAGTTCTTCAACGTCGGTGACCGACAAGCGGCTCAACCAAATGCTCGGCGCGCCGGCCGCCGCTCGCGCCTCGCGCCGCAGGCGATGGAGTGCGTGGATCCGCGGCGTTTCCTCGTCGCGATATGTAACGACGATCATCACCGGTACGCCCGAAATCCGGCGCAGCAGCGACTGCAGAAGGTCGATCGACGCGGTTTGCGCCCAATGCATATCTTCGAGGACGATCAGTAACGGGCGTACGGTGCCGAGATCGGCGATGCAGCGAAACAGCGACTCGAAGAGGCGGATGCGTTCGCTTTCGGCATCCAGCCGTGGGACGGCGGGAAGGACGACGCGGGCTTGGATTTCCGGCACGAGGGTAGCCACGCAGGCTAGCGCGATGCTCGGTTTGAGCGATGCGACCAACGGGAGCGCCGAACGGAGTGCGTCGACGGCGCCTTCGTACGGAACGGCTTCGGGCGAACTGGTCGCGCCGACGAGCACGCGACCGCCGCGATCTTCCACCGCGTGCGCGAACTCGTAAACGAGCCGCGACTTTCCGATGCCGGATTCGCCGCCGACGAACGCGCATGCTCCGCGACCGCGCGCGACCCGGCTCCAGGTCTCGAGCAAGCGTTCCATCTCACTGCGCCGGCCCACGAACGGAAGAATCGCCGACTCTTGGGCCACGGTCGGTCCGGTGTCGCCATCTTCGTCGGGCTGGGCAAGTCCGCTGCGGATGCCTTCGGCCACCGCGGCGGTTTCGGCCATCGGCTCGGCGCCGAGTTCGGCACGCAAGCGCTTTGCGAATCCGGCGTATTCGCCAAGCGCGCCGGCGCGGTCGCCGCTTTCGTAGCGCATCGCGATTATTCGCCGCACCATGTCTTCGCGCCACGGGTCGATCGCTAGGACCTTGCGCGCCGTTTCGATCGCCAGCGCGAGATTCGCGTTACGCCGGGCTTCCGAAACGCGCTCGGTGAGGCAGCGCACGTACGCGTTGCGGTAGCGTTCGCGAATGACGTCGAGCCATTCGTCGTAAATTTCCGGCAGCAGATCGCCGCGATACAGTTCGATCGCTTCGCCGAGGCGGGCGCGGTCGTTTGAGGCCGACTCGAAGGCATCGACGTCGAGCCACACGTCGGCTGCGGGATTCCACGCAACCTTGTCGGCGTCGATCGAGACGTACCGGTCGGCCGGCTGGGGCAGGATTTTCGGCAGTTCGCTGAGCGTCGCGCGCAGCTTCGCACGCGCGGCGCCTTCCTCGTCGTCGGGGTAAAGGAGAAACGCCAAATATTCGCGCGAAACCGCCGTCGCGCGGTGCAATAAAAGGTAGGCCAGGACCTGCAGCGATTTCCGGGGCGTGGCAAGCCGAAATGGGCCTCCGTCGAGCGCGGCTTCGAGGTGGCCGAAGAGTCGAAGGTCGAGATGCCCGGGCTTCGGATTGGCTCCCGGGCCAACTCGCTCGATTTTCGCGGCGGCTTTGCCCACGTTGAGGGCCCTTCTCGGGCTCGCGGGCAGCCTCCCCGGCCCGTACGTTTTGGTACGCCCGGTTCGGTACGATGAGCCCGCTCACTGAGATGAGCCCTTCTCACCCCAAATGCTCAAGGAGACGATATTCATGCCCACCTCCACGTCGTACCGGCGCTGTTTGCCGGCCCTCGTACTGGTCGCAAGCCTCGCCGGATGCGCGGGGAACCAGGCCAGTTCCGGCGGCTTCGTGCCGCAATCCGCCGCCCCGAGCGGCTTACCGGCGAGCGACGCATCGACCCAGATGGCCGGCGCCGTCCAGCCGGATTCCAAAGTCCACATTTTCACCGCGAATCGCGATAGCGGAGACGTGCTCGCGTTTCTTGCATCGGCGTCGGGGAACGTCGCGCCGTCTCGCAAGATTGGCGGATCGAAGACGACTCTCAGCCAGCCCGATGCCCTCGCCATGGATGCGTCGGGAGCGATTTACGCCGCCAACGACGGCGGCACGCAAGTCGCGGTTTTTGCCAGTGATGCAAATGGGAACGTGAAGCCGCAGAGGATCATCGGCGGCTCGAAATCCCAACTCGGACCGACCGAAGGCCTGATGGTCGCACCGTCGGGCAACCTTTGGGCGAGCGACTACGGCAACAACGCCGTGACCGAATACGCTGCCGGCGCGCAGGGGAACGTTGCGCCGATTAGCGCGATCGGCGGAAGCAAGACGCATCTCAGCACGCCGGTCGGGATGGCGATGGATTCCAACTCCCGCGTGTTCGTGGCCAATGCCAATGGCGCATCGGTCGTCGCCTTTGCCAGCGGTGCCAACGGAAACGTCGCGCCGGTCGTGACGATTGCCGGTAGCAACACCGGCTTGAGCCGGCCCTTCGCCCTCGCGTTCGATTCCCACGGTCGGCTACTGGTCGCCGACGAAGGCGCGGGCGTCTTCGTGTTCGCCAAAGGTGCGAACGGCAACGTCGCTCCGCTCGCGAAGATCACCGGAATATCGTACCCCACCGGCGTCGTCGCCGACGGTCACGATCACATCTACGTTGCGGATTTCACCGGCAACTCGATCAAGGAGTTTGCGAGCAACGCGAACGGCAACGCAACGCCGCTGCGCAGCATTACGGGCTCCAACACGGGCCTCAGCGGAGCCAACTACCTCGTCCTGCACTAACCCTCTGCGCCTCGGGTGCCCCACACACCCGGCACGGCAGCGGCCTCGCACTCGCGAGGCCGCTGCTACTGCAACCGGGCACGGTAGTCCGGAGTCGATGACCGTATGAAGATTGGAATTATCGGCGCCGGGAACATCGGCGGCACGCTGACGCGGCGCTTTCGCCAGCTGGGACACGACGTGTCGGTCGCAAACTCGCGTGGGCCGCAAACGCTCGCCGATCTCGCCCGGGAGACGGGCGCCAAAGCGGTTATGGTGCACGAGGCGGCGCGCGATCGCGACCTCGTCGTCGTGACCATTCCGGACAAGCACATTCCGGATTTGCCGGCCGATCTGTTTTCCGGCGTCCCCAGCGACGTCGTCGTGATCGATACCGGCAACTATTACCCGCAACAGCGTGACGGCCGGCTGCCGGGGATCGAGGAAGCACCGAGTGAGAGCCGTTGGGTGTCGCAGAAACTCGGGCGTCCGGTCGTCAAAGCGTTCAACAACATCTACGCGCAGCATTTGCACGACAACGGAAAGCCCAAGGGAACTCCGGGTCGCATCGCGCTTCCGGTTGCCGGTGACGACGCGCGCGCCAAGGCCATCGTCATGGACCTGGTCGACGCGCTCGGCTTCGATCCGATCGATGCCGGCGGCATCGACGAGTCGTGGCGGCAGCAGCCCGGCACGCCGGTTTACGGCACGGACTTTGACGCGCAAGGCGTGCGCGACGCATTAGCACAGGCTTCGCCGGAACGCACTGCCGACTGGAAAGGCACGGATAAAAGTTGACCGCGCCGCCCACCGGAAAAAGCGTATTGGTGATCGGCCTCGAGCCGACGATCATCGACTTTTCATCGCCGGACTTTGCCGCACTCACGGGCCTAACCGCCGCAACCATCGCGGAGGGACTCAAAGCCGACGAAGCGCGGCTGAAGAGTCTCGGGTACGACTGCGAAATGTGCTTGGTGGATTACGGCGCGACCGCCGAGCCGGTCGTGCGACGGCGCCTGAGCGAGAAAAGCTTCGACTGCGTCGTTATCGGGGCGGGCGTTCGCTCGATGCCGAGCCAGTTCTTGTTATTCGAGAAGCTCGTCAACGTCGTCCACGCGCACGCGCCTCAGGCGAAGCTCTGCTTCAATACCAAACCGACCGATACGGCCGAGGCGGTGCAGCGATGGATTTAGCGCCAATTTCATAAGCGGTTCGCGCGCCTTCGCGGGCGAAGGTAACGGCGTGGCCCTTCCAAGTGGCACCCTGACGTTCGTGTTCACCGATATCGAGGGGAGCACGCAACGCTGGGAACGCGAGCCGGCCACGATGCAAACGGCAGTCCGCCGGCACGACCAGTTAATGCGCGCGGCGATCGGTGAGAACGGCGGCGACGTTTTCAAAACGATCGGCGACGCGTTCTGCGCGGCGTTCGCGCGACCCGGTGAAGCAGTCGCGGCGGCGCTTGCGATTCAGCGCGCGCTCGGCAGCGAGGACTTTTCGGCGGTCGAGGGGCTGCGGGTTCGGGCAGCGGTGCATACCGGCACCGCCGACGAACGCGACGGCGACTACTTCGGCCCAACGCTGAACCGCACCGCGCGATTGCTCGCGATCGGGAACGGTGGACAAGTTCTGGTTTCCGGCGTGACCGCGGCATTGGTTCAAACCGAGCTGCCGAGCGATGCGAGCCTGCGCGACCTCGGCGAGCATCGCTTACGCGATCTCGCCCGTCCCGAAAACGTCTATTAGCTGGTCGCGCCGGGCGTTGCGGCCGAGTTCCCCCCGTTGCGTTCGCTCGACGCGCGCCGCAACAACTTGCCGCTGCAGTTGAAATCGTTCGTCGGCCGCGAGCGGGAAATCGCCGACATCACGGCGCTGGTCGACAAGCATCGGCTGGTCACTCTCGTCGGACCGGGTGGCGTCGGCAAAACGCGCACCTCGCTCCAAGTCGCCGCCAACATGCTCGACGTTTCCGGCGACGGCGTGTGGTTCGTCGAACTCGCGCCGCTGTCGAGCGGCGAGTACGTTCCGACGACGATCGCCGACGCAGTCGGCGTGACGCTGCCGGCCGAAGGCGATCCGACCGCCAATCTCGCGAGCGCGCTCAAGGGGAAGAAGGCGCTGCTCGTCTTCGACAACTGCGAGCACATCGTCGAAGATGCGGCGCGCGTCATCGGTACGATTCTGCGGGCGTGTCCGAACGTCAAGATCCTCGCGTCGAGCCGTCAAAGCCTCGATATCGACGGCGAAGATATCTACCGCATGCCGTCGCTCGAGACGCCGCGCGACGACGGCGACGAGCGGCTTACCGCTGCCCATGCGCTGGAGTCGGCGGCGGTGGCGTTGTTCGCCGACCGCGCGCGGGCGGTCGATAATCGTTTTGCGCTGACCGACGACAACGCGGCGATCGTTGCCGACATCTGCCGCCGGCTCGACGGAATTCCGTTGGCGATCGAACTTGCCGCCGCCCGCGTTGCGGTGTTGAGCCCGAAGCAACTCCGCGAGCGGTTGAACGAACGCTTTCGCTTGCTGACCGGCGGCAGCCGCGACGCGTTGCCGCGCCAGCAGACGCTACGCGCGCTCATCGACTGGAGCTACGACCTTCTCGACGAGAACGAGCGCGCGCTCTTCCGGCGGCTCGGCATCTTCGTCAACGGCTTCACATTGGAAGGCGCGGTCGCAGTCGGCGGGGGCGGGGAAGCCGATGTATTGGATCTGCTCGCGTCGCTCGTCGGGAAATCGCTGGTGCTCGTCGAGCCCGACGGCGACGCACAACGCTACCGGTTGCTGGAATCGACCCGCGTCTACGCGTTGGAGAAACTCGCGGATGCTGGCGACGTCGAGGAGACCGAGGATCGCCACTTGCGCTATTTGCGCGATCGCTTCGCGGGGTTGTGGGCACAACGCGAACGGACCGGCGGCCAAACGGAGCTGGCGGCGGCGCTGCGCGCCGAACTCGAGGATCTTCGGTCGGCATTGGACGGCGCCTTGGACCGCTCGGATGCAATCGCCGGCGGTGAGCTGCTCGCGAACGTTGACGTGGCGTGGGCCGCGCTCGGGCTCTACGCCGAGGGTATCGCGCGTATCGAGCGCTATCTCGCGGCAGTTCCAGCCGGCCAATCGCAACTTCTTGCGCGGCTGTCGGGGGCTCTTTCGTTTCTGTTTGCGGAAGCGGGTCAAAAAGTGCGCGCCGTCGAGGCGCCCCGGGTAGCCGTCGAACGCGCGCGTACAAGCGGTGACCCTGCGACCCTCGCGAGGGCGCTGGTCTATCGTGGCCGTCTGGCAACGAAGGTTGGGAGCATTGAGGAGGCGGCCGCGGCGTTAGCCGAAGCCGAGACGATTCCCGGGATGTCGGCGTACAAGCGCCTCATATTGCTCGAGGCGCGCGCGGCGTTAGCATTTTTCAGCGGCGACCGCGAAGCATCGGTCCCCGTGTTCGAGCGTTTGCGTAAGGAGTACCGTTCGCTTGGAAACCCACGCTTAGAAATCGTGGCGGCGATGAATCTCGCTGAGGTCGAGTTCGCCCTCGGCCATACGCAGCGAGCGATCGCGATCGTCAACGAGATCGTTCCGGTAGCGCGTTCGACCGGCGATCCCGGCATGGTGACGTATGCCCTATACAATCTTGCCGGCTATCTGGTCGCGGCAGACGATCTTCCCGGCGCCGTCGCGGCCGCGCGTGAAACGATCGAGATTCGCATGAAACGGGAGCCGGCACATCCCGAAATCGTGGTTGCACTCGAGCACTTGGCGCTCGTCGCCATGCTACGCGGCGATGCGCCGCGCGCGGCGAAGCTCGAAGGTTACGTTGATGCCGCCTTCGAGCGCCTCGACTTCGAGCGCGAAGTGACCGAGGCGATGACGCACGATCGCCTCGCTGCGTTGCTCGGCGAAAGCCTAGCATCCGACGAACGCGAGCGGCTGATGGCTGACGGCGCCGCGCTCGCGCCGGAAGCGGCGCTCGCACTCGCACTCGCACTCGCACTCGCACTCGCACTCGACAGCGAGCAAACCTGAGCGACGCCGAAGACGGGCGGGGCTGGGAAACCTCCGTTGAGAAAACAGCCGCATAAGTACGCCCGAAACGAACGAATCACAGAGCGCCGTCGGCAGTCAGGTACGGCTCGCAGCCGCTTTCAAGAATGCGCTCCAGTATGCGATGGACGCCCACGCAGAACACTTTCGCAAAGGCGGCCAAACGGTGCCGTATCTCGCGCACCTTCTGGGGACGGCGTCGACGGTGCTTGAGGCCGGCGGCAGCGAGCAGGAGGCTGTTTTGGCGCTCTTGCACGACGTCGTCGAAGACCAGCCGATCGACGGCAGCGGACACGCGCGACTTGACGACGTGCGCGCTCGTTTCGGCACACGAATCGCCGATGGGGTGAAGTCACTTTCCGACTGGATACAGGAAGGCCCGGGTCACGAGAAAGGCGGCGATAAAGAAGCGCGAAAGCGCGCCTATCGCGAGCACCTGGCTGCCGAGCCCGACAAATCGGTGCTGTTGGTGAGCGCGGCGGACAAACTGAACAATGCTCGCTCCATGGAAGACGACCGCGCGGTTCACGAGGAACGGATGTGGGATCGCTTCGACGGTTCGACGCGTAAAGAGATCATCGACAACTACCGCGGGCTGATCGAGATCTATCGGGAAGCGGCCACGCGCGACGACCGGCTACGTCGCATCGTGAAATCACTCGCCGAAACGATCGAACGTCTTAGCCTAAACTGAAAGCCCGTTCGGAGATGTGAGAACGTGGGGAAACTCGTTTTCGGAATGATGCAGTCTCTGGACGGCTACGTTGCCGGCGTCGCGGACGGTCCGCAATTGCCGCCGCCCGGCGTTGCGCTCCATCGTTATTTCAACGATCGCGTCCGCGGCCTGGCGGGCAGTCTATGCGGTCGTAGGATGTACGAGGTGATGCGCTACTGGGACGAGGATCGGCCGGAGTGGGGCGCGGTCGAGCACGAATTCGCAGCAGCGTGGCGGGCGCAGCCGAAATGGGTTGCGTCACGCTCGCTGAAATCGGTCGGCGCCAACGCCACCCTTGTCGCTGACGATGTCGCAGCGTTCGTACGCCGGCTGAAGGCGAACGTCGAGGGCGACATCGACGTCGCCGGGCCCGAACTGGCGGCGAGCCTCACCGATCTCGGTCTCATCGACGAGTATCATCTCTACTTTCGTCCGTTCGTACTTGGTCGCGGAAAGCCGTACTTCGCCCGTACCCGGCCACCGCTCCGCCTTATCGCTACCGATCCCGTCGGCGAGGACGCGGTCAGGCTGACGTTCGCCCCTGCAAGTCCTTGAGAATGTACCGGTAAATGCTGAGGTAGTCGGTGCTGATGTGAAAGACGTCGGCCGCAGCCGACGGTTTGGTCGACACCACGAGTTTGGTAAGCTCCATCGCGAGCGCTTCGTTTTTCTCCATTTTTGCCATCGGGAACACCCCTTTCATCTGGACGGGTTGGTGACGACGGTTGCTCGGACGGCGTGCCGTCCTCCTCCGGCGCTCGGAACCAAACGCGGCGAACCGCGGTCGTAGTTTGCAGATATGACGGACGATGTTTTCACGGCGCTGCCGTCTCCGATCGGCTCACTCACGCTGATCGCGAGCAATCGTGGCTTAGCCGCGATACTCTGGCAGAGTCAGCGATCGAATCGGGAGGCGATGCGCGCAGCCACGGAAGATCTGCGCAATCCCATACTCTGCGCCGCGCGGCGACAGCTGGAAGAATACTTCGCTTTCAAACGCAAGACGTTCGACGTGCCGCTTGACTTCGAGGGAACGCCTTTTCAGAAGCGCGTTTGGAACGCTCTCTTGACGATTCCGTTCGGCCAAACTCGAACCTACGGAGAAATCGCCGAGCAGCTGGGAGATCGCAATCTCATGCGTGCCGTCGGCGCGGCCAACGGACAAAATCCGATCCCCATCATTGCGCCGTGCCACCGCGTGATCGGCGCGTCGGGCAGCCTGATCGGGTTTGGCGGCGGTCTCGAGGTCAAAGCCGCGTTGCTCGACCTCGAGAGCGGAAGCGCCAGACTCGACTTTGGTGCAGGATTCGCCGGTACATCAGCGCGCTAGAAGCGGGATGAAGCGTTCCTTTAACGGCAGCGCGATCAAGAAGCAGCACACCGTGAGAATGAGTCCGGGAAAGATTCCGAGCGGCATCATCGTGAGGTGAAAGACGAGGATGTTGAAGAGGATGGCCGCGGACGTTATCAGGGCGAGCGGAACGTAGCGGTTCGCGAGCAGCAGCAGGCCGCTGACAAACTGCACCGCGTCGACGAACAGCACCCAGTGCGATTGAAAGATCACGGTTTGAAATTGACCGGCCAATCCCGGCATCGGGGATGGTCCCGAGCTGAAGCTCAGGATGAACCCGCTTAGCCCTGCGACGGTGAAGGCAAGACCGAGCAAGATTCGCGCGATGATTGAAGCGATGCGCATGACGTTCTCCTTATGGTGCCGTGACGAACCACTCATTGCCGAAGCGGTCGTGCAGGGCGCCGAATTTTCCGCCCCACTCTGCGTCGCCGAAAGGCATGAGCATTTTCCCGCCGTCGGCGAGCGCGTTGAAGACCTCGGCGGCGCGGGTCGCGTTGGGCGCGTTGAGCGCTAACGTGACGTTGCCTTGGTCGGGATCGATCTCGTGCGTACCCATTCCGTCGGAGGCTTTGAACGAGATGCCGCAGCCGGAAAAGACGGCGTATTTTACTTTGTCGCCTTCACGCATCGCGATTTCATAGCTGCCGCCGAGCGCGTTCTTATAGAACTCGAGCGCCTCTTCGCAGCGTCCGTAGAAGAAAATGTAAGGAACGAGTTCCAAGGGAGCGTTGCCGGCGTCGTCGCTGGGATCGACCAATCCGATGGTGTGGCCTTCGGGGTCGCGGAAGAGTCCGATGATGGGGCCGTCTGGCACTTTGTCGGGGCCCATCATCCGCGAGCCGCCGCGTTCTTCGATTTTAGCGAACGCTTTATCGACGTCGTCGACGACAACGTAGAAGGTCACGTGGCCGTCGTAGCCGTCGGGCGCCTTCCCGATGCCGCCGCGGATGCCGTGCTGCGCGCCGGGGACCGGATCGACGAGACTGTACTCGACGGGCGACCCCGCCATCGGCGCTTCGACGTTCCAGCCGAAGACGTCGGCGTAGAAGCTGCGCAGCTTGGGCGCGTCGTGACCCATGATTTCGAAATGCATGACCGGGTGGTTCACTTTCATGTCCTCTCTGTGTGCGTTGTTCGACCTGGTGGTGACGGCCATGGTAACACCTACACTTGCTAAAAGCAAGTAATATTGGCAAAAGCAATGAAAGTTGCTATACTGGGGTCATGGCCATCGTCAAGCGCACGTACGGGCAGTACTGCGGATTCGCTCGTGCCCTCGAATTAGTGGGCGAGCGCTGGGCGTTGCTCATCGTGCGCGACCTGCTGATCGGCCCGAAGCGCTTCGGCGAGATCCAGCGCGGGCTGCCGGGGATTCCCACCAATATCCTCACCGCTCGCTTGAACGAGCTCGAAGACAGCGGCTTGGTCCGGCGTACGGTGCTGGCGAGGCCGGCAAAGGGCGTCGCTTACGAACTAACCGAAGCGGGAATAGCGCTCGAAGATACGGTGCTAGCGCTCGGGCGCTGGGGAGCGGTGCGTTTGGGCGACCAGCGTCCCGACGAAACGGTGACCGAAGACTCGATCGCCATGGCGCTGCGCACGACGTTCCGTCCTGAGGCAGCCGGGAAAGCCAAGTTGACGTACCTGTTGCGAGTCGGCGACATCGAAGTGCACGCGCGCATCCGCGACGGCGCGATTGCCGTTGGCCGCGGACCGGTTGAGAAGCCCGATCTCGTCATCGAAGCCGGACCAGAGTTGCGCCTCCTGTTGGCGCGCGAGATTTCGCCGGCCGACGCGATCTCGAAGGGGTTGGTACGCGTGAGCGGCGATCTCAAGCTGCTCGACCGCTTCGTGCGCATGTTCCGCATTTAGCAGCAAGGCGGCTACGAGCCAGGAAAATACGCGCGCTTTGGTAGAGTGCAATTACCGCGATGGTGATTTTCAAAGGCAGTAACGGGGTGCGCTCCGGCTGGCGCTTCGCGGCATTTTTCGTTGCGGCGTATCTGCTCTCGGGGCTAGTCGATCAGTATGGCTTTCCGCCGCTCGCATGGCTGCTGCACGTCGATGCAGATTCACTCAACTCCGGATCGATGTTGCTCGACGAAGCCCTTTCGACGATCGGCATCGTGGCCGCAACGTGGATTTTCGCCGCCCTCGAAAGGCGGCGCGTCGACAGCTACGGCTTGCCGGTTCGGCTCGCATTTCGCGGGCGATTCTGGGAGGGCGCGGCGCTCGGTATCGCCGCGGCCGCGGTCGTCGCTGCCGGCATGTATGCGTTGGGCGGATTCGTTATTCACGGGTTCGCGCTGCATGGCGGCGACTGGATCGTGCAGCCCCTCATGTGGGGCGTTGCGATGATCCTGGTCGGCGTCGGCGAGGAACTGTGGTTCCGCGGCTACGGTTTACAGGCACTGATGCGCGGGACGGGCTTTTGGGCCGCCGCCGCGATAACGTCGCTGATCTTCGGCGCGCTCCACCTCCAGAAGCCCGACGAGAACTTCATCGACATCTTCAACATCATCGCGCTCGGCTTCTTGATGGCGATTACGGTCTGGCGTACGGGAAGTCTGTGGCTGGCGGTGGGATTTCACTTTACCTTTGATCTCATGCAGTTCTTCGTCATCGGCACGCGCAACGGGGGAGCGCAGCCGGTGGGGACGCTGCTGAGTTCGACGTTCCCCGGGCCCGCATGGATCAACGGCGGCCCGCTCGGAACCGAAGCGAGCTATCTGATGCTTCCGGTTATCGCCGCGCTCTACGTATACGTGCTCCTTCGCTATCCGAAGCACCGCCCGCTCGAGATCTGACGCGGAAGCGTACTAGCGAAGAACCAGCGTGCGCGGCGGTTCGACGCTGCCGCGTAGGATCGCAATCGGCTGCTCGCTGGGCGGCGTGGGCCCTTGTGCCGCAGGCGAAGCGACGGTTTGAACGTTGCGCGCGAGCAAGAACGGCAACACGGCCGCAGCCATCGTCACGATGGCGAAAAATTGCGTGGTGCTGACGGCCGACAGATTCGTCGCTTGCGCTTCGACCAGCGCATTGAGAGTGGTTAGGGCGTTGGGTCCGTGGCCGGCGAGAAACGATGCGACCGCCGGAGTACCGAGCGAGGCCGAGGGTGCGAGCGCGTTGAGGGCGGTCGCGTAGTTGCGATCTAAGAACGTGGCGGCCAACGCGGATCCGACCGATGCGCCCATTTGCTGAATCAGCCGCGTCAGCGCGAGCGCCGGCGGGATCGAGGCCGCCGGCACCGTTTTGAAGAGCACGACGCTCAGCGGCACGAAAATAAATGCGTAACCGACGCCGCCCAGCGCCTGCGTCGCAATCAGCGCGGCGAACGGCGTTTGGGTCGTCATAACGAGCGTTTGCAGCCAGCTTGCGAGGCCGGCGAGAAAGATGCCCCCCGCCGCGAACCAGCGCATGTCCCAACGCTCTTGCGACGTGACCCAGGCGGTGAGCGGAAACAGCAGCGCGAGCACGCCGGCGCGCGTCATCAACAGTAGGCCGGTGAGCGTAGTGGTGAAACCGAGCGACGCCTGCGACCACAGCGGCTGAATAAAGAGAATCGCGAAAAAACTGCCGGCGACGGCAAAGTAGATGGCCGAGCTCGCCCACACCGTCCGGTTGGCGAACACGCGCAGCGCCACCGCCGGCGCTTTGGTGCCGAACAGTTCCCAGAGCACGAACGAAACGAGTGCGACGGTCGCGACGATTGCCGTCAGCGTAATCGTCGTGTCGCCGAACCAGCCGTTGCGCTCGCCTTCGTCGAGCACGTATTGCAGGCAGCCGAGTCCAATGGCGAGCAACGCGACGCCCACCACGTCGAACGCGGTGCGCCGCGCCGGCGCCGGATCGCGCACGTAGAGCAGCACGAGCGCCGTCGCGAGGATGCCCGGAATAAGGTTGATGAAAAAGATCCAACGCCAGGTGAGGTCGTCGGTAAGAATGCCGCCCAGCGTCGGACCGATCGTCGGTCCGAGCACGACGGCGAGCGCGAAGAGCGCGAGGAGTCCCGGCAGGGCGAGGAAGACCGCGTACGGAATGCGGGTGCCCCCNNTCGACGGCGAGCGCGAAGAGCGATTGGCTCACCGCAAGTTTGGCGGCCGGAAAGGTGTCGCGAATGATTTGCTGCGCCGGCACCATCAATCCGCCGCCGAACGCGCCCTGCACGAAACGCAGCGCGATCTCGGTGTTGGCGTCGTTGGCGAGCCCGCACAGGACCGAGGTAATGGTGAAGCCGGCAATCGACAGCGCGAAATAATTCTTGCGCCCCACCATCGTCTGCAGCCACGGCGAGAGCGGGATGACGATGACGTTGGCGNNCAGCGCGACGTTGACGATCGTAGTGTCGGCCAGCTGCATGAGTGCAGCGAGCATGACGGCGCAGACCACGAAGACGCGGCGCGCGCCGTATTCGACGACGGTGGACATCTCGGCTCTTATGGCTGGACTACGCGAGCGTCGGCGTTTGCGATTGGAAGAGGTCGGCGTTTTCGCCGGCGATCTGTTCGAAGAACGCGTAGGCTTGACGCTCGTTCGGGCTCAGCGGCACGACCGACGCAACCGATTGGGTGTGGCGGACGAGCGCATCGGCCGTCACCACGAACCGCGTCCAGGCATCGGGCGTGGAAGTGGTGAGCGCGTCGCGGTAGGCTTCGGACGCCTCGCGGGCCTCGCGGGAGAAGCTGGCCGAAACGCTGCCGAGCAACTCGGCGTTGCGCCTGAGGGTTTCGTAGGATATACGCGCATCCAGCGACAGTTCGCGGATGGACGTTCCTGGGGTAGGCATGGTACAATACATCTTGTACTAATAATAGTACAAGACTTCTTTTACTGTCAAGAGCGAAATTGCAAGAAACTACCACCGAAGCCGCCCCACGTACCTATTGGTACCCGGAACGCGAAGACATCACGATCTACGGCATCCTGGCCGCCTTGAGCGACCCCACGCGCCTCGGGATCGTCCGCGCCATTGCCGCGCGCGAGGAGTGCTGCCCCTTCGACTTCCTCGACGTCACCAGCAAGCAGAACCTCACCCATCACTTTAAGGTACTGCGCGAATCGGGGCTGGTTCAGGCGCGCTACGAGGGCCGGCAGAAATTCGTCTCCCTGCGCCGCGAGCTCATCGACGACATGTTCCCCGGCCTGCTCGACGGACTGCTAAACGCGGTCGCCGCGTCGGAGAAGCGCTAGGCTACTAGCCCTGATTTAGAGTCTGCCGGCGCGGGCACGCGTGAAGCGCCCGGGCCGAGCGTTTGGTGGCTTTACATGTGACCAAAAGGTCACGTATAATGAGCCTCCCCCGTTGAGGGTAGTAACGATCCGAAGGGAGAGCGATGATGCCCAAACACAAGACCGGAACGCGCGAAGAGTGGCTCGCGGCTCGAATGAAGCTGCTCGACGAGGAGAAGGCGCTTACGCGGCGCAGCGACGAGCTCGCGCGGATGCGACAAGATCTGCCGTGGGTGCGGGTCGACAAAGACTACCGCTTCGAGACCGACGGAGGCGCGGCGACGCTTGCGGATCTCTTCAGAGGTCGCTCGCAGCTGCTCGTCTATCATTTTATGTTCGGGCCCGATTACACCGCCGGCTGTCCGTCGTGCTCGTCGATCGCGGACGGCTTCAACGGCATCGTCACGCACCTCCAGCATCACGACGTCGCGTTCACCACCGTGTCGCTGGCGCCGCTCGCGAAACTGCAGGCATTCAAGAAGCGGATGGGTTGGACGTTTCCTTGGGCATCTTCGTTCGGCAGCGACTTCAACTACGATTACCATACTTCGCACACCGAAGAGCAAGAGCAGGCAGGGCCGATCGAATACAACTACCGCGCCGAAGTCGTAAAGCCGGCGACGGAGGGTAGCGAAGGAAATTCCTGGCTCGACACGTTCGCTTCGATGGCCGGGACGGATGCAGCGACGTACGTGCGGGAAGGCCCAGGCGTGAGCGTGTTCTCGCTCGACAACGGCGTTGTCTACCATACCTACTCGGCATACGCGCGTGGGTTGGACGGCCTCTGGGGCATGTATCAATGGCTTGACCGCGCGCCACTCGGTCGCAACGAAACCGGGGAGCCCTGGTTTCGCCACCACGACAAATACTGACGACCGCGGATCCTCTTTGACGCTTAGATCCAATCGGCAGAGCACTCACGCAGCTCTGCAAGCCTGCGCACTTCATGGGCCGCAGAGGTCCTTTGGACGTCCGAGTCGGACGGTGTTAGTAGATCGGTAGCAGCAGTTCGACGTAGGATACGAGCTTCTGTGACTCCGTTCTTGGGGCGGTGGCTCGATGACGCTACGGTGGCGATGCGCGGCTTGGCGCGGACCGCTGGCTGCGCTCGCACTTGCGGTAACGTCGTTTGCGGGCTGCACGCGCAGCGGCGCGCCGACGGGGCCGCCGCACGTATTGAGAATCGCGTATGCGGGCGACCCCGCATCGCTCGTGCCGCTAGTGGCGATCGATCAAGAGATCATCGCCCTCGACACACTCTTTTGCCAGACGCTGGTGGGCCTCGACGCCGACAATCGCGACGTGCCGATTCTCGTCACGAGGGTTCCGTCGCGCGCCAATGATGACATCTCGGCTGACGGAACGCGTCTCACGTACCATCTGCGGCGCGGCGTGCGCTTTGCCGACGGCCTGGAGTTTACGTCGGCCGATGTGGCGTTCACGTATCGGGCGATATTCGATCCGCGCAATCGCGCGACGTCGGTCGAGCCGTACCGGCGTATCGTCTCCTTGCAGACGCCCGATCCGTATACCGTGGTGATTCGCCTTCGCGCGCCGTGGAATGCCGCCGTTCGCGTGCTTTTCGCGGAAGCCGATTACGTGTACGGAATCTTGCCGAAGCACGCGTTTACCGATACGAAGGTGGTCGGATCGTCCTGGGAGGATGCGCCGTTCGGTACCGGTCCGTTTCGCGTGAAGCAATGGCTGCGCGGCGACCGCATCGTATTCGAGGCGAATCCCTATTTTGCGCCACGGCCGAAGCTGCAGCAGATCGTGATGCAGATTGTGCCGAACCTCAACTCAAACTTCGTTACCCTCCGGTCGGGAGCGGTCGACGTCGGTACGCTCACGCCGGAAAACGCCGCGCAGGCCGAGCTTCTCTCGTTCATTCGAGTTCTGCGCGTGCCGGAAAATGCGACGGGCTTTCTCTATATGCAAACCCGGATTCCGCCGACGAACGGCGCGCACGTGCGTCGAGCGATTGCCTACGCCCTGGATGAGGGAGAGCTGGCCAACGCATGGCGCCACGAATACCCTTCGGGCGGATCGTTTTTGCCGCCACCCATCGTGACCTGGAAAGCCGCGGCGATTGCGCCGTATCCGCACGATTTGCGCGCGGCCGGTCGCGAGTTGGACGAGGCAGGGTGGGTGCTGCGCGCCGGCGTGCGCTCGAAACGCGGCGTACCGTTGACCGGGCTGATCGCCGCCAACTCGGAAAATCCGATCAACGTGCGCCTGGCAACGCTCGTGCAAGCCCAACTCGCGGCGATCGGCATGGACGTCACGCTGAAGACGGAACCAGCGCGCGTCTGGTTTAGCCCGGACGGCTTGTTGCGCAACGGCAAGGCGACGATGATGGTGGAAGCCTGGGTGGGCGGCAGCGATCCCGAGCAGTCGCTCAACTTGCGCTGCGTGCAGGCCGTAAAAGGTGATGAGAACCACTCGTTTTATTGCTCGCCGCGATTCGAGTCATCGTTCGACGACCAGGCGCGTACGCCGAGCGAAGCCCAGCGCCATCGCGATTTCGATGCCATCGCGCGCCTCGTCCACGAAGACGTTCCGGTGATTCCGCTCTACTACGAGCAACGCCTCATGGGTATCAGCCGCCGGGTCACGGGGTACCGCCTCAACATGCTGTTGATTCCAGTCGATCCGCAAAGTTGGATGTGAAGCGGTGAGCCCGCTCAGGGCGATCGGTTATGCGCGCTCGATTCGGCCCAGCTGACAGGGTGTAATATCATCATTTTACCTCAGTCGGTACGAATGGTTGCCCCGCTCGAGCTGAGTCGAAACCAATTGGAGAGCGCCTTCGGTGGCATATCTTCATAGTCGCCGGTCGCCCCGAAGGTCGAAGCGATCGCTTGCGGCAACGTCGCCCAGTCCCTCGGCGATGGCTTCTTCTGCACTCAAGTCGGCGCCGACAGCGAAAAGCGCGCTGCGTTCGCGATCCGCGAAGCGTTCGCGCAGAAGCGCCAGCAACGGCTCTTGTGTTGCCCTCTCGGTAAACTCGCGTCCATAGCCGATTTCGCGTAACCGCTTTTCAACGTAGCCTTCGAGCCGGGCGGCACGCTCGAATTCACCGTCGCGTGCGTACGCGAGAGCGAGATGCTCCAGCGTAACAGGCACGTGGGGATCGCTGGGATCGTTCTTGCCGCAGTAACGAAGCACCCTCTCTCCTTCCGCGCGAGCGCCGGGCAGGTCGTCGACGGCGATTAAGTAGCCGGTCAAATTCTGTCTGATGTGTATTTCGGCGTTTCTCTTTCGCAGACGCCCTGCAAGGGCCAGAGCTTCGCGCGAAAAGGTAATCGCGCGTTGCGTTTCTCCTCTCCAATGTTCGATTTCGGCCAGATTCGCTGTCGCCGACCAGACGCCACGGTCGTTGCCTAGCGACTGATGTAACGCACGAAGTTGCGAAAAGGCTTGCATCCCGGCAGAAGCCTCGCCCGCCATCATGAGTACCGACGCGCGAGCCATGAGGAAGTCGAGCCGCTGGCGCTCCGTTCGCGCACCGATGGCTTCGGCTTCGCTCAATGCGACTTTGCCCTCGGCCAAGCGGTCGGCGCCGCCCGCGGCCCGCCCCCACGTCGCGAGGGCGTCGACCAGCGTCGTAGTATTCGACGATGCACGGGCATAGGATAGAGCGCGATCGGCTGCATCGAATGATCGATCGTACGCGAACAGTCCGCGTCTGCACGACGCGATGAAGATCCAAAGACGCGCCAGCAGATCCGCATCGTCGCTTTCAATCGACGCCGCGAACGATTCCGCACGTGCGCCTCCTTCGCGGTATAGCTCGAGCCGTTGGAACAATGGCGTCGCTGAGAGCATTTCCGCGCCGCCCTTGGGATCATTCGTCAGCGCCCAATCCAGCGCAGCGCGCAGGTCTTCGAGTTCCACCGCCAACGTCACCACGGTGGCCTCGTGCGGGATCGCCTCATGGGCTGCGGCAACACGAAGGACGAGTGCGTGCAAATACGTGAACCGCCGCTGCGCTAGGTTTGCGCTCTCGCCGGCTTCCTCGAGCTTTTCAACGGCATACGCGCGCGTCGATTCGAGGAGCCGATAGCGCGTCGTCTCGCCGCCGCCGAGTTCGGCAACAACCAACGACTTGTCGACCAGCGATGCGAGCACGTCGAACAGTTCGATTTCATCGAGCGCCTCGTCGCTCGCCACCGCCAGCGCACCTTCGAGCGTGAAACTGCCGACGAAAACGCCGAGCCGTCGGAAGAGCTTTCGCTCGCGTTCGTCGAGCAGCTCATAACTCCAGTCGATAAGGGCACGCAGTGTTTGCTGTCGTGGCAACGCGTCCCGACTGCCCCCTGTGAGCACGCGAAAGCGCTGATCGAGCCGGGCTCGCAACTCCTTCGGATTAAGCATCGCTACGCGCGCTGCGGCTAGCTCCAGCGCGAACGGGATACCGTCGAGGCGCCGACAGATATCTGCCACAACCGGCGCGACCTCATCGGTAAATGCGAAGCGCGAATTCGCAGCTTCAGCACGCGCAACGAACAATGCGATCGAACCATAGCGCGTTGCGTCGTATGCGTGGAGTCCTGCCGAGTCCTGGGCGTTCGGTATCGCTAACGACGGCATGCGATACGTCGACTCGCCGCGGATGCCCAAGCCCTGTCGGCTCGAAGCCAAGATCTTCACGTTCGGGCACGCATGCAGGATTGCCGATGTCGTAGCAGCGGCGGCAGCTACCATATGCTCACAATTATCAAAAAGCAAGAGCAGGTGTCTGCTCTTCAACTCCGCTGCCAGACCGTCGAGTGGATCGCCCTCCGGCGGCGGTGTTACGCCGAGCGTTTGAGCGACGGCTCCGGGGATCAACGCGGGATCGCGCAACGGCGCGAATTCGATGAACCACACGCCGTCGGCGATCCCATCCAGTAAATTTGCGCCGACTTGCAACGATAGGCGCGTTTTCCCGACGCCGCCAGCGCCGATTAAGGTCACGAGACGGTGCTCGCCGAGCAGCGCGGCGACGTCAACCACCTCTTTGTCACGGCCAACGAATGATGTGAGCTGCAGCGGTAAGTTGTTCGGCAGCGCTTCGAGCGAACGAAGCGGCGGAAAGCCGACGGGTAAACCAGGGGCAAGAAGTTGATACACCACTTCGGGTCGCGCGAGATCTCTAAGCCGGTGCGTGCCCATCTCGCGCAGCGTCGCTTCCGGCGGCAGCTGCCCTTGCACGATGTCGCCCGCGACGCCGGAGAGCAACACTTGCCCACCATGACCTATTGCAAGCAATCGCGCCGTACGATTGAGCGCCGGACCGAAGTAATCGCCGTCGCGTTCCTCGCCGTTCCCGGTGTGCAGCGACATCCGGACGCGCAGGCCGTCGACATCGCTGAAATCTTCCGCCGAGAGCGCGCGCTGCGCATCGAGCGCCGCCGCAACCGCGTCGGATGGGAGCACAAAGACCGCACAGAATTCGTCCCCTACCGTTTTGAAAACGTGGCCGGCATGCGCCTCGATCGCCGCCCGCACCAGGGTCTCGTGCCGGCGCACGGCGGCCTGCATGGCAGCGCGATTGCGCTCCCAGCGCTGCGTGCTGCCTTCGATATCGGTGAACAAGAACGTGACGGTCCCGCTTGGGAGACCCGCGGCGGCCATAACCCGGTATAGGCGATGGCGCCGGTATAGTCTTGCATTTCAAAAGAAAAGTGGGGTGGTGCAGTGACCTTTACCCGGTTAATAGACCGTCGCGCTCGTAGTCCAGCGGGCGCTGTGACTTCCATTGATCAGCGTGCCATTTTTACCGCCCCGGCAAAGGCTTCCGGCGTTTTGTTGGCCAGCGATCGACAAGAGGGTGTTCCCACGGATGTGGAAACGTCTGAAAGATCTCGTGGATGCATCGATTGTCGTGACGCCTGACGAAACTCGCCTGGCAGTGCGGCTGCTGGCCGAGAAGGCGCGCGTGATTGCAGAAGGTGCGGGTGCCGTAACCGTGTGATCATGAGGGGCGTCGGGCGTTGTACTGCGGAAATGGGCGACTCAATGAGCAGGCGAAAAATGCAAGCCTCTTGGGAAAGATGCTCGCGCTGGTGGAAACCGCGCATAACTTCCGCTCTTTACGCCGCTGCCAGCATGGCCGCGGCTAGTTGCTCCGGCGATGACTCCGCAAAGCAAAACGATATCCGGGTCGAAGCGAAAAGCCTTCAGAACTGGGCGCTGCATTACGGTGACAGTTCGCACGTCGCTCTATTTAATGGAACCGTGGCGATCGACTCCGATAATGCAACCTTCCACTTTGTCGCCAATGACATTACCTGGAACAGCCTCGATACACACGAGCAGGAGGCCATAGTCACCGATACTATCAATGCCACGCGGACGGTCTTCTGCCTTCAGCCCGATAATCGTAACCACACGATCGTGGTAGTTGTGCAGATCGTCGGGCTGAATGGCACGGTTCTCAGCCAAAGAGTCAGCGGGGCTGGTCTGCAGTGCTCTCCGCACTAGCTACCCATGGGCATTATTGCATTTGAGGAGCACCTCGCGAACCGCCTGAAACTCCTTAGATGGTTACTCCATCAATGCCAAAACGAGTGCGGATGCTATTGGCTGACACCGGCACCCATCGGTCAGCACCCCAGCGGAAAAATCGTCTTCTGCAGAGCGCCTGAGCGAAGCCGTATTTGTGGTTTTAATGACGATCGTACGCCACATCGGCTGCGGCTTTCTCGGCGCGCAGGGGCTTAGTCGTAAAGAGTGCCGCGAACTGCACACGATAGGGCCAGCACGCAAGGAACCACAGAATCAGCACCACCAGCGGAAGCGGCAGCATCTCAGGCATCGTAAGTGCGTGGTACGAAAAACTGTTATAGAGAAACGCGGCCAGAATGATTAGCGCGACCGCGGCGTAGCGATTCACCAACAGCAGCACGCCCGCCACGAGCTGTGCAAACGCAATCGTATACGTCCAATGGCTTTGATATAGGGATATCGTCAACGTTCCAGCGAGTCCGGGCAACGGCGGAGGCGGACCCATAAAGAGCGGGCTCAAGCCAAAGAAGATGAAAATCAGGGCGAGTAAAATGCGAGCGATCTGTGAAACGATGAACATTGCGCTTGACACCTAAGCGAACCGTGCGATCTCGTCGACGTTGAAGCGCGGCAGGCGCGGGAAGAGCTTGCTGTCGTCGCCGTAGCCGATATTGATCAAGTATTGCGACACCCAATTGCCGTCGGGGAAGAAGGCTTCATCGACGATCTTCCGATCGAAGCCGGCCATCGGTCCGGTGTCGAGACCGAGCGACCGAAGCGCGACGATGAAGTACGCCATCTGCAAGATCGCGTTGTCCCACGCGAATTGGCGTTGCACCGCGGGTTCCATCGCCGCCACCTTCCCCTTGAGCATCTCGCCGCGATCCGGGAACGTTCGCGGAAACTGCTCGTAAAATTTCAAGTCGGTCGCGATGATCGCCGTGACCGGCGCTGCCATGGTCTTCTCGAGATTGCCGGCGAGAAGTGACGGGCGCAGCTTCTCTTTCGCCTCGGCGGATTCGACGAACACGAGACGCAACGGGAGCCCGTTGGCATGCGCCGAGTACGAGCCCGGTGACGGCGAGCACCGCCATCCAGCTATCCAGTTGAATCATCCGTGAATCGAGCGAGCCCGTCGTCCACGGCCCCTTTCCGTGCGACGTGGCCCAAATGGCAATGCCGCAGATGACGGCGATTGCCGCCGTCGTTTCGCGTTGCCGGAAGCGCAGCGCCGTCCAAATGACGAACGGATAGAGGGAAAAGCGCAGCGGGAACGTGCTCAAGAACGAAGCCCAACTTGAAAACGACATCGTGATCGCAAGCACGATCGACTCGAACGGGCCGCCTTCGCCCCGTTCCTTTTTACCGAAACTCGCGATCCACGTCAGTATCAACGGAGAGACGAAGATCACGCCCATCGCATCGCCCGTCCACCACACCCACCACACCGACGGAGCCGAGTGCCAGGGAACGATTCCCGCGAGCGCAAGATTGATTACGCCGTTGGTTGCCGAAACCGTCATCGCGATCGCCGAGCCAAACAGCACGAGAAGAAGAACGTCGCGCACGCGGTCGAGTGATTTCTCGAAGTCGACGCGCCGTAATAGGAAGGCGCCCAAAACGGGGGCGAGCGTGTTTCCGGTCGCAATTGCCGCGGCAGTCCAGAGCGGTTCGGCGCTCAGCCCGTTGCTGACGAACGCCCCAATCCATATGCCCGGCCACGCGCGATATCCCCAAAGAAGCAAGGCCGCGAGCGCGATACCGGTCGGCGGCCACACCGCGGTTACTTGTTTGGTGGCAAACGCCAGCGAGAATCCCAGCTCCGCCGCAACGACGTAAGCGACCGCAACCAAGAGCGGGAGTAGAATTTTCCCGCCGACGGTCTTCACAACGGCGCACCCTCCGAGAACCGCTGCCTACCGCCGGTCGGCTGCTTTCTCCTCCCGGCGGCGCCGGTGCGGTTACGGAAAGGGCCGGTTCGCGAGCTTGAAGGTTACGTACGCGACGGCTTTGGATGCCAATTCCATTACGAACGCATCGTTGTTGGAGAGATTGTCGCACCAACGATGGGGACGATCGACGCAACCGCCGTCGAAACTCGGTATGTCGCCCTCGTAGTTGCCGCGAAAGCCGCCCCAGAGTTTGGTTTCCCAAGTATGTTTGCAGCAATCCTGTTGGGTCAGAATCCCGGAGTCCGGAATGCCGGCGAGACTAAAGGAAAGCGAGTCGGTTCCATCGTTGCCGAACCGGGCCGCGCGCGAAACCACACCTCCCATATTGAAAAAATCGGCAAAGTATGCGTTGCCGATCTGCGACTGAGGAACGACGTTACGAGGAAACCGTTTTACTTTTGAGGCAAATCGTGGGTCTGCAATCAGGATGTCAAAGTTCGGCGTGGCCGTAACGTCGGAGTCGACGTCGAAAACGATTTGATGCAACTGTGCCGGCGTCAGATGCGTCGTGTAGTAGCGCGAGCCGAGCAAGCCGATCTCCTCGCCGCCAAACCAAATGTAACGCAGACGGTTGCGCGTCGGTGTCTTTGCCAAATTGACGGCGATCTCGAGTATCGTGGTCGAGCCGGATGCGTTGTCCAACATGCCCGCGCCGTAGATCGAGTCGAGATGCCCCTCGATCACGACCACTTTGCGTGGATCCCCAAACGGTGAGTCGGCGATAACGTTGTAGTCGACGTCGCTTTTATGATGCACGCGGACGTCGATCCGTACGATTGGTGTGCGGCCTGACCGGTATTGGCCGAGCAGGCCCGCGCCGACCGCGTGGGAGGCGACGCCGATGACCGGGATGGCCGCGGGGTCGACGAGACGGGCTTCGTAGGCGCCACGCTCGGGCGACGAGTACGCAATGACGGCGCCGGCGCCGGCCGACTGCGCGTTCGCTACTTGGATGTCGACGTCGCACCTTCCGCGCTCGACGAGCGCGATATGCCCGCGCGTGAATCCGCCGAAGTCGCTCGGTACGCATCCGCCGCTCGCGCCGCGAGGTGCTTCGAGCGGCGCCGTCAGCGTGCCGCTCCCGGACCCCCTCGCGACGAACCACTCGCGTTCGAACGCGTAGCGTTGGCTCGGCGTGCCGAACTCGGGCGTGCCGGTCACCGTCGCCTTGTCGTATACGTATTGCTGGATCGCGACCTTGTAACCGGAGCGACGCATCACGGCGGCGACGTAGGCAACCGACGCTGCATAGCCAGGCGTGCCCGTGTCGCGATTTCCGTGCCCCTGGTCGTCCGGGTTCTGGTTGGCGATCTGCTGAAAATGAGATAGACGCTGCCAAAGCGGAATGCGCTGTATGCACTCC
Organism: Candidatus Tumulicola scandinaviensis; assembly: GCA_003140835.1. GTDB lineage: Bacteria > Vulcanimicrobiota > Vulcanimicrobiia > Vulcanimicrobiales > Vulcanimicrobiaceae > Tumulicola > Tumulicola scandinaviensis. The sequence continues at coordinate 27,425 of PLLA01000121.1, read as the reverse complement.
TCCAACTTCGCGACGCTATCGTTCACCCGCTGGGCGCAGGTTCGAGGGTCGATCGCAAACCGCGTGTCGTGCGCGGGCGCGTTCGCTGCCGTCGTGGCGCCCAGTGGGGGCAAGGCAGAGGATTGCTGGGCCGCCGAGTGGCACGCGGCCAGCGCGAACATCAAAACGTAACTAGCGAGTTTGTGACGCATGTTAAGGATTCTGAAGCGGGGTCGAAGCGACGCCTATGGGATTATTCAGACCGCTAATGGTTACGAATGGCTTGAGCTGCCGCCGTTTGAAGCCTTCGACGTTATATCCGATGTGATTGACCTGAAAAAACTCATCGGGCTTAACGAAGGTACTGGAGCCCGGGCCATACATTCCGGCGCTTAGCTTGAGAAACGGGCTTCTTGCGCCCGGTTTGTACACCAAAACGTCGTTAAGTGTGTAGTTGGTGACATACATCAGCCCGTTAGAAAACGCAATGCCGTCGGCGCCGTCGAGGCCGCTCAGCCCGAGGTCGATCGCCTTGGTCGCACCGCGCGGCAGTTCGTAGACGTACTTCTGGTCGGCTATGAAGAGATTGTCACCGGCGTCGAACGCTAGGGCAAACGGCGTACCCTTAATGAGTCGAACGCTCTGATATGCGTGTTTGTGCCCGGGGTGAAATGCGACGATTTCACGATGACGGACCGTGCTGACGAAGACGTTGCCCGTTGAATCGACGGCGACGGCGGCTGGGATATCGCCGAGGCCGCTATCGATCTGGAAACTCGGTTTCGTCTGACCCGCCCGGTAGACGGTTACGGTGCGGGTTCCCTCGTTCGCGACGTAGAGATTTGCAGCGCGGTCGATTGCGATCCCCCACGGGCGCGAAATCCCTTTGGTGATGACGGCCTGGGGCGTTGGACTAGGAGCCGTCGGATCGAAGACCACAATCGTGCTCGTCGCCTCTTCAGCGACGTAGAGCTTCGGCGATGGGGAAGGCTGCGGGGCGTGGCGCGCATCCGCGAATCCGGTCGGGGCGTTCGCGCCGCCGGGAACGACGGAGCTTTGGCTTGCGTTATTACAACCTGCAAACGCGAATGCCACGGTCAAGAAGACGAGCGTGGGATGCTGAAGAGTCGCTTTCATTAAATCCGCTGCCTTTGGAAAAGGGAGTTAGTTGAGAACGTCACGGTACGAGCGAGAAAACGCTGCCCCACGTGCGCAACCCACCCTGATTAGCGGTGGCGTAAAGCGTACTGCGGCGGGCGATTACTCCCGCACTCGGCGCTATGCCCTCGGATAGTGCAAAATCGTGGAGTTTAAACTCGCGCCCCACGGATGGATCGAACCGATAAACCGTCCCACATCCGTAGGGGGCGGCGCAATTGTAATTTCCACCGGCTTGCGTGGTCCCGTAGATCTCGCCATTTAGGACCGCGAGCTTGCCGACCGGCTTCGCGCCATCGTTATTCCCGCCGAACAACCACAGGACGCGTTCCGTGCCGGTTTTATCGATTGAGTAGAGGGTGCCACATCCGGAAATGACGCAGCCATTACCGCCTTCGTAGGTGGTGCCGTACAGTACTCCGTTGAGGCTCACGAGATTCGACCACGGATACCCGCCGTCGCTGCCGCTGAATGTATGGTCGACGTGAATTTGTCCCGACGGGCTGATGTCATACACCGAACCGCACTTGCCCCCTGAGAACCCGCAGCTGCCTCCGGTTGTGGTTCCGTACAAGGTGCCGCCGATCGCCGTCAAGCCGGTCGCGGGCAACCCGCCGTCATTCCCACCGGTAAAGCTATAGATCGGTCCACCGTGCCCCGCCATATCGATTGCGAACACCGTGCCGCATCCGCAACTAGGAAGACCGCCCGACTCCGTCGTGCCGTAGAGTTTACCGTTAAGCGGCAGCAGCTTGCCCTGAGGATATTGTCCACCGGTCCCGCCGCTGAAGTTGTAAACGATGCGTTCGCGACCGGATGCGTCGAATGAAAAGATCGTTCCGCATCCGCCTGAGTAGCTGTTTCCGGAGCAGGAGCCGGCACCACCGAACGAGGTCGTTCCGTAGAACGTGCCGCCGACGAAGATGAGCCCGCTCTCCGGATTCGCCCCGTCCCCCCCGCCTTTGAATCGATAGAGAATCTTTTCGTTCCCGGAACCGTCGACGGAAAAAACAGTCCCGCAAAAGCATTTTCTGCCGTCGCTCCCGCCTTCCGATGTGGTTCCATAGAACTCGCCGTGCACTTCGAGCAAATCCGATGCGGGCCGCGCTCCGTCGAGATGGCCGCGGAAGCGGTACAGCACGTTGACGGGTACCTGCGACGACGACTGCGTTTGGGCTAAAGGGGAGGAGTGGGAAAAAGCCGGTGAGGTTGCCGACCCTACACTGCAAGCGGAGCAGGCGAGGATGCAAAGAGCCACGCCGATACAGGATATCAGTCGCACGGATGAATCTTCTGTGTCTGCACGTGCCGACCTGCCCTCGTGACGGCGAGGAAACTGCGCTCGTACTCGTAACTCAAACCCACATGCGGATTCTAGTTGCGAGCGTCGTGAGCGCTCTCGGTTTGCTCGCCGGTCTCGCCGGCTGTAACGGTGGCGGCGCCACATTTTCGCCCCGTCCTGAGAATGGGACCGCGTTTTCGGGCACAGTCACGTCGCGCGCCGATGGCGACGCGAGCGGCAAATCGCTGATGTACGTAACGAACTGGCGGAGCGGCGACGTCAGTATACTTACGTATCCGCAAGGCGTCGTCTTCGGAGGTATAACCGGATTCGATCAGCCTGAGGGCGAGTGCGTGGATGCAGCGGGCGACGTCTTCATCGCCGACCAACTGCATCAAGAGATCAAAATGTTTGCCCACGGTGGAACGACCCCGATCCGGACGTTAACGTATCGAAACGCGCATCCATTCGGCTGTTCGGTCGACCCGGTTACGGGGAACTTAGCCGTGACCAATCATCGAACGTCAAAAGCGCAGCCCACCATCATCGCGGTGTATGCGGGAGCACAGGGCGTGCCGAAGACGTATTCGTTCGCGGGATTTCAACCGCGATACTGCGGATACGATAATCGAGGCAACCTCTACATCGATGGCAGCGTTCATCATTCGGAGATTGCCGAGCTTCCCAAAGGTGCGAGTGCGATCGTTAGCGTCACGCTCGATAAGGCGATTGTGAACCAGGGCGCCGTTCAATGGGACGGGCAATACATGGTCGTCGCCGAAATGTCACCACCCATCGCGTATCGCGTTGCTTTTGGACGGCGCGCCGGAAAAATCGTCGGCACGACGAAGCTGAGCGGGGCGCAAGATGTCGGGCAGTTCTGGATCGGCGGCGGCAAGATCGTCGGTCCCAATGCGAACGTCTACGTATGGGATTATCCTTCCGGTGGAAACCCGATTCGCAAGTTCGAGGGCTTTACCGACCCCTCAGCCGTGGTCGTCACACCTTAGAATCCCGCCATCTAGCGAATCCCGACGCGGAGTCGGAGCTTCTCAGGGCTGCGTATGAGGGTCGTCCTGGCCACCTTCGTTTGCTGGGACGCCCTTCGGATTGGGAACGGGCGGGACCAAACGCAGCTCGCGTGAATCGACCGTCTTCGATTCTTCGCTTTGAACCTTGTCGCCCAGATTGTGTCCGTGTTCGTTGGATAATCGATCGTTCATTTTCGAACATGTACCGCAAACGTGGCGATTCTACCCAGGCCTCGAGCGGGCTCAAATGGGGCAGTGGGCCTCAAGCGGCGTGTGAGAGCGCGGCGTTCCGGGTAGGAATGAGATCACGGTAAGCCGCTTTCTTGGTTGACCGAATCCTAGACGGAGAAATGCTCGTGCCGCTCATCGAAGTCGTCGTCGTCCTTATCGTCGTTGGGGTGTTGCTCTGGCTGATTAACACTTATATACCGATGGCCGGCGCCGTAAAATCGCTGCTCAATGCCGTCGTCGTGATCGCGCTGATCGTCTGGTTGCTGCAGGCGTTCGGAATTTGGAATTCGATCTTGCACGTTCGCGTGGGTTCCTAGAGCGCTGCGTTGAAGGTTTTGATATGAAGAAATTATTTCTCACGCTGATGGGAGCGGCACTTGCAGTTTCCGTTTCGGGCGTTCTTGCATCGGCGCAGTCGTTCCCGACGCCCTCACCCTCTCCGTCAGCGACTCCGATGGTGCCGACGCCGCTGCCCTCGATAACGATCCAGCCGCTTCCGACCGTGCCTTATCCGTCCGTGCCTCCCACCCACCTGCCGAACGAGTAGCCATCGCAGCACGTGACGTTGGCGGCCGGCGCTAGCGAAGGCGCTGATGGCACGCATGTAAAAACATCTGCAGCATGAAGCGGGACATTGTGGCTCTCTGTCTGTTCGCAGCGCTGTGCGCGTGTCTTGGCGCCTTTGCGCTTGCCGATACCACGCCTGGAAAACCAATCACCGGGAGTGCAGCGAAAACCTCTCAGGACAAAGGCGTTTGGATGTATCGCAGTGCTAATGGTACCTTCGGCTTTGGCCCCGCCGTTATCGGTACGAACGAACTGCTGGTTATGCCATCTCCGTCGCCGCCATCGGGCGGGACGGTCGCGGGGGTCGAAATAATCCGCCACCCGTTGAACACGGTGGGCTATCCGTTGCACATTGCGCTTGTCGAGAAACTGTTTGCCGCCTCTTATCAGACCAGTATCATGGCCGTCGACAAGGGCGAAACTTGGAAGTACGACTACGGCGAGCCCGTGATCGATGAAAAACTCGCCGCGGGCGCTAGCCCACCCACTTTTAAGGCTTGGGGACCGTTTCCCGCTAACGCCGTTCCACTCGCGCAGGCTCCCGAGCAGGACATGCAGGCGGCATTTAACTTCGCCAAGGGTGCGCTAAACGCGATTTCTAACATGCCTGCCTCGCAAAAAGACCTGGCGAATTATGGAATCCTGTTTATCGACGACGGAAACACGATATGGATCGAACTCGCCCCGCGTTTTGGGCCGAGTGAAACTCCGCATCTCGGCTGCCAGACGCAACTCGGGCGCGATATGATTTTGGGTTTCGACAAGAAACAGCCCGACAAGCAGGACTTGGGCAAGTTTATTCCGTGCTTTTAACGGTCCATCGTGAACAAAGCCGCAAACGAAAACAGCGATGACGGTCCGGCCGTCCTGCGCTTCAAGGCACGACTCTTTCGGGATCCCAAGGCAGCGAACAACGGCTCTTGGACTCTACTCGACGTCCCGAAGCCGGTCGGCGAACAACTGCGCGGCACGACCAAGGTCGAAGGCACGATGAACGGCCATCCGTTCCGAGCGCCGCTGGAACCGAACGACTCCGCAGGGCACTGCTTGCGCGTTAACCAGGCAATGCGCGACGGCGCTGGTGCCGATGCGGGCGACACGGTGAAACTCGCTATCTTGGGACCCGAGCCCGAACCGGCGGTTCCCAGCGATCTTCGAAGCGCGTTTAAGGCTTCTCGCGAGGCGAAGGCGTTGTGGAACGACCTCACGCTTATCGGCCGCATCGATTGGATCCGTTGGATCGACTCAGCCAAGACATCTGAGACCCGAGCGCGCCGGGTGCGGCGGACCGTCGAACAGCTCTCCGAAGGAAAGCGACGTCCCTGTTGTGTGAACGTCTACGAATTTATGCTGCGCCGTGTTCAAGAATAGAAGCGACTTCAAGCGCAAGCGCGATCGCGGCTTGGGGAGTAAGAGCGGCCCCGTCGGCGGTTCGTTGCGCGAGGTCGTCGGCCGCGAACCCTTCGAGCAGAAGTGCACTGAGGCGCCCGTGCGTCCTCGTCTCCGTGAATTCGCGTTCGTATCCGTTTTGCCCTAACGCGGCGTCGGCGTAGCCTTCGAGTACGGCTGCCCGCGCAAGGTCGCCGCGCAGCACGGCAGCGAGCGCCAGATGTTCGATCGCAATTGCGATGTGGGCATGGTTTGGCTCACGCGCGGCGCGGACTCCGATTGCCTCGCGAGCCGCTGCGGCGGCGCCGGGAAGATCGTCTACCGCGACGAGAAAGCCCGCGAGGTTGTAGAGCAGGATGCCGAGCCAGCTCTTATCGGCACCGGAGCGCAACGCGGGAAGTGTCTGCCGAGCAATCGCGATCGCTCGTAGCGTGTCACCCCGCGCATGTTCGACCTCTGCGAGATTGAGCGCTGCAACCTGTTCCCCACGAGTGTTTCCGAGCGAACGATGCTCTTTACGAAGCTGCTCGTGCATGCGCGCTGCCGTCTCGCGGTCGCCACGAAAGTCGCTCAAAATCGCCCGCTTTTCCAGTAACACTACGCGAAGGCGGGCGGAACTCGCCGGCATCGCTGCGGCTTCGACAAGCGCCTGTTCTGCGTCGTCGAACCGATGGAGGAAGGTTGTCGCACTGGCATATTCGCATAGCGCCCTAGCGAGTGACGAGGCTTCGCCGCCTTTCCGCGCGTGCTCGAGCGCCTGCGTCGCTACCTCGAAGGCGCGCATCGTTCGGCCGGAACTGAAAAAAAAGTACGTTAGTGCGGTTGACAGCCGAGCGTGCAGGAGCGACTGGTTGGGCGGGAGCGCTGAAAGGTACGCCTCGCACCGTTCCAGGCCTTCCGAATCGAGTCCGATGACTCCCCACGTCGTGTCAATATTGGCGAGTAGCTCGGCGCCGTGGATAATGTCCGCGCCGGCCAACGCACTGTCGAGCGCCGAACGCACGTCCTCCAGCTCGGCTAGCAGAGCGGCACCCAGATCGGCCGTTCGTGCCGTGCGCTCGCGCTTTTCCCATAGTTCGGTGAAACGGTCGCGCAGATAACGCAGACGGAGGTGTGCAATCGGGTCGCGCTCGCCCGCCGCGTCGAGTTTCTCTAACGCGTACACGCGCGTCGATTCGAGCAGCCGGTAGCGCAACGAATCGCCCGCCGGCTCGGCGAGCACCAGCGACTTGTCGACCAAGGAGGCCAGCACGTCGAAGACGTCGAGTTCGTCGAGCTCATCGCCGCTGCCAACCGCGACGGCTCCCTCCAGCGTAACTCCATCGACGTAAATCCCAAGCCGCCGAAAAAGCATCCGTTCACGCTCCTCGAGCAGGTCGTAGCTCCAGTCAATGAGCGCACGCAGCGTCTGTTGTCGCGGAAGGACGTCGCGGCTGCCGCCGGTCAGCACGCGAAACCGCTCGTCGAGCCGCTCGCGCAACTGCAGTGGGCTGAGCATTTTCACCCGCGCGGCCGCCAGTTCGATCGCCAGTGCAATGCCGTCGATCCTCCGGCAGATCTCGGCCACGATCGGCGCATTCTCGTCGATCAGGGTAAACGTTGCGCTTGCGGCTCGCGCGCGTTCCACGAAGAGCGCGACCGCCTCATATCGTAGCATATCGATCGCGGATATATGGGTTGCTTCGTCTTTGCCCGGAACGACGAGGGACGGCACTTGGTAAGTCGCTTCTCCGGCAACTCCCAGCCGTTGCCGGCTGGATGCCAGCGCTCTGAGTCTCGGAGCGCCGTGCAGGATAGCGGAGATAAGAGAGGCGGCCGACTCGACCAGATGCTCGCAGTTGTCGAACACCAGCAGCGCGTCTTTATCTTTCAAGGCGCGAATGAGGTTCTCGACGGGATCGCCTTCGCTCGCAAGCGTAATTCCCAGTGCGTGCGCGACGGTCGACGGAATGTAGTCGCCGCTGGCAAGCGGAGCGAGTTCGACGAACCACACGCCGTCGCCGATGCCGTCTAGCAGATTGGCCGCGACCTGCAAAGCGAGCCGAGTTTTGCCGACGCCGCCAGAGCCGACCAGCGTGACCAAACGATGCTTCTCGATAAGCGCAGCGATGGCATCGATCTCCGCTTCGCGACCAACGAAGGTGCTGAGCTCGAGTGGCAAGTTGTTTGGAAGAACGTCGAGCGATCGTAGCGGCGGAAAGTCCGCGCCGAGACCGGGCGCGAGTAGCTGATAGATCTTCTCGGGGCGTGCCAAGTCTTTGAGCCGATGCTCGCCGAGAGCGCACAGACTTGCCTGAGGTGAAAGCGCGTCCTGCACCAGATCGGCCGTGATACCCGAGATGAGGACCTGGCCGCCGTGGCCGACGGCTAGCAGCCGTGCGATGCGGTTGAGTGCTGGACCGAAGTAATCGCCGTCGCGCTCGTCGGCCGTGCCGGTATGAACGGCGGCCCGAACGCGCAGCCCATCAACATTCGAGAAATCCTCTGCGCCAAGCGCGCGCTGAGCATCGAGGATCGCTGCGACGGCATCCTCGGGCCGCGCGAATGCTGCGCAGAACGCATCGCCGATCGTTTTGAATACGTAGCCATCGTGCTGGGCGATCGCCGTCTGCATGAGCGCATCGTGCCGGCGCACGGCATCCTGCATCGTCGCCCGGTCGCGGTCCCAACGTTGTGTGCTGCCCTCGATATCGGTGAACGCGAACGTGACGGTACCGGTTGGGCGGGCCGAGGCCGGCGGCTCCGGTTTCACGCGAGTCGCCATGAACCCGCATTTTCGTGCAAAGCCGTTTCTCATCATTTCTTAGCCTACCTCTGCTTGCTTCTTCGCTTGCCGAGCCGGCGCACCGGTTAGAATGAGCTCTATGGCTAGGATCTTCTTAGGGCGATCGCTTGCGGCCCTCGCATGGGCAGCGTTGATGTTTCCGATGGGCGCAGGCGCCGACGACATTTCGCAGCAGCAAAAAACCTGGGAAACGCAGTTCGGGCAGCAGCGGTACATGCAGATGATGCAAAGAGGCGAGATCGTTCCGCCGCAGTCGCCGTTCTATGCTACGCTGCAGCCGATCGCCGAAAAAATTGCCGCGGTCGCCAATCCGCAATATTTCACGCCGTTCCATTTCATCTTAGTGAACGAAGGACCGCCCAACGCGCTTTCCGTTCCTGGCGGGAACGTCTACGTTACAACGTCGATGTTGTCGTTTGTGAAAAATCAGGACGAACTCGCTGGTGTGCTATGCCATGAAGTAAATCATGACATCCACCACGACGTCTACAATCTTTACCAACAAGGGCAGCACGTTCAGACGACGGCTGGGATTCCCGGCACGCCTAGCGGCGGCTTAGCCGAAAGCCCGCAGGCGGCAGCATTTACCCGCGTAGCCGAGAGCAATGCCGATCGTGCCGGAGCGTATACCTGCGCGAAAGCTGGATTCAATCCGTGGGGCATGGTCTGGAACTTTCGCCAATATCGTGCTAACACGGGCACGGGTCACGCAACGAGTGCGCTCTCAGACCATCCGAGCGACGAGCAGCGCGTAACCGATCTTATTTCGCTTTTCAACACCGATAAAGCGACGTTTGGTAAATTTAGGGACGACGTTGCTACGTCGATGCCGATCAAACTCCCAACCAACATGCAAGTGGCGCAACAACCTGCCCCGGGCTACGGTTATCCGCAGGGTCCGCCGCCGGGCTACGGTTATCCGCAGGGTCCGCCGCCGGGCTACGGTAATCCGCAAGGTCCGCCGCCCGCCTATCCGCCGCAGGGTCCGCCGCCCGCCTATCCGCCGCCGGGCCAACTGTAGCGCCCACGCTTTTCAACCTGACGGCGGAATGATCGCTGGTGGGAAGTGGCCGCGTCATTCGCGTTGCGCTTTCACCGATCAGAGCAAGCAAGACACCCCGAAGGACTAACAAACTGGGACGGTGCGAGCAAAGCGTCGAGGGTTGTGCTCGCTACGTTTCGCCTGCAATCATTCTATTGGCTCGTCGTAGCCGACGCCGTTGCCGAATATCTCGAAGGGTTGGGATAATCCGGCAGGAACCGATGTGTAATGCTGTTCGGCAGCAAGAACCGCCTGACTAACTTGAGAGGTCCGCACCTGATCGCCGTCGTTCGCGATACGGTCGAGGTGCTCGCGATTATTGCCGCCGGTGTTTGGGCTTTCTACGTCTTCGCCTACGAAAATCGCATTAAGCCGTCGATGGCGAATCCCGACGTGAATGTGACGGCGGCAATACAGCGGATCGGCGAGCGAAACGGCCTCATTGCCGTCGGCCTTCATGTGCAGCTCCGCAACATCGGCACGGTGAGGGCGCACTTTTTGGGAATCGCCGTAAATGTGTACGGGCAACGCATCGTCGAAAGCGCGTCTCACACGAGCGCGAGGCCCTACCCCCTCAGGTACGAGTTCGAAGGATTCTATCGAACCGGCCCGCGGGTTCCCGTGTATGCTTACGCCTACGTCACTCAGTTGGGAGACGTTTCGACGCAAGAAGACACCGCGCTCGATCCCGGAACCACGATCGACAACTATCGCACCTTCTACGTGCCGCAGCGGCGATTCGATCTGCTTCTGGTTGGAATCGACGCACCTTATACGAAATTCGAGGATTCCGTCATACCAACCCGTTTGGTGGTTAAGCCACTCGGTGACGTACGCGTGGCCACGCAACTTTCCTCAAGAGTCGAACAATACAATATCACGCCGGTTACGTCGCTGGATGTGAGATGAGAACGGAGCATGCTCGTTCCACGAGCTGGGAAAAGCTTGGTTGTGAAGGGCGCGCTTAAAGTGGCTTGAATAAGCAACACCGCAAAATCAACTTCTAACGCGTGAGGAAGTCGCCTGTGATACGGATTTCAGCCGGCGGACTGATGCCGCCATTACTCGTGAGCGCACTACTAGCGGGATGCGGGGCGCCGCAATCGCAGGGTGAAACTGGGTACGTCGCTGCGCAAACGACGGCGGCGAGCAGCGCGACGGCGCGGCACTCTTGGATGTCGCCTGAGGCCAAAAATTCAAAGCTTCTCTACGTTTCGTCGGTATTGACCAACGACGTGTACGTGTATGCTTATTCCACGCAAAAACTGGTGGGTACGCTCACTGGATTCTCGACGCCGTACGGCTTGTGTGTCGATAAGGCGGCTAACGTTTGGATCGTTAACGACGGCGCGTCGCAGATCGTCGAATACGCTCACGGCGGGACCGCGCCGGTCGCGACTTTGAGCGATCCCGGCGAATATCCCGAAGGTTGCTCCGTCGACCCGGTCACGGGCAACCTCGCGGTGACGAACTTCTACAGCAGCACGGGTGGCGGCAGCGTCGCCATTTACGCCGGCGCGCACGGCTCGCCGAAACTTTACTCCGATCCAGCGATCTTTAACTATCGCTTTTGCGGCTACGACGCAAATGGAAATCTTTTCGTCGATGGAGCCAGCAGCAGCGCTGCGTTCGCACTCGCCGAGCTGCCGAAAGGAAGCAGCACCTTTACGAGCATTTCACTCGCCCAGAAGATAGAGTGGCCCGGCGGCGTGCAATGGGACGGCAAGTACATTGCGGTCGGCGACACCGATACCGCGATGATCTATCGAATCAACGCAGCTGGACAGATAAAGGGCTCGCTCTCGCTCGGCGGTGCCAATTACGTAAATCAGTTTTGGCTCGAGATCCCCGCAAGCAAGTTGGCGCGGCGCGGCGCAACCGCGATCGTGCCCAGTCAGGACGGCGGCGTCGTCGGCTATTACAAATACCCGTCAGGCGGCTCGCCGACATCCACCGTTACCGTATCGGAGCCATTCGGCGCAACGGTGAGTAACTGACCGGCGCAACCAAGAAACGGCGCACCATCGCGGCTCGCTTGCATCGTCACGGCGACGGCACGGGCGCCTGAAAGTACTCGTTCGGGTCCAGATAAAGCCGGGCTGCTGGTACGTCGAACGTAAGCGTAAAACGGCGGAGTATCTCCATCCCTATCGCGGGACGATCGTTCGACGGTCCCCAAGCATTGCGGACTATATAAGGTCCAATTTGGACGGCATCAAACACTCCGGAATAATCGACGTACGGCGTGCCTAGCCCAACGCCCTGAAGCGACTTACGTCGTCGTGATGATTCCCTTACGAGATTGTCGGAAGCCGCATCCTCGGACCCAGTATCGACGCGCATTTTTCGAACGACCGACGTTCGACCGATGGAGAGCCTGACGTCAATAAAGAGTCGGCCCTCGGGCGAGGATAGGGGAACCATCGCCCCTCTTTGCAGATATGTAAAATGTGCCGGCTCGTAGAGTGAGATCGTATGCGCGACCGGGTCGATGCGAACGACGTATTGCTTTAGCAAATCCCAGCCAACCACGCCCGAATAGCGATCGTGAGTACCCGTGTTGCCAAGATTCGTTGCTTCTACACCCGACAGGCGTAGCGTCAATGGACCAACCGAAAGATTCAGCGGCGCGAGTTTGTACTGCGTGAAAGTCCCTCGGCCCACGCCACCCGCTTGGCCCACCGAAAGGGTCTGAAGTTTCAAAGCTTTGGCGACTCCAGAATCGACGATCGAATACCTCGCCCCGGTATCGAGGATGAACCACAGCGTATGGGACCGATTTACACGAACGGGTAGCGATATGAGCTTGCCGTTAGGCCGATACGGCATCGTTACCAGCGGCGATGCGGGGGAAGCCTGAGCGCCAAAAACCGCCGCGGTTACCAGCGTCGATACGATCGCCTGTATGAGTGCCAAGCTTTTCGATGCCCCATTGACAAAATATGTATTCATGTATACACTTTTGAGTGTGCCGATGTCAAGCACCGATGTGCGCCTCACGGGAACCGCCGAGCAAGTTGCTGCTCGCATTCGCAACGAAATTGAAGATGGCATATTCGCGCCGGGTCAGTCGTTGAGCCAGGTCGAGCTCGCAAGTTCTTTTGGGCTCAGTCGCATTCCGATTCGCGAGGCGCTGCGCGTACTCGAGGCAGAGGGCTACGTTACGGCTCGCCCCAATAAAAGAGTGCTCGTCGCCGAGGCTCCTGCACTGGACGACTTGCTCGAAATAATCGAGATCCGCGAGTGCATCGAATCCAAACTTATGGCCCACGCCGTCGCGAACATTACTCCGGCGACCATACGAGAAGCAACGACTGCCTTACGTGCACTCAATGCGGCCCGAAGTCCCGCCGAGTTACGAGGCGCGCACGAACGATTCCATAGCATTCTCTTTAGTGCCGCTCGGCGGCCACGCATGGCTGCACTGATTAACGCATGGCGATTTCGGTTAGGGCAGAATTCCGACGTCGACGGTAAGGAGCGGCGTTCTTTCGCAGCAGCGGTCGCGGATATCCACACGAGCATGCTAAATGCTTGTAGGCGCCACGATCCTGATTTAGTTCAAGACTGCGTCTCCGACGAGTACGCCTATATCCGCTCCATCGCGTCAAAGCTAATGAAGGTAGACTAGAAACCGTGTCTAGGCTTTCTTTACGAAATCTTGCGACCTCAACGCAAAGGAATCCGATTATGAGTTATGAGTCTTCGCGCGGCCGCCACCTCGAAGCGCTGGTCGTCGCACTTTTCGTCTCGCTCGCTGGGTGCGCGGGAACGACTGGGTCGTCGCTCGCGCCCCAGACGCAGGTAGGAGGATCGTTGGCGTCAAGTGCAGCTGCCCTTCGGCGCGACGCCCACGCCGAGAAGGTGCTATACGTCTCCAACTCCCTCAGCGACGTCACCGTATTTCCGGCAAGCATCCACGCCAGCAACCCGCCACCGCTGGTGACGATCACCGACGGAACGACGCGACCCGAGGGGATGTGGGTTGACAGAAAGGGGACCCTGTACGTCGTCAACGGGGTCGGGCAGAAACCCGTCAGCGTGGCGGAGTACGAGCGCGGGAAGACCTCGCCGGACCGAACGATCGAGAGCGGTTTGGTCGCGCCTTCCGCCGTAGCGGCCGGAGGCGACGGTACCGTGTACGTCAACGACGTGCACGAGACCAAAACGGGGGTGGTGGTCGTCTACGGCCCCGGCCAGCCGGCCCCCGAGCGTACGATAACGCTGCCCGATCCCGCCTACGCTTTGCAGGCCGGCGGCATGACCTTCGACGCGCGCGGAAACCTCCTCGTCGCGACGCTTGCCCCCGAAACCAATGCGGTTCATGTCTTCAGCATCGCACCGGGTTCGTCGCAGCCGGTCGACCTTGGGCTGCAAGGCGCGGGCGGCGCATCGATCGCTATCGACGGCGCAGGAAACCTGTACACCGCCGGCGCCCCCAACGACGACACCGTGGCAGTCTATGCGCCCGGTGCGACGACGCCATCGCGCACGTTTCAACTCGGGGCGCAGGCGAACTTCATAACAGTTGCAACCAAGGGCACGTTGTACGCAGGCGTAATCAACGAAAGGACTGGCGTCACAGGCGTTGCCGAAGTCGCGCCCGGCGCTACCACAATTAGTAATCTCATTGACAAAGGCAAGTACGCGTACGGCGTGGCGCTCGGTTCACTTTAAATGCGGTCGAGAGTCCTCGATTGCTGCACCCTTGTACGCGTCGTCGTTTATTCTGTGTCAACAGGCGAGTACGACGGCATCCTGTGGATGAAGTAATTTCGCGACCGCATCGAAGGGATCGGTTTAAACGGAAGCGGTGGCTGCGCGAGGTTGAAAAGGTTCCCAATTGAGGTCGCTCGCGCATCCGTTGTGCCAAGCGAACCCAAGTTAAACGTTTGTTCGACGTACTTTAGTACGCTTCCGAACTCGTATTGTGTATGGGAGATCCGCCCTGGCTTGACGTAGGCGGCGACGGCGATCATCGGTACGCGGAAACCCAGTCCGCCGGCGTTATCGAAAAATGCGGGCGGCTCGTGGTCGTAAAATCCTCCCCAGTCGTCCCACAGGATGATGATCGCGGTCGAGTTCCAGTAGCCGCTGGTGCCGATAGCGTTGACGACCGACGCAACCCAGGACGGACCATCGTATTCGCTGTGCGTGCTTTGCGGATGATCGGAGTTCACCTGATCGGGGATAACCCAAGAGACTGCTGCGAGCTGCCCGTTCGTAATGTCACTAAAAATGTTTGTTTCGGGGATCGAAATATTTGTGGTCCACTCGGATCCGTATCTCACGGCCGCAACCGCATCGAATGCGTTCCAGAGTGCCCCCGGAGTGTTACCCCTGTGAGGCGGCGTGTAGTATTTCCACGAAACGCTCCTAGCATCGAGCAGATCGCGTATTGTGGAATACGTTAAGCACGGGAACGGCCCTTGGTCGAAGAGGTATTGGCCGCTCGTTGTTATTAGCGACGTCGACGTGCCTGGCTTCGCGTCGCATCCCCACTCCCACGAACTCGAAGGATCGTCGACGATGCTGTCGGTCGGGTCAACCACCGTTGCCCCAGCGATAAGGTCCTGATGAGCGGTAAAACTGCCGCTGCCCTGAGTCTGAAACATGTGATCTGCAAGCACGTAGTCCGTAGCTAAGTCCCAATAGGGTTGAATCTGAGCCGGGTTGACGTACTGATAAGGATATATGCCGGCTGGATGATTGCCGCCGATCCCAGACAGATCGAAGCCGTCCATTTTCCCGTTATCGTAGTCCTGCATATAGGTCTTGTAGTTGTGATTGATGTCCAAGGCAGCGAGATTCCGTTCCCTCAGCGGAATGATCTTGCCCTTATGCGTCATGCCCGAAGTCGCGCCGTCGGCGCCTGGGAATGTCGCGAAGAGGTTATCGAAGCTGCGGTTTTCCTGAACCATGATCACGATGTGTTTAATTTGGTTGTTGGCCTTTTGGCCATTCGCGCGGCCCGAAGCGGAGCTGCCGTTCTGAGGCAACGACGAGCCAGGCGTGGCGCCAGAGCACGCGGCGAGCCCGGACGCGGTTGCGAGGAAGCCGAGGAAAGCAAAAAGACGCACGCACATGGTGAACGAGCTCCTTCCGTTCGGGTCATTCTCGATCGCGTCGACGGTCTCCGCCACGGAGGCCTGTGAAAGTCCGCAGCTTTCGCCGCTCCCACATCGGTGCGAGACTTAACGCTCGGCAGCCTGCGGCCAGTACTCGATGCCGTAGTGTTTGAACTCGCTCCAGCGTGCGGCGAGCGACGGGCGCATGTTGCGGCAGATGACGATCGGACGATTGCGTTCGTACGGCATGGCGTACGGCGAGGTTCCGTATCGCGCAGCGATGGCGACCGAACCGCAAAGCGACGCCAACGCAGATGGTTCGAAGCCGACGGCGACCACCACCGATCCGTCGTAACCGCGGGGCCCCCAGAAATAGTATTGGTTGTTGCCGCTTAGCGCGGGTGGTAAGGCTTTTCCGTAGATATCGATTGCGGCGGCCTCAGCGTAGTTCGAAGCCAAAATGGCGGCTTTGCCGCGATCGGCGGGCGGCAGCGCCGCGTAGGCGTCGGCAGTGCGCTGGGCAACCTCTTCCCATCCGAACTCCAGCGAGAAGATGCATCCAAGCGGCGCTCCGACGCACGCTTTTTCCATCGGCGGCGGACGAAAGTTCATCCGGTCGAGCATCTCCGCGAGTCGCGCGGGCGGTACTAGTGGAAGAACGAACGGCACCGCGAGCGCTCCATTTGCCGCGGCGAGTACCGCCCAGAGTGCAACGAACCAGCGCCAAAGGCGCGTACACGCCGTGGCACCGACGGCGAACATCGTCGGATAGGCGCCTGCCAAATAATAATCCTTGCCGTGGGTGGCGACGACCAGTATGGCCGTCACCACGAACGCGACTGAGAGAAACCGCGCCGGCGCCATCCGCTTCGACGCAAACGGCGCCACGATCCCTGCGATCCACAGCGGCGCAAGCAAAATGTTGATCAAGAAAAGCTGATCCAGCAAGAAGCGCAGCGGACCGCCCGTTAAGTTGCCGGCGTTGTCGTTGCGTACGAGCTCGAGAAACGGAAGTCCGTGCACGAGCTGCCAGGCGGCGTTTGGAAGCACGAGCAGTATCGCGATCGCCGCGCCGATCCAAAAATCGCGCGACCGCCAGACCGAGCGATCGCCGAAGAGCACGAGACCCAACGCAATTCCGAGCAACCAGAACACTATGCCGTACTTCGCTTCCAACGCGACGCCCGCGATCAGGCCTGCCCACCAGAACGCGCGCGATTCTGCCAGCAGGACGCCGCGCGCGATGAAGTAGGCGACCGCGGTAAATGCCAGCGGCTCGAAAGTCGAGGTGGAGAGCGCGGCGGTCATCGCCGTTATCAACGCCGACGCAGCGGCGGCGACGGCCGCGAGCCACGCGGCGCGCGTGCTGCCGCCGAGCAATTGCGCGAACGCCACCGTCGTCGGCACGAGCGCCACCGCCGCGAGCACGGCGGGCAGGCGCAGCAGCCATGCGTTGGTTCCGCCGAGTTGGGTCGCCGCGGCAAGCAGCGGCACCAGCGGCGGCTGATCGACGTAGCCGATCGCCGGATGACGGCCGCAGATGATGAAGTACAGTTCGTTGGCAAACAAGCCGTAGCCACCGGCGCTCACCAAATGCACGAGGGCGACGGCTACAGCCACGAGCGCTGCGGCAAACCACATGGAGCGGCTCACGCGCGCCTCACTCGACCTTCCTCATATGTGCCGGACCTTTTCGAGCCCGGACGGGCGTCTTCCGGCGAGTCGCATTTGGCCGCGGGGCTCATGCCACTCGGCTCGATGTCACGATTTCTCTTCGTAGGGACGTCGATCGCGTTGTCGGCCGCACAAGTCTAGGTGACGGTCTTTGCGCTTGGGGTCTCGATCGCCGTTCCGTTCACCCACGTCTGCGACACCTTGACATCGCCGAGCTTGGTGGGGTCGACCTTCCGCGGATCGTCCTCGAGGATCGTGAGGTCGGCGTATTTTCCAGGTTCCAGCGAACCCAACTTGTCGCCCATTCCAACGTGGGTCGCGGCGACGAGCGTCATGCCTTTGAGCGCCGCTTCGATGGGTACGCGCTGATCGGGACCGACGATCGAACCATCGATCGAGCAAACGCGCGCGACCGCCGTGCCGATTTCGCGTAGCGGGGCGACGGGAGAACACGGGCAGTCGCTGTGAATCGAGAACGGGATTCCCGCCGCAAGAAAATCTCCGTGGGGATAAACGCGCGCCGCGCGGTCGGGTCCGAGAATGCGGTCGCGATAGGCGGCGCCGTAGTAGTAGAGGTTGTTCATCAGCACGCTCGGCTGGACTCCCAACTTTTTCATCCGTGCGATTTGATCCGGCGTCGCTTGCGGACAATGCTCGATGCGATTGATACCGGTCGGCGCCGGGGACGTTCCATATGCCGCTTCGATGGCGTCGAGCGCCATCTCGAGCGATGCGTCGCCGTTGCAGTGGATAGAAACCGGCCAGCCCGCGTTATGAACCTTCGCCACGAGTTCACGCAGCTTGTCGTTCGTATAGTTCGCAATACCTCGATCCGACGAATCGAAATAGGGCTTCGACTGATACGCGCTTTCTTGTTGAGGCGATCCGTCCAAGACGATCTTTACAGCGTAGAATGAAAGTAGGGAATCCGGAATTTGCAACGCCGACGGACCCGGCTTGCCGTACGGTGTTATGAATTGCACGGCCTGATCCAGGTAATCGACCATCGGGCTTACGCTGTAGCGAACCGGCGAGTGCGTCATCATCGCTTTGTACCCTTCGAAGACATCTGCTTTTTGCGCGAACGCACCCGCTTCGTGGACCATCGTAATGCCCAGCGCCGCCGACTGATACAGGAAATTCATCATCGACTCCGCGATCACGGCGGGCGTCAGCTTCGGAAAACCAACGAGGAACTTCATCAGCGCCGGCATCTCTTGAATCATGCCGTTTTGGCGGCCGTCGGCGTCGACGCCGAAGTAACCGCCGCCGGATAGCTCGCGCGTCGAAGCATCCACGCCGGCCGCTTCGAACGCGCGCCGATTCCCGGTCGCGGAGTGCATGCTGACGTAGTAGACGAATATCGGGTGCGCTGTCGAGACGGCGTCGAGTTCGTCCATCGTGAGATACCCGCCGTGCAAGACGTTATCGTAGTACGACGCGTAAATCCATTGGCCGGCCGCCGTTTGCGCGGCTTTCACGCGCAGCGCGGCGAGCACCTCGGCTTTCGTCTTGTACTGTTCGTAGCTAACGTCCAGCGTGTGCATCAGCATCAGACCGCCCGGCAGCGGATGCTGGTGCGGATCGATGATCCCGGGCATAAGCGTGCGTCCCTGAAGATCCACTTGACGAGCGCCGGGACCCGCTCGGGCGATTGCTTCGTTTTTCGCGCCGGCCGCAACGATTTTATTGTCGGCGATCGCAACGGCTTCGGCCGACGGATTGCGATCGTCCATCGTGAGAATGGTGCCGCCGAAGAAGACGGTTGCCGGCGGTCCTCCGCCGGATGCGGCGCGCGCGCTCAATCCAGGGCTAGCAGCGCCGGCGACCGCATCCGCGCCTGCCGTGCCGTGCGGCGCGCCCATTCCAAAAAGATCTCCGGAGCAGTGCGAACAATTCATCGGGTTGCCTCTCATGGATGTTGCTATTTCAGCTGCAGGCCGAAGGACGAGTATACTGGGCTGCACTCGCGGTGTGGCGGAGATTCACGAGGCCAATCGCCATCGCGAGCTTCTCGAAAACACCCTGATTTCGGTCATGCGACCGCCTAGTTTGAAGCCAGAGGCCGCCAAGCCCTTGTGCGCCACCGAAACCTACGAAGACTCTTGCGGTTTTGCGCATCTCTAGACTTTCGAGGATCTCGCCCTTTGGCCACCCGTCATCGCTTGGTATCTGAAGAAACGCGTCAGGTTCACGGCAATCGAGTTGCCGAGCGTCATCACCAGGAAGGCGCACGAGAAACGTGCGAGGTTCGCATCACCGTATCGAAACACGTGGATGAACTCGTTGAAAAAGAAGATGAGGAGGTAGATCGCGCCGCTGACGATCGTGGGCCGTAGCCTGATCTCGCCCGGGCTCTCGCCGGCACGGACCCCGAACACGAATCCGCGGAGAATGCCGATCGGAATGCCGATGAGGAAAGCGATTCCGAGCCACGGCAAGAGTTGCGGATCCTTTGGGAGCTGCCGAAACACTGCCTGCGCCGCAAGGATCGTGAAGAGTGCCGGCCAGATCCAGACGCCGCGGGCACGTTGGACACGCTCGTTTCGCTGATAAAGATATGCAAGGACGAACGTTAACGTCGCGAGCGCGACGAAAATCAATGATCGCCCGAGGGTATACTCCATGATCCTCCTAGCCTTAAGACGTCGGGCCGTCTGTCTTATGGATGGGCGCGTTATTGCGTATGCCGGAATCGACATCCTTTTGACGCGCGATCGATGCGGCGCCGTTGAGCGACGAGGAGCGCGCTAAGATCTGCTTTGAAAGCGCTATCCGAATTCTTAAATTGAAGCTTGCGAGAAAGTAGTGGAATTCGGACTCCGTTCGAACAGCCTTCGCAGACGCGATTCTGGGCGCCGGGAATGGCCGCTCGGCCGCCGAACGGTCGAGCGAGAAAACTCAATCGGATGGGTCGGGGGTATTGCATGAAAAAGGGCGATTCCAAAGGTACGTTAAACCGCCGCGACGTTCTGGTCGGAGCATCGACGTTGGCGGCAGCGGCCTTAGGATCTGGTTTACCGGGCGCCGCAGAGACTTCTACGATGCCGACTCAGAGCGGTGAGAAGCAACCCACGCGTACGGGAGTTCCAGCCAAGCCGCCCTACAACATCGTCTTCATTATCGTCGATCAGCAGACGCATCGGCTCCATGGCGGCCCGGAATATACGCTCCCCGGTACGGACACGATCGCGCGGAACGGCGTCAGGTTCGAAAACCATTACACTGCGTCCGCGATGTGCTCGCCATCGCGGGCGACGTTCTTGACGGGGCGCCCGCCGCAGTATCATCACGTCGTTGACCAAATGCAGTTCGATTTCGTTCCGACGCTAAACCCGAGCATCCCGAACGTCGGGTCAGTGCTCAAAGGGCTTGGCTACAAGACCGCTTACTTCGGTAAGTTCGAAATGGATAAGGGGATTCTCACACCGGAGCCGACGGTCAATTACAGCACCGCCGCACAGGCGTATGGTTTCGACGTGTTCAGCGCGGGAGGCGATATCGGGAGCGCTCCACTCAGCGGCTTCGACAACGACCCCTTCATCGCCGGGGAAGGAGTACGCTGGCTGCGAAACGCCGCTATGCAATCGCGCAAGCACGGTCAGCCGTTCTTCATGGTCGCGGCGTTCGTGAATCCCCATGACATCATGTACGGTGACGGCAACGTTCCCGGCGAACCGGTGGTTCAGAAACCCGTCACGCCATCGGCGACGCCTCCGCCGCCGCCCAACTCCATTTACGAAAAGAAGTGGCCACTCACACTCCCCGCGAGCCTGCAGGAATCCTTGAGCGCCGAGGGGATGCCGAGCGCACTGGAAGAGTACCGGAAAGGCTGGGACGGCTGGTCCGGCACGATCCCAACCGATCGTCACGACATGTGGACGATCTTCTACAACTACTACTTGAATACGATCCAGGACAACGAGCGCAACGTCAAGCAAATCGTCGACGTCTTCAACGAGATGGATTTGTGGCGCGACACGGTCATCGTGTTCACTGCCGATCACGGCGAGATGGGCGGCTCCCACGGCGGCCTGAAGGGCAAAGGGCCGTTCATCTACGAGCAAAACGCACACGTTCCGTTGGTCATCGCCCACCCGGGCGGCCCTGCCGGTGCGCGATGCTCCGCGCTCACGAGCCATCTCGACTTGGTGCCCACGTTCGTCGGGTTGACGGGACTACCGGAGGCGCAGCGACCGGCAACCGTGAAGGCGTTGCCGGGTCTCGACTTCTCGCACTTGCTCGAGCATCCGTCCGACGCCGACGTGCACGCGGTTCGCCAAGGCGTGCTTTTTAACTACATGGGCCTAGCCACCGTTGATGCAGCGTACCTTCAAGGCGTCATGAACTCCCAGATGTTAAACTCGTCAACCCAGGCGCCGATTAGCCAAGCGAACCTCACCAAACGCGGACTACTTTCGTTCGCGTTCGATGGGCGGTACAAGTTTGGTCGCTACTACGCACCAACCGCGTTCAACACGCCCACGACGCTGGAGGAGATCCTAAAGAACAACGACGTGCAGCTCTTCGACCTCAACAGCGACCCACACGAAATGCAGAACTTGGCGCTCGAACCGCAGAAGCACGGCGCGACGATCTTGCGCATGAACCGCTTGCTGAACGACCTCATCGCGGCAGAAGTCGGTCCCAACGATGGCGATTTTCTCAAGCCGTTGATCGAGGGTAAAGGCGAACTCGGGCCTGGCGGATGAGCGCCACTGGCTTCCACGCGCCAGCCAAGTCGTGAAATTGGTTGACGAAGGAGGGGCACATATGAGCACCGATTTGGAGAGGTGGCAGAGCGGTTGNNATGCGGCGGTCTTGAAATGTTTGCAGCGAACCTCGATAGGTCCTCGCAGGTATTATTTAGGCACTCGAAGCCGACCAATCGATACTTAGCGAGGCCTATCACACCTTATTCGGTGAGAAAATCTGTGAGAAGAATTGCTTTTCTCACGAGCAGTTTGGCCGCGGTCTGCTGGGACTACTAACGGAAGTCTACAACGTATCAGCACCGACGATACACTTCTAGATGATGACCAGGTAAAACTTACTGATGTCGATGTTGAACTCAAAGCAGGCTCTCAGACTGTTCACGGCTATTGTTTTGCCGAAACCGATAGCGCTGGGGGAAGAGCGGTCGTACACACCTTTGTGAGAGCCCCGAGGTCCCGGCGGGAAGGTGGCTGGCGAAACAGCAGACATGGACGGAGGGAACCGGGTAGCCGAAAGTGTTGAAAGTTTTCCGTTGTCCGCCAAAGAAGCTTTTCTTTACGACGCAGCGGGCCCACGTGGTCGGCGCGGTGACCGATGATGCCTCCACCTCGCGCGCTATCTACGTGAGAAAAAGATTCATTTACAAATCTGAGCCATCGAAAAAGACTTTGGGAGCCGCGTCAGGTTCGATCTCTTCAAGCCGATATTGCCTGAATGGAACGCCAACCATCTGTTCGAGCGCCAATTACGCCAGCCCACTACCGAAGACGAGCTCGAAAGTGCGCTCATACAAGCATCGGAAGCGAAGATGGAGGATTCTTAGCCCGGATTCACCGCATAAATCCAAAGAAAAGATCTTAACCCGGAAAAACCCAGTGGAGGGGCCGGATCATGCGGTTGTTGGTTGTGCGTGGCCTCATTGCGGCAATCGTTGTCATATCGTTCTTCCCGACGGTGGCCTGGCCGAAAGCGTCGCCTACGAATGCTGAAAGCACGCCGACGCCGAGCCCGACCCCTTTCTATTGGAGTGGGCGCATTCGCTCGTACTTTTTCACGCGTCAGAACGCGTCGAACAATCCGGGCGTTCAGTATCGTGGCGCGGGCAAATGCAACAATATCGGTGGAAGCAGTACGTGCGTCAATCAGGCAACGCTCGCTCAGTCCATCGATCTGCACGCCGATTATCGCTTTACCGGCGGCTGGAACGTCGGCACCACGTATTTCTATGCCGATCCATTCAGCGGTCCGTGCGCGACGGCGGCCACCCACGCCAAGGGATTGCCGTGCGTCTCGCAGGCGCCGCCGAACTTGAATCCCGACGATACGGTTCCCGGCTTCATCGTTAACACTTTCTACGAGGCGTACGTTGCCTACGCGGCGCGATCGTTTTCAGCTAAGATCGGCGATCAGCTGTTCGCCTCGCCGTGGGCCGGACCGCTCGACACGCGATTGAAGCCGGCGGCATTCCAGGGCGTCGATTTCAAGGACGTTACCCCTGGCGGCGTAACGTACGAAGTCGCCGACATGGTGCAATGGGAGAATCGCACGAGTTCGACCTTTCAGAGCAACACGCTCATCACCAGCTTCCCTTCGGGCGGTGGAGGGTTGGCGCCGAACATTCTCCAACCCGGCTGCTACGGGCGATCGTGCACCGGCTTTACGAGTCCCGGATTTCTTTACGCTCACCTCGGCGACGACGCCCCCGGCGCGAAGTGTACGGCCAACGCCAATGACGCGGCCAACGCCATCGATGAAGCCAATCCAGGCAACAACCCCGTCCGGGGCGACGATTCCAAGCTCGATTACAAGGCGGACGCCTATTATTGGGGCGTTTCGCAAATCGTGGATATGTTCTGGGGTTCGGGGTGCTACGAGTGGAAGCGGCAGCGGCTTATGCCGTACGTTGCTGTTCAGGGTGGATGGGAAAGCAGCAGCGGCTCTCAGCTCGCTGGAAAGATACGAAGCTCGCTCGCAGGCCTTCAGGTCGGTGCCCACGCGAAGTACGTCAAGTTGGCCGCCAGCTTCGATGCGGTGCCGTGGCATTATGACGCGCTTGTGGGGAGGCTGCCCGGGGCGGCGACCTGCAGCAAACAAACGTCTCAAGTCAATGCCGGCTCCGGAAGCTTCCCTTACTTCCTGCCGATCAACGCCGCGCAGTGCTTAGAGAGCCGCGACAGTACGACGATCGCGTACGGCGGATGGGCCAGCCCGTACACGGACGGCTACGCGACGAACCCGCTCTTCACGACGCAGATTTCGCAGGGAATGCCCGACCGCCGGGCACCCGGAACGTCGTGGGGTTTGTCCGCAACTTACGAGTCGCGGAACCATCGCGTCGTGTTCGGAGCGAGCGATGCTTGGTACGACTACGGCAATCGTATCGCTCCAGAGACGACGCACGAATGGGATCTCGACGGCACCTACTATTTCGGCGCGCACTGCGACGACATCCGGTATCGCGGCTTCAAGTTCCGTTATCGCTACGCGGAGCGAACCCTCTCGAACACGTTTTGCGGCGCGTCGCAGACGAACTGCAGCGCGACGGCGGGGACGATCATATTGGGTGGACTGCCGCTCTTCAAATACAATCGCGCCATGCTGGAATACGATTTTTAGGGTAAACGATAAGGGCGGTGGCGGTGTTTCCGTCTATGGTCTCGGGCGCTTCCCCGTTACCCTCTACAGGGAGCAGTGGTTGTAGCTTCTGGACATTGCGGACGAGATCAAAGCGTATGCATACGAAAACGAAGATCGCCTAAAGTAACGGTAGGCCAACGAACGTTGTGATGTTTCCTGGTCAGCTCGCCATTGGACTTGCCCCCAAACGCAAGGCAACCGCGCGCACGGCTGCGCTTCGCTCCGGCCTTGCGCGTGGGTTCCCTTCGCGCGCGGTTAAGCCACCGCGCGGCAGCCCCGTGTCGGGGCCGCATGAGGAGAGATGATTGAAATCTATGGCACTACTTTCGCTCGCATCACCGAGGGCGGGCGAGGCATGCTCCCTAATTGGCGCCGGTTGCCATCCTGTTGCCGTGCCAGCAAAACGGCGGCGTTTTGCACGCAAGATGACAGGACTAAGCGCCGGCGGTTCCCACGGTTCTTTAGTCCAGGCGTGATCGAGTAGAAGCCACTCTGGAGGCGCCGACCGGTCAGCTTAACCCTGCGCTGCCTTTAAGAACTCACGCATGTACGCAAGCGCTTGACCGGCCAGCTCGGCGTTTTCCGGTTCGTTGAGGAATGCACACACGTCGCGAGGACCGCGGCCGTCGACCTCGCGGTAATCACGTTCCAGAAAACCTAGTGCGCGCGTGATGTTCTCGTTCGGGCCGAGCGCGCGCAGGGTGTCTCCGAGACCACTAGCGCCCTTCGAATCGTGCAACAGGACGTAATGCATATCGTAGGCGTCCTTGTGCTTCATACGTCCGGCTAATGCCAAGCCTTTGAGTACCATGAAGACTTCCGGGGAACAGACCGGAACGGTACGCTCGACGTTACGGTCCTCAAGATCGCGCCCGACAAGCGTAACCGGCACACGATGCTGCAACGCGAGCTCCAGGCCGGCCATCGTCATCGCGGCAAGTTCAGCGGTCAGCGGCTGCTGGTGGCCACCCTCCGTATCCGGCGGAACGGGCGGCATCACAAAGTCGACCAAACCGCCCTGCTCAGATCGCCACCGCTGACGAACCAGATTGCCCCTGTCGTTCACGTCGGGGCGAAACCCACTATGCTGCAGCCGCTCGACGACGTTTTCGTAGCGCTCGCGGTCGAGAATCACCAGATCGAGCGCGAGATCAATGTCGGTCGTCCCGGCGTGCTCACCGTACTCCCAAACCGGTGGAACGTTCTGGTAGAGTAGTAGGGGCACCAAGCCACCAACGATAACAGCGTCCTTTTCCATTGCATCGCCGAGCGTTTGCGCAATTGTCAAACAGGTACGTTTGACTAAGAGCAGTCCATCGGACGTATATTCGTGGATGCTGCGGCCGGTTATTTCCACTGCTGCACCACGTAACGACGCATTTCTTCGGCTGCTTCCTGCGAACGCTCGCCCGTCGTGGTCAGATCCAAGTACGTCAGAATGGGACTTGCGAGCGGCAAATGATCCTTGGCTTGCCGACCGATGCGCGCGCTGGGGAAGTTTCCGTAGAGTACTAGGTTTCTTCCGCGCTGCTCCAAGCCAACATTCAATGCCGACGAAACGTCGTCTGAAAGTGGGCCCTCCACGTAGGCGTCGACGCGTCGAAAGGCGCCGAAGCTACTGTAGCGGGCGGCTGCAGCTAGGCCGGTAAAGGCGTGATCGTTTGGTGTCTTCTCAAGCACGTTCTCCACCTTTCGCATCGCCTCGGCACCGCTACGCGCAGCTACTAGCCCATACGCCTTAATCGTCGGCCGTTTGTAACGCTCGCGCCAGGCATCGAGCAGCACCAGCGGTTCGCTCACTCGCAGCTCGCGCGCGCGCCCCGCTTTGACTTCTTTGATATATCCACCCAAGAGCAGAGCATCGACGATCTTACTTACGTAGCCCTTATCTAGATCGGTCACCGCCTCGATTTGCGTCCGCTTCCACGGATCGTGCGGCCCTAAAAGCATCGCGTGAACCACCCGGGAAGCCATCGGGCCAAACGGATTGACCGCGGAGGAAGACGGAGACTCGGGCTCGACGAGGACATCGTCTTTACCGCGGACATAAATCCGAAAAGCAGCGGTATCGATGGTTGCGTTACCGCGCAAATCAATCCAGTTCACCCCTTCTCGCTGGCAAATCTCCGCACCAGTTTCGCCCATGAAAGGGATCACTAAAAGGGGCGCCGCATCGGGAACCCGTTTGCGTGCTTCTTGTAACTGCGCGACCGCGCGGGCGACACTGGCGCTCCGAGCGTTCGACTTCACTTCGACGATAAAGTGCTGGCCGCCGACCTGGAAAACGGCATCGGCACCACGGGGCGTAAGTTGGCGGACCGGTCGCCCAGTGTAGCTCTC
This sequence comes from Candidatus Tumulicola scandinaviensis, assembly GCA_003140835.1. Taxonomy (GTDB): domain Bacteria; phylum Vulcanimicrobiota; class Vulcanimicrobiia; order Vulcanimicrobiales; family Vulcanimicrobiaceae; genus Tumulicola; species Tumulicola scandinaviensis. Next base: position 526 of record PLLA01000121.1, on the reverse strand, counting down.
TAGGGCCCGCTTGGCGGCCGATAGTGCAACCGTCGAATCCCGCATTGGTGGAAAGAATAGCACAAGTTGAAGAATTCTTCAACCCGGCATTTTTATTCAACTAGCCTTCCTGGGAAAGTGGCCTGGCTCTTGTAAAACCATCTGACGATTATCTGCCAGCCTACGTCGAGGCGTTGAAACGTGGATGGTCGCCAAGCATGCATGAAGATGTGCGTGAGGGCGAGTTAGCGCGCATTCGTGCCGATGCGCGGGGATTTCTTGCAGCCGTGAATGCTCGCGACGACAGGTCGGGACTGCCAGGTATTCATCGATGGATGTGGGACGGTGAGTTCGCCGGAGCCATCAAGCTGCGCTGGCGCGTGGGAACCG
>PLLA01000121.1:0-130 GCA_003140835.1 Candidatus Tumulicola scandinaviensis | reverse complement strand
TCGTGGCGAACGGCGGAGTCCTATTCGAAGAAGTCAATGCTCTGCGCTTCAGTAGGGTACTGTAAACGAAATCTCACTGGGCGAGTGCGGGTTGGTGAGTAATGAGAAGGGAGATTATCAGCAACTAGGA
>PLLA01000126.1 GCA_003140835.1 Candidatus Tumulicola scandinaviensis | reverse complement strand
ACGCGTAACTGAAACAGAGGGTGGCCGATTAGTCGAACTAAAAGGTTGTGGAGCTACAACTGCCGCGGGTTTACCGTGATTGATGTTCGCGTAGAGGTTGCGATCCTGTTGAGCCTCAGCAATGTGTGCGCTCTGCATCGGTGTAAGGCCAACGTGGCGTTCACGAGCCCACGCAAGCTGTTGCGCGTCGGGGTGCATCCGTACACCACCGGGACCGTTATAACCGTATCGATTGACGTTACGTACGATGACGGTCTTGTTAATGTACACGTTCCTTATGTACGTTGTGTTGACAGGAGTGACGGCAGTATTGTAGCGGAACTGGTTGCCGTACCACCCTCCGCCGACATAGCCGTTTCCGTAGTATCCCCCCCCGTAGTTGACGCCGCCATAGTAACCGACGTTGGGTGCCCAGTAGCCTTGATTCCAGGCGTAGTTATTCTGCTGTTGTTGGTAGCCCCAATAACCGGGCGTCCAAAGGAGGCCCGCCTGTGGAGCTGCTACCCACGTGCCTGGCACCCAGTAATAGCCGTATTGGCCCATGGCCCAATACCCAGGGATCCACTGGTAGTTGGGGTTGGAAACCGGTGGCTGCTGGTATTCCGGCATCATCGGAGGGGCTGATAAACTTATGTATATTTGCGCCGTTGACGGTGTTGGAATCGCCAACGGGACGATCATGGCACAAATCGCGAGGAGGGCTATCCTGAAGCTTCGCATGGGATCTTACCTTTTTGTAGCGCAAGCGGCTTTCAAATCACCGTATTTGCTGGTTAAGTCACGCGGTCGTGAACTCGTTTATACCGTATCAAAGAAAAGAGAAATTCTGGTGAAGAATCTAAAGGCGCCAGAACGGGAACATAACCAAGGTCTCCTTTTGAAGACTCGGTTAAGGTCGGCAGGCATACATAGCTACATGTGTTGCACAAGCTTGGCAAGCCCAAAGGCCACAGCAGAAGCGACTCCGCCGATCAGTACCGTTTGAACCGCCGATATTAATGGCGATGCTCCGATTAGCTTTCCTTTGACAGCGCCGAAAAGGAGCAACGCGGCCATCGTGACGACTGCGGAGACGATCAAGCCCTTTGCGGAATCCGAGACGAGCATGTAGGGAAGTAGCGGTATCAAGCCTCCTAAGACGCACCGATCGTCGCGCCGCTAGTAAACGCTCGTCTGGGATCCGGAGATTCCAGATTGAGTTCCTGCCGCATCATGAAGCCGATCCATCTAACGCTATCTTTCGTAATCGCTCTTGTCGCAGAAACGAGGGTCTCCCCGGTAAGACCATACTCTTCGAGAATCGCTCGCACCTCACGACGCTCGGCTTCCGGAATCCGTTCGACCTCGTCGCGTTCGCGGCGCTCTTCGCTGCGATAACGTTCTAGGTCGGTGCGTGCTGCCAGGTATCCGCCTAATGCCATTGCGATCGCGCCGGCGGCAACTTCAGCGATTCCCGCAGTCACGACGATTCGCGAAGAGGCGATCGCTCCGGAAATCCCGGCCGCCAGTGCGAAAGGCACGGTAAGCCCGTCCGACATTCCGATGACGACGTCTCGGACCGTAGCCGACGATGTAAAGTGCGCCTCGTGATGCTTAGTAAAAAACCGGCAACGAGTATCCTTTCCCCGCTAATCCTAGTTTTACGGATCCTCAATGTTTGGACCCTTAGCAGGATAGAATGGAGGCGCCTTAATCGGCACGAACGCTCGCGGTCCTTGGGTGAAATCAAAACCATCCATGAGATCGTCCGCGCGTCGATCGGTAGCTTTCAAAGCACCCTTTGGTATACCGAACGCTTCCTCTGAGAACGCGAGGATGCTGCCGAACTCGTGCGTGACCTTCGACACATAACCGCGTTTGGCATAGGGTGAAATGACGAGCAGCGGAACGCGAAATCCCAACTCATAACGATTGATGATCGGCGGTGGGACGTGATCGTACCATCCACCCCAATCGTCCCATGTCACAAGATCACCGTGTTGCGCCAGTATTTGCTCTTGCCGACGGCATTGACGACGGCTGCGACCCATGACGGTCCCTCTGCGCTGCTGGCGACACCCGCATGGTCGGAATGCGCGCTATAGGGCATTACCCACGACAAGCCGGCTAGCTTTCCCTGGGAAATGTCCGTCAATATCGTTTCAGGGGGATCGATGACGTTGGCATAGTCGGGTCCGTACCGCACGTGCTTGATAGCGTCGAAAGCATGCCACAGACCGGCACCCATTTGATGCTGATAGTAGCGCCACGTTATATTACGATCGTCGAGAAAGTCGGAGAGCGCGGGCCGATCGAAACACGGAAACGGCGTGGGCCCGGCAGATCCGTCTGCGGGACTTATCGTGTTAACAGTGCTGCCCGCCAAGGCGTCGCAGCCCGGGCTCCTGGGTTTCGCGGGAGGGCTGGGGAAATTACTCGCCACGCGGTACAAAGCTATCGATGGATCCGTCGCAGTACCGCTGATCATGTAGAGATGCGCCGGAAAGCTCGGGCCTTGATTGCTCTCGAACATGCGGTCGCCGAAAACATACTCTCTAGCCATATCGTAATACGGCTGAACTTCGGCACGCGGCGCATACGCAAATGGGCGCAAGTGAAATTGCGGCTGAAAGCGCCGGTCGAAACCATCCATTTTTGCCGTTATCGTAGTCTTTGACGAAAGAACCGTGACCGTGATCCAAGTCCCACGCTACCCTTAATGAAGTCTCGTGCAGCGGTACGGTATCGCCATTGTAGTCCACCGCGGTGTTGGCGATATCGGCGCCAGGGAGTCCCTGAAAAAGGTTATCGGGCATCCGATTCTCTTGTAACGTGAATCGACAGTCGGTCTGAAGGCAACTCTTCATAGGTTATCAACGCATCTTCAAACTGCCGCGCTCACCCAATGGCGTCGAGATACGCTGATCGTCCGCGGGTCGTCGGTCTTTTGTGTAATTATATAAGAACTGTGCGTTTTCCCAGACGTTTGGATTGCGATGCGACGACCGCATTAACGTAACGACTTCGATCAATCGCTCCCAGCTTTCCAAGATTAGCTCTGCGCCAAAGTCGAGGAGAGTGGACGACAAGAGTAGTCTGTTTCTAACGTAGATTCCCATTTCTTCCAGCCGCGCGAGAACGATCAGCTCGGGGTGTCGCGCCGCAGCTAAATCCCATCCTCGTGACGACGTAAGTTCCTCACGATAGGTTGGGTCCGTCATGCGTTGTGGCAGGTCATCGATAACGTACATCAGGGCGGTTGTGAACGAGGGGTCGAGCATGCGATCGACCATCGTTCGTGTGGCCTCAAACTGTGCCGCTCGCCGAACTTCGAGTAGCTGATAAAGCGCAATGCCGCCGGCGACGAGCAGCAGCAAGGCTTGAAACAGGCTGCTCACGGCGGTCAAGGCTTCCCAGGTCAACTCAGCACCTCCAAAATAATCTCGGTCAGCAGCCCTTATCCAGAAGCCTCTGCTTCCTTAAGCACAGTGCCCGTAGCAGTCGACCCAGCGCAGTATCCAGCGGCGGAGATACGCCCCATCAGCGTTATTGCAGGCGAGCACCGCCTGAAACTCTTAGGACGCGTAGCCTTCAGCCATTCTGACTCTTGGACTCCCTCATAGGGGAACGTCTTCTCTTACTTGGTTAGCTTCGCGTTCGAGCACGTCGGCAACTGCACGGACGCTTTGTGTCCGCACTTGCCGTTCGGACAAGGGCCTTGATCGGTGCGCTTAGCGGCGCTAACTTGTATCCGCACTGCGTCCAAATCGTTGCTAACTCGTTCGATTCATCGATCGCCTTTTCGTACTCTTTCCGTGCGTCTAAGGACCCGGGAGTCCTAAACGCGCGCAGCGGACGAGCCTTAATCCAGCCGCTCCATTTCTCTCTCGTTTGCGCGAATGGCTGCTCGGTAGTTCCTTCCTTGTTTTGTATTTCTCCATTCTGCCAGCTTCGACGCTCTCGTCGCGGCTCTTTTCACGCCCTCCCTGGAATCGCGTTGCGTAAACGGAATGGCTTCGGCCGGCGCGGCGTGGCTAAAACGTCTGGTCTTACTGCGGGCTTGCCGGCGCAATCGTTTCAGTGGCGATATTTTCATAGTTGGGCCAGATTGTTTCGGCCTTGAGCTGCTTTATTAGGTCTGACGTGCAGCCCTAAGTTATGCCGCGGATAGCTGGAGAGGTAATCTGATGGGTATATGCCCAATTCTTATCCCGCGGAAGGCCTCGAAAAGGCGGCTTGGTGCATGTTATTCGCGGTGCGTTTGGCGAACTCTTCGGGTGCGAGATCGCCGAGCGAACTGTGCGGGTGATTCGTGTTGTAGTCGACGCGCCACGCTGCGGCGCGTAGGCGCGCATCTTCGAGCGATGTGAACCAGTGTGGATTGAGCAATTCTTGGCGAACGCGATTATTGAACGATTCGCAAAAGGCGTTGTCTGAAGGGCGTCCTGGCCGCGAGAACGCGAGTTTTACGCGCGACCGGTAGGCCCATTGATCCAGGTACAAGGAAACAAACTCTGGGCCGTTGTCGCAATGGATGCGCTCGGGAACACCGCGCTGCGCGACGGCGCGTCGGAGCACTTCGACAACCCGGGGTGATTTGAAGCCGTAGTCGACCTCCAGAGCGACACTCTCGCGGCTAAACATATCGACTATGGTTAGGAGGCGAATCTTCGACCCGTCAGCGAGGATATCGTGCATGAAGTCCATCGCCCAGCTCTGGTTTGGTGCCGTGAGTAATGGGGGCTGCTCGCGAACGACCACAGCGCGCCGGCGCCGTGGCGTTTTTGTCCGTATTGACAGGCCTTCGGCACGATAAATGCGCGCAACGCGCTTGATATTCACACACCATCCTTCGCGCCGCAACAGCACGTAGATGCGGCGTTGGCCGTATCGGACACGGGTTGTAGCCAGCTCCTTGATTCGCAAGCAAAGAGCGGCATCGATGTCCGCCCGCTTCGCTCGATAGCGTACTGCCCGCCTGTTCACGGTCAGGATCCCGCATGCCCGCCGTTCGCTCAGGCGCCAAACCTTGCGGATTTCCGGGAGAACCGCTTTGCGGCGCGCCCGGCTTACCACTTTTTTTTGAGCACGTCCTGTAAGACATTCCGATCGAGCGTCAGATCCGCGACGACTTGCTTGAGCCGCGTATTTTCGTCGCGGAGCTGGCGTAACTCACGGATTTCGGGCGTTCCAAGCGACCCGAACCGTTTCTTCCAGACGTAAAACGTTGCTTCGCTGATGCCGAGCTTGCGCGTAATGTCAGCAATCGGCGTCCCGATTTCCGCTTGTCGCAGAGCGGCGGCGATCTGTTCGTCCGAGTAGCGGGATTTTCGCACGGCGGACCTCCTGGTGAGAGAAGTCGCCGCGATTTTCTCGTTATCCGTGGAGCAAAAGCTTGGGAGTGGACCCGAGGCCCAATACTAAACCCCCGGACTCTAGACCGGTAATTCTCCTGTGTGGCTCGTATAGACCGTTATTCCATTGCCATCAGGATCGGCCAACTGGAAGTAATAGTGACCAAAAAATTGGTCTGGAGCAATTTCATCTGCCGACAATCCATTTTCCATTAGACTCGTCCTATACAGTTCCAGATCGCTCCTAGATTTGCTGTCAATCATCAAGTCGAGTCGTTCGTTCGAAAAATCTCCGCGCTGGCCAAGATGGCTAGCACTCAGTGAAAATGGCAGTTCATCATTTTTATTGAAAAGCAAAATGTGTGTTCCGCCTCGCAATTCGATGATCGCTACATCTGAAAATATCCCAATTGGGCGCAAACCAAATTTTGTATAGAATTGATAACTAATATCAACATCGTCAACCTTCATGACAAAATGCCCGAAGGCTGCTGCGGGTAAATTGTTGCTCATATTTCTCTAGCTCCGCTTTAGAAAGTTTCCGATTGCGGCACCTCCGGCGAAGGTAATCCGACCAATCAGTCTGAAATTAGTTATACGACTACTCAGTCGGAAATGTCAAGAGGCTAAATTTGACGCGGAAAAAGGAAATTGATCGGGATCGGATATTGGATGCCGCCGAGAGCGTGATCCTCGATTCCGGCGGCCGAACCTTCACGCTCGATGCCGTCGCCGAGCGTGCGGGAATCAGTAAGGGTGGTCTCGTTTACAGCTTCGCAACCAAGGATGGGTTGGTTCGCGCGGCGTTGGAGCGAGAAGTGTCGCGCTTTCAAGACTCGGTGCGTCAGCGGCTTGGCGACAAGCGGGTTGACTCTTTTGAGATGGTCCTAGCCCACATCGAGGAAGCGCTCGCTGAGGACGACTCCACGACCCGCAAGGCGGCCTTTCTTGTGACCGCACTGGTGCACGCCCCCGATATGATGGAGCCCGCGCGTCGCTATTACCGAACGCTGCTCGATCCGCTCCTGTCCAAATCAGGCGACAGCCATGACGTTCGTCACGCTTTGCTGGCTATCGAAGGACTTTTCCTACTCAGGGGACTGGGCTTCGTCGAATTCTCGGCAGAGGAGCACAGATCCGTCCTCCTGCACGCGCGGGAGATCGTTGCCAGAGTGCTGGCCGGACGTTAAAAGCGCAAGAGATTGTCGATACTGCCAATCAAAAGTTAAGTGACATGCAGCAATAATTGTGGCCGGCTCATAGCGAGCTAGCCTGTGAGCATCCGCAGCCGTTGCAAGAAGTCGCATTATCGCGGTGCTTTGCTACGCTTGCGTTTTCGCGAGACGACTTCGTGCAGCAGAGAGCAGCTCCTACAGATTCGGCCGCCTCGTGCCGCACAAACACTCGGTGGCGCCAATGCTCAGTTAGAGGGACATTTTGTTTCGGCATAGCAGTTCGATAGCATGGAGCTGACCCAGTTCCGTGG
>PLLA01000018.1 GCA_003140835.1 Candidatus Tumulicola scandinaviensis | reverse complement strand
CGAGGCTGTAACTAGAGACGATTCATTGCTAATCGCTTCTATAGTCCCTTTGCCGTCCAGGGTCACTTTGAATACCGTTCCATGATTAGCCGTTCCGTCGTTAGTGGTCGTGCCATAGAGCGCGCCATTGTCGTATAAAGGACCGCCTTGAGGGATGCTGTTTCGCGGGAGACTGTAAAGGACGCTCTCGTGCCCTGAACTATCTATCTTGAAAACGGTTCCACCTAACTTCGCACCGCCATAACCCGTCGTCCCGTAAAACTCACCGTTTATGTCGGTCAGGCTAGAGTAAGGCATGGAGCCGTCCGGTTCGCCCTTGAAGCGGTAAATAACGCTTTCGGCTCCAGACGGTGTCATCTTGAGCCTGCCCCGATTTTGTGGACAGTGGGTTAGGCGACACGTCGCCGGCGCTCTTCGAACTCCATCGGGCTGAGAAAACCGATGGTTGAATGCCGGCGTTCTCTATTATACCAGGCTTCGATGTATTCAAAAATGGCTGAGCGAGCCTCCGATCGCGCGAGAAGCCGTCCGTCGTCTAGTTCAACCTTCATCGAAGCAAAGAAGCTTTCCGCAACGGCATTGTCCCAACAGTTCCGTTTGCGGCTCATGCTTGCAACGATTTCGCGTGCCGCGATGAAGTTCCGATAGATACGGCAAGCGTACTGGCTACCGCGATCAGTATGGAGCACCAATCCACGTTCGGGTTGGCGAGTTTCGATGGCCATGCGGAGAGCCGCAAGAACGAGGTCCGCATCGATGAACGTGCTCATCGACCAGCCCACGATTCGCCGAGAATACAAATCGATCACGATGGCCAGATAAAGCCAGCCCCCTTTTGTCGGGAAGTAGGTGATGTCGGCTGCCCAGGCCCGGTTGGGAGCTGAAGGGGCAAACTGCCGGTTGAGCACGTTCGGAGCAACCGGGTAACCATGCTGAGAGTCGGTGGTCACAACCCGAAAACGCCGCGTTTTCTTGCCCTGAAGTCCTTGGCACTTCATCAAACGGGCCACCCGCTTCCGTGCGGTCCGCACGCCCTTCGAGCGCAGTTCAGCATGGACGCGCGGCGAACCGTAACGCCTCTTGCTGCGCTGGTGAATCGAGACAATTTGCGTACTGAGCTGCTCGTCAGCAAGGCTGCGAGGACTTGATCGACGACCCCGCCATGCGTAATAACCGGCCTTCGACACCTCGAGATTACGGCAGAGCGCAACGATGGAATACCAACGGCGATGCGCATCGATAAACCGATATCTCAGCGGGTATTTTTGGCGAAGAAGGCCGTCGCTTTTTTTAAGATCTCGGTTATCTTCTTTGGCTTGAGCCAGCTCTTTGCGTAATCGAGCTAACTCAGCCTCGGCCGGCGACAGGTTCCCATTGCCAGGAAAGACGTCGCTCGGGTTCTGGGCCGAGCTTTTTTGCGCTTGCCGAAACCACGCATGGAGGTACTGGCGTGGAACACCAAGCTCCCGAGCAATTTGAGTGACCTCTTTTGTGCCCGCTCGCATCAGCTCTACCGCTTCCAGCTTGAACTCAGCCGGATATTTTTCACGTTTGCCGGATCTGGGTTTCATGGGGCTCCTCTTTCCGCGTCTTCCGACGCTTATCTTGGAGTCCACCAAACCGGGTCAGGTCCATCTTGAACACGACGCCGTCGAAGTGATAGTCGCCTCCACCAGCCGTGCCGAAAAACAAACCGTTTCTGTAGATAAGACTTACCCCCGGCTGAGCGCCGTCGATTCCGCTTTTGAATCGGTAAAGAACCGTGTGAACCCCCGCAAGTGAAACAGAGTACGCCGTTCCACAACCTTGGTCGCAACCTGTCAGACCGCCGAAAACGGTCGTTCCGTAGAGTAACCCGTTCAACTCGGTGACGCCAGAAATCGGCTCCGAACCGTCGGCGCGTCTACCTCCTTTAAAATTATAAAGCACCTTTTCCAAACCAGCCGGACTTATGCTGTCGGGCTCGCTAGGGGCCTTTCACCATCGCTACGTAGGCCTTTAAAATTGTACAGCACCCTCTCCACGCCTGAGGTTGCGATCGTGTAGACGGTGCCGCTGTAGTGGGCGCCACCAGCCACTGTAGTGCCATAGAGTGCACCCTCTACGTCCGTCAGGGTCGCCCACGGGCTAGCGCCATCGCCGGTCCCGCCGAAGCTATGGAGTATCTTCTCATTGCCCGACGCTGTGATTCTGAAGACGGTCCCTACGCCGCTCGCACCACCTTGAGACGTCGTGCCGTATAGTGCGCCCTTCACGTACTTCAGCGCCGCCGTCGGGACCGCCCCGTCGCCGGCGTTTCCGAATATGTGAAGTACCTTTTGCGTGCCAGATGGCGTGATCGTGAAGACTGTTCCACCACCCGCACCGCTTCTGAGGCCACCGCTCTCTGTAGTACCGTAGAGTAAACCGCCTACATAGGTCAGGCTTGCAATTGGGTTTGCGCCATCACCGGGGTTGAAACTAAAAAGGCTTTTGAAGGTCACGGCGTTATGTCGCGTTTCCGGAGCGACCGATGCCGAAGAACGATTCGCCGTCAAACTATCCGCCCTACTGCTCGGTACGACAGCGACTGGTGTTGACGCACTGTTTCCACTGCAGGCGGCCAAGAGCGCCACGCTAAGCAACGCGCCGACAAAGCTAGAAAAACTCTTCATTCTTAGATCCTCAAGGAAGATAACGCGCCGAGAGCTTCGACAGTCGCTGCCAAGCCCCCGGGTTCCCGATCGCCTGACCTCGCTGGGCTGCCGACTGCGTCGCGTGAGGGTGATGCTAACCAACGCAGCTTCAAAGAGACAGTGACTGCGGTCAACTTATTGCTCAACACTTTCACTCTTTACCAACGTAAGAACAGGGATGAGGAAATCATAGGAGAAGGGCGACGCATGCGTTTGAATATTTCGCTCGCTGCGGCGTTCGTTCTCCTTGCCAGTGCTTGCAATGCAGCAGGAACCAGTCAATCCGTTCCGTTGCAAGGGGGCATCTCAAACCCGGCTGAAGCGTCGGGTCAGGCACACCCCAACGTTGATCATACGTCGATATTGAAGATGCTCACGACTACAGCCGTGATCGGATCGACTGTCGATCCGACCAATGGCGATCAAAATCCGTACGGCCTCGTGTACGTCAACGCGAAACCGTTCGGGAAGAGCGTTCTGAAGAAAGGCGACCTGGTCGTCTGCAACTTCAACGACCAAGCAAACGTACAAGGAAACGGCACGACAGTTGAATACATGCCGTCGACGCCTGGATCGAGCCCAACGCGCTTGGCCCAAGATGCATCGCTCAAAGGCTGTGCGTCGCTTGTGATTAACTCCTTTGATGAAGTGTTTGCGGCCAACTCCGGTGCCAAGAATGCAGTCGGTATCAGCGCTACTGGAAAGATCGTCCAGACGCTCGAAAACTCGAAGCTCTTGATCGAACCTTGGGGCAGCGTCTACATTCCATCCGTAACCGGTTATCCGCCCGGAGATGGGCTTTGGGTTTCCGATGCGTCCAGTGGCAAGATCATTCGCATCAACCTCGGCACGGGTGGCAAGCCGACTTTCACTCCCGTGATCTCGGGGTTCGCCGTAAACCACGGCGTGCCAGGCAGCATCCTCGGACCGTCTGGAATGCAATATAACCCGAAGAACAGAACCCTATACATCGCCGACGGCGTAACCAATACCGTGGTCGCTATAAAGAACCCGTACGATGACATTTTCCAAGCCAACTCGATAATCGTAGGGTCCAACGGCATGACGTTCACCGGCCCCAAAGCCAAAGATGCAACAGTCCTCTTCCACGGGCAGCCGCTCGATGGACCGATCAGCTCGGCCCTCCTGCCGAACGGGAACCTCGTCCTTGGCAACACTCTCAACAAGAACGGGAAGAACCTCATGGTTGAGATCGCCAGCGATGGCACGCTGCTCGCGTACAAAAACGTGGACAAGGGAGCGGCAGGCGCGCTGTTCGGAATCGTTGCGACGGGAGCGTCAGACGCCACAACCCAAATCTATTTCAACGACGATAACGCAAATAACATCCAGGTTTTACAAAAGTAAAATTTCTTATTGCCGGGCGCGTCCGGCCGCCGTATCGAGTGAAATTATTTGTTGCGTCGTTGAGCGTTCGCGAAAATCTGTTTTACCCACGAGTCGAGGAGTGACCATGAAGAGACTCGCTATCGCGCTCGTGACCATGCTAATAACGGCGTGCAGTTCACCGTACTCGCAATCGGGTACTATGCTAGTTCCGCAGCAACACTGGGCGCGCCACCGTCATTCCGGCTCGTCTCCGATTACCCATATCGTTGTCATCATGCAGGAGAACCGCAGCTTCGATAACTTCTTTCGCGGGTTTCCGAAGGCCGATTCGGCAACGTTCGGTTACGGCCACGGAACGAAGTACACGCTGCAAGAGCTGCCGTTGAAGTGGACGCATGAAATCAATCACTACCACTATGAGTTCCTGGAAGATTACGATGGAGGGAAGAACGACGGCTTCGATCGTTTGATCAACGGCTACACTTCGGGCTGCAAGTATCTGCCGTGGGACTGGGTCAATCATCCATCGTGCTGGTCGTGGGCGCTGGGCAAGTCCTCCGCCAAGATGGCGTATTCGTATGTAAAGAAGTCCGACATTCAACCGTACTGGACGATGGCAGCGCAATATACGCTGGGCGATCACAATTTCGCTTCAACGAACGGTCCAAGCTTCGGGCCGCACCAAGAGCTGATTGCCGGGCAGGACGGACACGCGTCCGAAGTCCCGAGCAAAATGCCGTGGGGTTGCGACGCCCCCAAGGAGGACGAGTACTACCTCGAGTATGGGCCGGACGATCAAAACGATTTTCCGCCACCGGTCGGACACGAAGTATACGCGATACCGGGGAACGTCTGCTTTAGCTATCCAACAGTCGCGAGCCTGCTGGACAACGCGAGCGTCTCGTGGCGCTGCTACAAACAGCCGAAATACATTAACGGGCAACCTCAAGATTCTTACTGGCTCGACGCGTTCGACGCGATTCAGGCGGTGCGCTACGGACCCGATTACAGGAACGTCGTCACGCCTGATAATAAAGTACTCACGGACGTTACAAACGGCAATCTCGCACAAGTGTCCTGGGTCATGCCGCACGGCGGAGCCTCGGACCACCCCGGAGGCGGCTCCGGCGATTGCGGTCCTGCTTGGGTTACAGCGATCGTCAATGCGATTGGCCAAAGCAAGTATTGGAACACCACTGCCATTATCGTTACGTGGGACGAGTGGGGTGGCTGGTTTGATCATGTCTTACCGCCTCAGTACCCCAATCCGCAAACGCAAGCCTTAGAGGGCCTTGGGTATCGCACACCCTTGATTATCGTCTCTCCTTATGCGAAGACGCACTACGTCTCGAAGAAACGGCATGAAACAGCGAGCGCGCTCCACTTTATCGAGAAGACGTTCGGGATGCCATTCTTGGGTTTTGGGTCGCAGCAGAAGTACGACGATCAACGCGCCGACGCCTATGAAGATGCGTTCAACTTTTCGCAGAACCCAACGCCCTTTAAGATGATTCCAACGCCGCCGAACTATCAGACCTGCATGTCGCAGTCGAATCCACCGCCAGAGATCGACTACTGAGTTTTCCCTAGCCGCCCCGCAGCCACATTGCCGATCGTGGCGCCATTCTACCTGCGAGCGCCTCGCATTCTTGAAGCCTCGCTCGCAGCAGCCTCGCAGTCTAGCGGCTTGAATCGCGGGGCCTCAACCTAGCCGGCCGGGAGGGGGGCGCCATCTTTGAAATCCTAGCTTGAAGTTGCCCGGGTTCCGTGGACACTTTCCACTTTGTGGAGAAGGGTCCACCAATGGCCAAGAAACATCCTCG
>PLLA01000087.1 GCA_003140835.1 Candidatus Tumulicola scandinaviensis | reverse complement strand
CATCGCGAAGAGCGTCGCGCTGCCGAAGACGTACCAGTAACTTGCGCCGCCGGGGACGTCCTCGGTGAGGAAATCCTTGGCCATGGAAACGAAGCCGGTGCGTTTCTCGATCCAGTTGAGCATCGATATTCTTCCTTCGGCCTTACGCTTGGTACGAGACGACGATGCGCGCGGGCGTGTTGGGCTGGTACTGAATCCAGGTGACGTCGGCCGCGCCGCTCTGTTCGCGAAGCGGCAGCGGGTCGAGACCGCGCGGCGCCGGACCGGCTACGTGCGTCCCGTCGAAGTTATACTGCGACCCGTGGCACGGACACAGGAACTTGTTGGCCGATGCGCTCCAGTTGAAGCGGCAGCCGAGATGGGGGCAGATCGGACTGAAAATCACGAAGCCAAGGTTGACCGCCGGATACGTCGTGTTGCCGCCGGCCACTTTGTAGATGTCCGGGCGAGCCGCCTGGAACTTGGCCGGGTCGATCTTGATGCCCCAGACGTACTCGTCGGCCTCCGTGGTCGGCAAGTAGCCGTCCTTGTACTTTAAGGTGAAGGTCAACTTCACGGGCTTTGAGGTTGCCTCGTTCAGCGCGTCGGCTTCGGTTTTGGTCAGCGGCGACCACGTGCCTTTGCCCGAGGTGCCAGTCGGCAGCAGCGACCCGACGATCGGCACCGCCAAGACGACGCCGATGATGCCGCTAATGGTCATGGTCGCATTGGCCATGAACGTACGCCGGCTGACCTCTTCCGACGTCTCCGGCTGATCGTAGGCACTCAAAATTTCGCGCTGGACGCCTTCAGAGGCGTCGGCGGCTCCATGATTCGACACACTGGTTCTCCCGGACGGTAGGAACGGCTGACCGTCCCTTTACCTACGATTGTAAATCTGCCTCCTCGAAGCCGTTGCCGGAAAAGTCCGCGCGACGTTGTGCGCCCCCGTCGCGCAGCGCTAACCTGCGTGAGCGGGCCTCTGGACGAGGAGCGAAGGCTGGATGCCGAGAGCGACGAGCCAGGGAGCAGATTTTTCGCACGGACGCGAAAAATCGAGCGTCCCGCAGGCGCAGGTTAGCGCTGCGAGGGTAGCGCGGCTAGACGCAGACTTTTGTCAGATTTTGTAGCTGTGGAGGCCCGAGATGAAGATATTCACTCCCAGGTAACAAAAAATGATCGATATGAAACCGATGACGCTGACCCAATTCGTGCGTACGCCACGCCATGCGTGCCGGGTGTGGAGATGCATGTAGGCGAGGTAGATGATCCATGAGAAAAGCGCGGCGGTTTCTTTCGGATCCCACTGCCAGTACGCGCCCCACGCTTCCTTCGCCCACATGGCGCCGGTAATGATGCCGATCGAGATCAACGGCAAACCGATTGCAATCGCGCGGTAGACGATGGTATCGAGCGCAGCCAGCGACGGAAGGGCGCCGAACCACGTCGCCACCGGACTGCCGGCGGTCGCCGCGGCCGCCATCGCCGGCGTGTCGCGTTGCAACGAGCCGCCGCCGGCCACGGCGAATCGCGCGACTGGTGCGCGCGCGAAGGCGCGCTCTGCATAGTATTTCAACAGGTAGATGCCCGAGAAGACGAAGGCCACCAAAAACGCTGCGTAGGACGACACGACCAGCGGAACGTGGATCTTTGCCCAGTACGATTGCAGCGACGGCACGGCCGGCATCGTGCCTTCGTTCCACGTGACGCCGTACGCCAGGAAAATGGCGGCCAACGCTAGCACGAAACCGCCGGCAAACCAAAGCTTGTAGCGAAACGCAAAACCGATGTAAATCGCAACGGCCATGGCGGCGAAAAGCGAGAGCGAGCCGTAAAGATTGAGCAGCGGCCAGACGCCGCTCAGTTCGAAACGCGCGATCAACTGCGCGAATTGTGCCGCACAGCCCAGGATCGCCAGCGGCATGCCGAAGAGCCGCAGCCACTCTTGACGCATAAAGAAGTAGCCCAGCAGCGCGAGGGCCGCGAGAACGTAAGATCCGAGCGCCGTTACCATCAGGACTTCGTCGAGCGACATCTTCACGTTGCCAATCCCCAATCCGCGCCGCCCGCAGCTGCATCGTCTGCCGTTCCGGGCCGTTTTTTCAAGGCTACCACTAGCCGCTCGAAAACGTTCTCGAAAACGTCGTAGCCCTTGACCGTCGTCGCCGCAATGCCGACGCGGCAGCGGCCCGATCCGGCCTCATCGACCCGCACGTAGAGACGGGCGGGCAAGAAGTAGAACGAAACGATCAATCCCGTCAGCAAGACGAACGCACCGATGCCCACCAACGGAACGCCGGGGTCGAACCGGTACTGAAATCCGCTGTAGAGCACGTAGCGCTGCGGAGTCACGCGCCAGCCGTCACCGACGTCGATCCAGGTCCGCAGCGGAACGAGCGCGTCGCCGAGCGAGCTGCCGCTTTGCACGACGCCCAGAACGACCCCCGGGTTGTTGACGCGGGGATCCGCCGAAGGCATCCCCGATTGCCGGTCGACGGTCGGAACGAAGCGTTCGTACGAAACGCTCCGCTGGCTCCCGGGGATTTCGAACGAGTCCCCTTCCAACAAGGTGCGGTCGGAAATCTCGGTCGCTTGCCGGCCGCGATGCTCGACCCGAAAGCGCATGCCGAAGCCGTAACTGGCTTGGTAGTAGAGCGTGCCGTCGACGTCGATGGGATGATTGACGCGCACCGTTTCGTGACGAGCCACTCCATCGTTACCGGTGACCGTTACGTGAGAGACGTAGTCGATCGGCTGATAGACCATACCGCTCTTGGTCATGATTGGTTGAATCTTGTAACCGAAGCCGTCGAGACGCAGAACGGCGTGCGTCTGCGGAATTTCAACCGCTTGGCCGGTAAGCACCGCCGTTTCGCCGGAGAATCCGCGCGCCCAGTACAGCGTCGTGCCGGCGGCAAGAATCACGAAACCGAGGTGGGCGACGAGCACGCCGCGGCGCGCCCAATTGTGGCGATCCGCAAACGTCCATTCGACGCCTCCGAAAACTCGTTCGCGCATCTGCCATCCGCGCGCCGACAAAAATGTCGCCACGGAGTCACGGACGGCGCGCACGTCGCCGTTCGCCTCGAAGGTCGCGTGCAGTGGAATCTTGTCGATTTGCACGGGATGCAGTCTTGGCAGACGGGCGGGAATGACGCGCTTGAACGTGCACACCGCGAGCGAGAGCAAAATAAGGCCGATGATGCCGACGTACCACGGCGAATGGTAAACGTTGTCGAGATTGAGCCGGAGAATGGCGCGCGCGATCGGAGCGGCGTAGGTCGCGAAGTATACCGCCGGTTCTTTCCCCTGATCCACGATAACGCCGATCAGCGTTAGGATCCCCCACACGACGAACAGCGAAACGGCAAATAAAACGTTTCCAAACGTCCGAACGAAATCGTCATAGAGGCCGGCTACGCGCGTCACGACGAGCTCGAGGTTTCTTTGGATGGGTGCCACGCCCGTTCCAAGAGGACGATGACCCAAATCGAAAGTTCGTATAGGACGTACATCGGCACGGCGAGGAGCGCCATCGTTAGCGGATTTCCGTCCGGAGCGGCAATACCGCCGGCGACGAAGAATCCAAAAATCGCATGGCGCCGGTAGTGCTTCAGCAGTGGTGCGTTGACGATGCCGAGGCGCGCCAAACCGATCAGCACGATCGGCGTTTGAAAGATCACCGCAAAGAGCGCCAGCAGGATGATAACGAAGTTAAGCGTCGCCGCGATCCCAAACGTCGGCGTCGCTACCGCATTGGTAATGTGCAGAAGGGCGGCGACGACGCGCGGAATCACGACGAAGTGCGCGAACGAGAGACCGGCGATCGCCAGCAAGAGTGACGGCACGACGAAGGCATACACCATGC
This sequence comes from Candidatus Tumulicola scandinaviensis, assembly GCA_003140835.1. GTDB lineage: Bacteria > Vulcanimicrobiota > Vulcanimicrobiia > Vulcanimicrobiales > Vulcanimicrobiaceae > Tumulicola > Tumulicola scandinaviensis. The sequence continues at coordinate 5,453 of PLLA01000087.1, read as the reverse complement.
GCCGCGTGCGCGGATGGATTGCCGGCACGACGAACAGCCAGAGTTGCTGCAGCAACACTGGCATGCCGAATACCACGCCACCGACGAGCGATAATTTGAATTCCGTGAAGATGACGTCGGCGGGTCCGAACGCGTGCAGCTGGATGCCGCGAAAGTACGCGTCCATCATCCACTTGATGACGTACTGCGACGGCCAGAACAGAAGAACGGCGATTCCACCGACGGTGGCAATGGAGATCAGTAGACGGCTACGGAGCTCCCGCAGGTGCTCCGTAAACGGCATCTCCTTTTGATCCCACGGTGCCTCGTCGCCGGGCGTGACCGTAGGCTGCTGCGCGAGCAAGTCGTTGCTCTTTACGAGCTCAGCGTGCCCTTACCCGGCGTCGGGGGCGGCACCGCCTCGCCCGTCATCGATCCGGCTTCGACGTTGTCCATGATGTCGGCGTGCTGCTCGGCAGCCCGCTGCCGCGCTTCTTCACGAGCCCGCGCCGTGGCTTCGTCGGCCTCGAGTTGTCCCATGACGAACTCTTTTTTCGCCTGGCCCGCACTGCGCGCGAGCTTCGGCAGCTTGTCGGCGCCGAACAGCAGCGCGCCCACGACTAAGATGCCGATGATGATCGGTGCGTCGATGAACGCGAGGGTTGGGGTTATCGCCATGACCGTCTCCTTGTTTCCAGGCTATTCGTCGAGCAGGGCGCCGGCGAGTTTTGCCAGTTCTTCTTTCGCCGGACCCGGCGGAATGGGCTCCAACGCCATTCTTGCCCGTTCGACGAAGCGCGCGATGTGCGCGCGAGTTGCCGCCAGGCCGCCTTGGCGCTCGATGCCCGTGACGATTGCCGGGATTCCCTCATTAGTGGTTCCACCGTAGAAACGGCGTACCTCGTCGCGAAAGGTTCCGCTTCCGGAGGCGAGCGCTTCGATCAGCGGGATGGTGACCTTGCGCTCGGTGAGGTCGTTCCCCACCGGCTTACCGAGCGATCGTTCGTCGGCGACGATGTCGAAGAGATCGTCTTTCATTTGAAAAGCGACGCCGAACGCGTCGCCAAACGCGCGCAGTCCTTCGATCTCGCGCGGTCCGGTGCCGCCCATGATGGCTCCGCATTCGGCAGACGCGGCAAAGAGGGAGGCGGTCTTCCTGCGAGCGATTTCGACGTAGGCTCCCAGCGTGAGATCCAAATCGCCGCGAGCTTGCAGCTGCAACACTTCGCCGTCGCAAATATCGGCCAGCGTGGCCGAAAGAACGTGCGGAACGGGATGCGGATAGTTGGCCGTGACGTTCTTGAAAATCCAAGCGAAGAGATAGTCGCCGGTCAGCACGGAGACCCGGTTGCCATAGTCCACTGCGGTGGCGTTCACGCCGCGGCGCGTGCTCGCGTTGTCGACGACGTCGTCGTGGATTAGCGTTGCAACGTGAATGAGTTCCATGTAGGCGGCCAGATGCAGGTGCCCGAGAGCGTTGCCGCCGCTGGCGTCGACTGCCAGCAGCGTCACCCGGGGACGCAGACGCTTCCCGCCGGCCGCCAGCATCCGCTTCACCGCTTCGGTGATGACGGCGTTATCGGTCGAGAACGTCGAAGCGAAGAACGACTCGACGCTGGCGTGCAAATCGGTGACGGCGTCGCTCACGAGGTTCCCTTGGTCCCATAGTGGACGGCGATTGCTCCACCAAGGAGCGGCAGATACCCCGATTCGACGAATCCGGCGCGCGCGAAGCGCTCGCGCAGGTCGGGCGCGTTGGGATGGTGCGTGAGCGAACTCGGAAGATACGCGTAGGCTTGCCGCGAGCCGCCCACCATACCGCCGACCAACGGGACGATGCCGTAAAAGTACAGATCGAACATTCGCTTCCAGATTTTGTTGGGCGCTTTGCTGACGTCGAGATTGACGAAGCGGCCTCCGGGTTTGAGCACGCGTTCGACCTCGCGCAAGACGCACTCGACGTCGACGACGTTCCGGAGACTGAACCCCATCGTCGCGCCGTCGAAAGTAGCGTCGTCGAAGGGCAGCGCCATCACGTCTCCCTCGACGAAGGTGGGAGCGCCGCGCAATTGGGCGCCGGCTCGTGCCTTGGCGCGCTCGAGCATCGGCGCGCAAAAATCGATGCCGGTGACCGCGAGCGTCGGATCGACGCGCAGGAGATGAAAAACGAGATCGCCCGTGCCGCAGCAGAGATCGAGAACGCGGCCGCCGCGCGGCGGCGCCAGCAAGGCGATCGCACGACGGCGCCAGCGCTCGTCCATACCGGCGGTCAAGACGCGATTGGCGGTATCGTAGCGGGGAGCGATGCGTGCGAACATATCGCGTACGAACGCTCCCTTGTCGCCGTCCGGCCGCGTGCCGATCGGGGTCGAAGTCATCGGTGTCGCTGCTTTCCAGCGACCGGGCGGCTCTCCTGGCTCGGCGGACTCTAGCTGCGATGACGTTTGTCGGGATTGCGGGCTTCGATGATTCAACTGAGCTCCACCGACGACGTTCGTGCCGCGATTTCGAACGCGCGCGACGTCGCCGTTCTCGCATACACGCTTCGGCGCGGGCCGGTGCTCGACGCGCTGGAAGCGGCCGCGACTCGTGGCGCTCGCGTGAAAGTTCGGCTCGAAGGCGCGCCGTATGGGGATCCTGACGGCGCGCTGGCCCTCCATAACCGTCGTATCGCCGAGGAACTCGCGCGATTTGGAATCGACGCGCAGCTGGCTCGCGCGCATCCGGACGGTGACGGCGAGGCACCGATGCACGCCAAGGCGCTGGTAGCCGGCGACCGCGTATTTCTCGACGACCGCAACTGGGGCGCCGACGACTTCGTAGTGGTCGACGGCGACCGCGATGCCGTTCGAGCGGTCGTCGATGCCGTCGACGGAAAGCCGCCGATCGACTCCCTCGCCTCGGACTTTGCGCTTGAAAACCCGGCGCGCTCGCGCGAGAAGCGGAACTCCTTCGCTCGGCGCGCGCGGGCGATAACGTCATCGTCGAAAGCGAATCTTTCGGGTACGCCAACTCCGTTTACAGCGTGCTCGACGAGCTGGGGAAACGAGGCATCGCTCCGCGGCTGCTCGTCTCAGCGCGCGAAGCGTCCACCGGCGCTAGGGAAGCAAAGGCGCTCGCGCGTCTGGCGCGCGATGGCGTGAGCGGGCGCTTGACGCGCGGCACCGAGAAGTTCGCGCTGGCCGGCGATCGCGCATGGATCGGATCGGCGAACGCCTCACCCACGTTCGGCTATCCCGAGGCGATCGACTGGGGACTGTGCACGGGCGATCGTGCGATCGTCGACGCCGCGCGGGGGCGCGTCGAAATGCGCTGGGCTACGGCAAAACCGTTCGCAAGCAGATCTTAGCCGAATAGCGCGGTTGCGTTGCGGTCGGTTGCCGATGCAATCTGGGCGACGGTCGCTTCCAGCACGTCTGAAACCTTGGCGGCGACGTAAGGGAGGAAAGACGGCTCGTTGCGTTTTCCGCGCATGGGAACCGGGGCGAGATACGGGCAGTCCGTTTCGAGAACGATCGAGTCGATTCCGACCGCACGCACCGCCTCGCGCAAAGCCGTCGCATTGCCGAACGTTATGACGCCGCCGATTCCGAGCAGCAATCCGAACTCTCCGGTGAGCACGCGCGCCTGTTCGGCGTTTCCGGTAAAACAGTGAACCACGCCGCGCATTCCGGGAGCGAAGTCTTCGCGCAGGATCGCACAGAAATCGTCGAACGCGTCGCGCTGGTGGAAGATCACCGGTAGGCGCCGGTCGCGTGCCAGCTGCAGCTGCGCACGCAGCACCCGGTGCTGGGCGTCGTGGGGACTATGGTCGTAGAAATAATCCAGGCCGATCTCGCCGATTGCAACCACCGCAGACTGCTCGAGAAGCGGCGCAAAAGCAGCGGCGACGTCCGCGGGCGCGTCCTTGGCTTCGTGCGGATGAATGCCGGCCGACGCCGATAGTGCGAAGCGCTTGGCGATCGCGACCGCGCGCGCGCTGTCGGCTAGATCGCAGCCGACGGTCAGTAGGCGGGAAACTCCCGCAGCCGCGGCTCGCTCGATCGTCCGTTCGCGGTCGCCGTCAAACTTGGCATCGTGCACGTGACAATGCGTATCGATCACTCTAAAGCGGCCGCCAAGTCGATTCGCGGGAAGAGCGCTTCGCCCAACGCGATACGCGAGCCCGGTTGCAGTCCGCCCCACGCAGCCAAGGCCGTCGACCAATCGCCGGCGACGCTGCCGCCGGCGCCCAAACGGCGCCACATTTCTTCCATGCGCTCGGGCATCACGGGATGCAGCAGCATTGCGAGCCAACGTAGCCCTTCGCACAAATCGTAGAGCAGGCCGTCGAGTTCGTCGTCGCGCCCTTCTTTGAAGAGAATCCACGGCTTGCGTTCGTCGACGGCGCGATTGAGGGCAGTCACGAGCTCCCACGCGGCTTCGAGAGCTTCGCGGAACCGTAAATCCAGGATTCGCTCGCGAACCAAGGACGGCAAGCTCGCGAATCGCGTCGCGTAGCCGGCGTCGGCGCCGCGCCGCTGGGGCACGATTCCCGTGCGATACTTGTTAACCATGGAAGCGGTCCGATGCAGCAGGTTGCCGAGGTCGTTTCCGAGATCGCTGTTGTAGCGTTGCGCGATTTTCTCTTCCGAGTACGAGAAATCGCTGCCGAACGGCGCCTCGCGCAGGAGAAAATACCGCAACGCATCGGCGCCGAACCGCTCTGCCAGCGCAAATGGATCGGCCGCGTTGCCCAAACTCTTGCCCATTTTTTGCCCGTCGACGGTGATCCAGCCGTGGGCGAACACGAGCTCCGGCGCTACTTCGCCGATCGACCACAGCATCGCGGGCCAGACGATCGTGTGAAAGCGCGCGATCTCTTTTCCGATGAGCTGGACGCTGGCCGGCCAGTAGGTTTCGAACTTCGCCGGATCGGTCGACCAGCCGATTGCCGAAATGTAGTTGAGCAACGCATCGAACCACACGTAGACCACGCCGCCGCCGCCCGGGATCGGTATACCCCACTCCAAGTTCGTCCGCGTGATCGATAAATCGTCGAGCCCTTCTTCGAGCAGCGCCATCATTTCGTTGTAGACGCTCTTCGGACGAACCCATTGTGGGTTGGCGCGGAAATGTTCGAGCAAACGCTCGCGGTATTTTGAAAGGCGAAAGAACCAATCTTCCTCCGAAATGCGCGTAACTTCGCGCCCGCACGTTGGGCAACGACCGTCGACGAGCTTCGACTCGGGCCAAAACGTCTCGTCAGAGACGCAGTACCAACCCTCGTACGTCCCGAGGTAGACGTCGCCGCTCTCGCGCATGCGTTCGAAGACGGCCTGCACCACGCGCTCGTGACGCGGTTGGGTGGTTCGGATGAAGTCGTCGTACGCGACGTGGTACGCGGCGAAGAGCGCCTTCCAGCGAGGAACCAGATCGTCGCACCAGGCCTTGGGAGTTTTGCCGGCCTGGGCCGCAGCGTTGGCGACCTTTTG
>PLLA01000067.1 GCA_003140835.1 Candidatus Tumulicola scandinaviensis | reverse complement strand
CTTTGAAAACACGCCCTAGTACAGGAGCGCCCATTTGACGTCTCGCGTATATGCGATCCCGAACTCTACTGCGACGTTCGCGTTATGGAGCGTTAAGTCGAACAACGACACATCTGCTTCGTCAATCATCTCATCAATCTTGACCAAAAGATGTTTGCCGCGCAGGCGATCAGAGGCAACAATTACCTTGGCAATTCCGTCGCATCCAGCCTCCACGGCGGTGCGGATCTCCGGGATTGCGAATGGATAACCAAGAAAGACGGTTTTCATTCTTCCGCCTTGGCGGGGTCTAGCGTTGAATGTGACATTGTCTTTGATTCGGCCGGTGCGTTCGCTTCCATCCATGCAAAGATCTCCGGGCGAAAAGCAACCTTGCCGTTGCGAATATCTAATCCCATCGCATATCGAACGATCTCCACGGTAGCCAAGAACACTTTGGCGGCGTCTGCCTCGATCCTATCAGTAGGATGCGAAAGTAAATGCAAATAGCGCCTTCGGACATCTCGCACAAGGTCGAACTTGTCCTTGATTTGTGGTTCGTTCAGAAGCCGGAGCTTATTGAGAACTTGAACACGTTTTTGCTGGCCTTCACGCTCGAACGTATCACCCTTAAAATATTTCCGGAACTCAGGGGGAATAAGTTTAGTGCTAAAATGCTTCTGAATATAGACTGAGCGTGCCTCGAAGATCAGCAGCGCAGCCATTTCGGCGACCATGCCGCACAGTGCGATCGTACCGAAATAGTTGCCCAGCGCGTAGGAACCCTTTGCGTTGCGTAACGGCCATACAAGTTTGTTCAATAAACTCGTGGGCGCCACGAAGATTCGATTGCCCCCTTCTTTGCTCACGTCCCGATACCGTGCGACGATTGCATCCAGAGTCGCCTTAGTATCCGGCTGGCAGAGGAAGTCTAAGAGGTCTTCCTCGGTTACCTTCTTCGCATCAACGCCTTTCCACGGCTCATCGACGGCGAAAAACGCCAGAGGATTAATGAATCCCTCTACCACGATGCCGTCGTATTGTGGAATCTTCGTCGCTTCTTCGGTCGTGGGATCGTAGACGACTTCCTTATCGTCTGGCTGCTCGTCTGTCACAGTGGCCTCCTGCCGGTAACCCCGCGTGAATAACATGCGGGCTGTGCACTCACGTTCGCCTCTGACTTCTTACCGAGTGGCGGGCGTTACGCGAAACGAGCGGTTCGGTGCGTTTGTTGAAAAGAAGAGAACGCGAACTCAAGGGCTATGGTGGTTGGACGAATGGTAGCGTGAGAGGTTACAGAATCTCGCCAACGTATGGTCCACGCAGGTACCATAAGTGGCCATCAGGGCCTTCGACCATTCCCGTAACGGCCCAGGTAGGCCCCTTAAACGGCAGGGATACTTCACTAAATTGCCCCGACGGTGAAAGATTTCCCAGCATTGGTCTCCCTTGCGAATCGCCCCCAAGGTCCACCCATATGTGCCCCTGAAAATAGGTAATCTCTCCGGCGCCATTCCCAATATCATACGACTCGAGCTTCGAGAGTTTCTTTCCCTGAAGAGACAGTTTATGGACACTGGACGTCGTCGTATTACAAACGTAGACGTCGTGATCGGCCGGCGAATATGCCATAACCGTTCCAATGAGACTCTCAACGTAAAAGCCGGTGGAAGCGATAAATGTGTCTTTGCACTTTCCAGCAAGCGAACAAACGTCAACATCACCGGCATAATCATAGAGCCACAGGTTGTGATCGGGTGTGGCTATGAACTGAACCCAACCCACGGTCACGGCTGGGTTATGAACCTCGAAGATCTTCTTTACCCAACCGTCCGTCGTGATCGTAGCCACAGAGTTAAGGTAATACTCGCTGCCCTTACTGTTGTAGAGCTGCTGAGTGAGCCCAAAGTACAATGTAGAATCGATCTTTACGAGGTTAGTCGGGAAAACGATGGTGCCCTTAGGCAACCCGTAGGTTTTCATGTATAGAGTTGGGCTAATTCGAAATATCTGATAGGCCGTCGAAATGTGGTCAGGAATCGTGTCAAGGCGTGGAGGGTGCTCTACGGCCGTGTTTGCCCAAGTGTCTCCGTCTGGACCGACGATGAGCATCCCTGGATCGTTGCGAGCCGGCCCCATGGGCACACCCCGAAGGGAGCCGTTGACCGTCATGTGGCCGATGCGGCGCCGTTCGGTAAACCATAGGTCGTGATCTGACCCGACAATTATTGAGTCAGTACCGTATTGCCGTGGCGGCAGCGTAAACTCTCGCACCTTGACGACCGTCGTACGCTGCGCGTCGTGTGTGGAACTCCGCTGCGTTATGATGAAGGCCTTTGATAGCTCACGTACGCCGGGCGCGATGCGAGGCAATTGGCTCCCGTAGGGTTGAAGCGGCACGCCAGTCCTTATGGGAATAGACGGCCCACACGCAGCGAGAAGCGCGCAGAATGCTAGGGGACCAAGACGTAGCAACAAGACTTGTATCTCCGATCGTCCGAATGAACGACGAACCGATTCTTCCGTCACACGATTTTACCTCGTGCGGCACGTTCTCGTCACTATCCGCCTACGGCGCAAGCAGTATTGACGAGGGCCTTCGTTTATCGCGCTGGAGCGAAAGCAATGGCAGATTCAACGCCATCGTTGGTTCGCTTGATCTGTCACACTTTGAAAGCTCAGTTACGTACACTCGCTGAATGAGCTGCTGCATGTCCACGGCAGCTGATACTCCCTAGTCGGCTGAGTGATTTCGCTGAAGGTCGATAGCCGTTCCAGCACAGCGCCCGGCTCGGCGACTCGGTGCGCAAAAGTTGCGATTCAAAGCGGATCCGGTTGATGCCTACGCTTGCCCTAAGGGTTTATTCAATCAAAATGCTGCTGCAATCGGGAAAGGAACCTGGCGAACGCCCCGGGAATCGTCGCGCGCTGTGGCAGGGGACACAAAGCCGACTCGTTGGAGAGCCGGGCGATTCGCTTTCGTCTTGAGCGCTACGCTAGTGTGTGGCGCGATGTTTCTTGCCGTTATGTCCCCGCCGGTTTCCGGCGCATCCGGACGTCCCCACGCTACTCCGGCGCCCTCACCGACGCCTAATCCACCGCTCGTCATCAACTTTCAAATAATTTCGGCCAGCCGTGGTGCGTCAATCCTACGCAGCGTATATCCAAACGCTCGTATTACTGTGGACTCACACGCTAACGCCGTGATTGTCGTTGCTTCAGGCTATGACGAGCAGGGCATGCGTACGATCGCAAGCGGCGTCGACGTTAAGAACCCGACCGACACAACGGTCGACACGGTTCAGCTCAAGGTGATTTCGCCCCAAACCGCCGCAAGCCGGCTTGCTGGCGTATTCCCGCAAGCCCGCGTCCTCGTGGCGCCCAACCGTAATATCATCATTATGGCGTCGCCAGCGGACATGGCGCAAATCAAGTCAATCGTTACCGCCATTGATACCGCTCCGCCCACGCCGTCGCCAAAACCGCGGTACCCAGCGGAGGCCGTGCGCATCACGCAGCGCAACGTCAAGCAAGTGGCCCGCGCAGTGGCGGCCGAGTCACCGAATGTCAAAGTCTCGGTCTCCGGCAGCGAGATCCTGCTGTCAGGGCCGCAAGATGACGTCGATCATGCGAAGCAGCTGATTGCAGAGCTCGATGTTCCACAGATGGGCACGCAGTACACCCAGGTCTACCGCCTCAAGTACGTGGACGCCGAGTCGGTAGCGGACTTGTTTCGCAGATCGTTCCCAAGCTTGTCGTTGGCCGTCGATTCGGATCTCAATGCCATTACGATCACATCGAACTTGACGGTGCAGCGCCGTATTGCCGACGCGATTAGCCAGCTTGACGTGGCGCCGCCGGGAGCTCCGGGTGGGAGCGAAGGCGGAGGGCCTGGCGCGTCAGGAATCGAGGTCGTGGAACTGAAGGCCGCTGTACCTGGGATCAGCGGCGGCCCCTCGACTTCGGCAACCGATATGGCCGCAACGGTGACTCAGGCATTGCAAGGATCAGCATCAGACTTGCACATCGTTGTACCGCCGAACTCAAACGAGCTCGTGCTGACCGGCAGCCCCTACAGCATCAAGCTTGCCAAAGAGCTGATCGCCAAGCTGGACAAGCCGCAAACCATGGTGGCGCTGGATACGGAGGTCCTTGAGGTCGACGAGGGCACAACGAAGCAGCTTGGATTACAGTTCCCGACTGCTGCGATCAGCTCAACATTCAGCGAGGTGGCGCCGCTGTATCCGCCTGGCAACACGGTGCCGGGAGCCGGTCAACCCATACCGTACTTGCTGCCGTTCCCACTCATTCGCAGTCCGTTCTCCATCACGGCCGTGCTGAATTTCCTAATATCGAACAATAAGGCGCGGATTCTCGAGGATCCCCGCCTCACGACGGTTTCAGGTCGAACCGCCTCGTTGAGGGCCGGCGAGACGGTCAATATCTTGACCACAACTGGTGGTGGAACCGGAACGGTCGCAACGACGCAGGTCCAGAGCTTCCAGACCGGCGTCACACTCGATATCACGCCTGAAGTCAACGATGGCGACTACATCACTGTAACGTTGCACCCATCGGTGAACTCGATCGCGGCCATCAGCGCCGCCGGCGTGCCGAACATTCAGACCCGCGACACGACGACGACCGTCGGGCTGCACGATGGCGAAACGATCGTCATCGGCGGCCTGATCGAGGACGTCGATCAGCGCACGGTCCAGAAGATCCCGTTTCTGGGCGATCTTCCACTGCTTGGAAGGGCTCTGTTCACGTATCACAATGTACAGCAGACCAGAAACGAGTTGATCGTTACGGTGACGCCGCACATCGTACGGCCTGGAGAGACCGGCGGAATCGGCGCGACAAAGCTTGCCATTCCGCGTCCAATCGGACTGCCAACGCTTCCGCCGGGAACGCAGCTACCGCCGCAAAGGCACATTCCGGAAGCCGAACCGACACCATACGAACGTCCCGCCCCGGCGCCGGAGCCGCAACCGGTTCAAGTGCCCACGCCTAACGTCGGACGCACTCCGGGCTCGAATACGCCACCGCCTGGAGGGGTCACGGTTGCAAAGCCGTTGACATCCCCAACGCCGGGCGGTCCCACCCCAATGCCGTTGCCGTCCGCGTTCTCACAGACGAACATCTACACGTTCGGCCAAGCGCCACAGAACAACTACGCCGCGCCGAACGCCGCTCCACAGATCTTCTACGTTCAAGTGGCACCATCGGTGGTCAAGAACGGCCAGCCGATGACGATCGCAGCAATCACGACGACGAACGTCGTCAAGCTCACCTTCGGACCGAACTCGATCTTGCCGATGGCAACGCTACAGGGCATCGGCCCCGGCCAATGGCAGGCCAGCTTTAACTTCTCGCCGGCGGGCATTCCCATTGGCCAATCAACGGTCAACTTATCGCTGACAGCGACGACGGGAACTGGGGCTACCGTCTCACTCCCGATTCCGCTGTCGCTGATCAATCCATGAGGACCTCGCTGTGACGTTACGATCCGCCGAACGGTCCAAAGCACTGATTCGCAACAGACTTGGCCGATGGTGGATCGCACTCGGCACAGTGGCCATTTTGGCGGCGTGCACGAAGCTAAATCTCGGTGGAAGCGGGAGTGGACCTGTTCCCACGCCGACTGCATCACCGACAACAGGACCCACACCGAGCAACTGCGGTACGCCAAGTCCGAACGCAAGCACCGTGCTGGTCGCAATGGGGAATCTTATCGGGCCGACGACTGCTCCCACGTACGGGACGATCAACGGTTACGCCATTGTCGAGTTCGGAACGTTCCCGCTTCAAGCTACGCTCATCGACCATTGGGTCAATCCAGCCGGGAACGTGGTTCCAATAACATCGGGCAACGTTGTGCAGTTCGCGAACATCGATGCGAGCGGAAATCATTCTGCGGTCGGCTTCAAAGGCGAAGCGTTTCCAGCCACACCGTACAGTTTCCCCAAAGCCGCTGCATCGCCGACAGGCACGACCGTGAGCGCGACATCACTATGGTCGACAGGGCGCATCGCACCGCAGACCGGTAGCCAGCAATGTTACTCACAGACGTTCACGCTGAAGCCCGGGACCTACTATTTTGGTGACCTGGACAACTACAATCTGTCCAACTTTCGCGACGTCCTCATTGTCGCCACGCCGCAGGCGCAAGGAAGAGAATAGATCGGCTCGCTCGCCCTAGTAGGTTAACCTAGTGTTAAGCAGCCAAACGCCAAAAAGAGTGCTTTACTCACAAGGAATCGTTCGCTGGCCCAAAAACCCAGGCAACTCTCAGTTTACTTTTTGAGAAGGTGTCGAGGAGTTAGCATGCGGCGTTATCTGGCCGGCGTTCTTACGGTTTTGCTTGTCGCTCAGTCCTCTGGGGCCGCCGTCGCGTCGATGGGCGCACGGCCATCAGACTGGCGATCAGATTTCGAATCAGCGGCTGCGCCACTGCTTGGAGCCATTCAAGGCTCGCAAGTAGTAGCCGCGCTTACCGGTCAGGGCGATCGAAATGCGGCGATGCACGCGCCGCCGCCCCACATTTCACGCCCAACTAGCCACGTTGACGCGTCGGCACTCATTCTAGCCGAGCATCCGCTCAAACCGGCTATTCGAGTCGGCGTGCCCGACCATGTCGTCATGCCGCCGTTGAGCGCTCTCAATCCGCGCCACCGGCTGCTTGATCCGCTCGCGATGCGTCGCTCCGTAGTTCCCTCAAAGACCACATCGTTCTCTTTGACCAACGCATTGATTGAGCCGCAGAACTCAACGGTTGCGCCACTGGTTCATCAACCGGTGGTTCCTCAAAAGGCGCCAGGTATCAAACCCCCGCAGCAGCGCCAGAAGGCTGGTGTCCAACCGATGACGTCATCGACTCCGGGGACAGGCATCGAGCACTGGTGGACCTACGAGGAGAGAGCAATCCCGGGCATTGGGAAGGCGATGGTCAACGTCGGAACCGGAAACCTCGTCGTTTCTGCCATGGACGTCGATATTCCCGAGACTGGGATTGATTTGGCATTTCAACGAGTCTACAACACCCAGTCGTTGCATGATTATAACGGCGACGACGGCGGAGATAGAGCGATCTTTGGCAACCTTTGGACAAACGACCTCGATACCAACATCGTCTACAATTCTACCGCAAACACGATTACCGTCTATGACATCGATGGTACCGCATGCGTGTATACCGCCAATGGTCGGGGCAACTGGGTTCCTTGCACAGGGGAGCACGCGCAGTTGGTACCCACCGATAGTACCGATTGCACGTATGCATGGACGAAGAAAAATGGCACGATTTATTGGTTCCACACTGACAGCAGTGGCGGCGGTTGCGGCATTCCTTTGGCAAAAAAGGGCCATCTTCAAGAAATCCTCGCACGCAATAACAATAACAATATTACCTTCACGTATTCGTATGATGGTTCCGGTAAGGGACCCGAAGATATCACCGAGATTGACGCCAACCACAGCGACGGTCAAGAGCTTCGAATGGTCTTTGGAATCATACCAGGCACGTCGATTAACGAGCTATCCACGATCACACGGCCGGATCAAGGGGTGCTGCAATACTCGTACGATACCAGCGGTAATCTGCTGCGAGTAGACAAGCCCGGTAACAACACGGCCACACCGACCGCACCATCAGGTTCCCCGAGTGTTCCTGCCGGCGATTTGCCCGAGACGTACGCATATGCGACGGGGACAAGCTCTTTGGAAGAAGCGTGCGGACCCGTCTGTACGATCGCTAACTGGAATCACCCGGGTAGCCCCGACAGAGGGTCGGCCCTGCTGTTTACGCTCGACGGCTCGTCGCGGCTTACCCAATGGCAAGTAGATGGAGTCTTAAACTTTACTCCGGGCGACGGAACGAACACGCCCCTCCATTCCAGCCTTTCGCAAGCCTTCCAGGTGTGGTTTACGGCGAATTTCGTGTACGGTGCCAGCAGCTCTCCGTGTGGCACGACCATTGCCGGTACAACCACGATGTGCGATACCGATAACCACAGTTCGATCTGGACGACGGATAGCAGCAGCCGGGTTTCGCAGACTCAGGATTGGACCGGCACGAATGAGACGACATATCTCGTAACGGCAGAGGGATGGGATCCCAACAACAATCTCACCTCAACTACTGATGCACGCGGCTATACGACGAATTATTCCTACGACGGCAATGCAAATACGACGAACGTAGCGCTGCCTTCGCCAACAACGGGAGCTGCCGGCCAGGGGCCAACGAGCATGTATTCGTACGACTCTTTTAACAACGTGCTGTCATACTGCGATCCGGTCTATAACGCTAACCACAACAACTCAACCTGTCCGACAGGCCAAACGAGCGGCCCAACGGCGTCCTTCAACTACAACTTCACTTATGGCTCAGAACCGTACGGGGTGCTAACGAAGATCTACTCGGCGCTCGGCTATGAGCGCGACATTTCATATGATCCAAATAGTCAGGGGGCTGGCGGAACTCAGGTGGGGCTCCCTACGAGTGAAACGGGCAACGGCGGTTCGGCGATCACGCAGGCTGATGGTACGACGCGTACCCCGACGCAAAGTTTTACGTACGATAGCCACGGGAATTTGCAAACCTTCAGCAGGGGTGAAAACACATGGACGATGTCGTACGACTCGCTCAACCGCGAAACCATCCGCTCGGACGGTGACACGTATACGGGCTTTCCGGCCGCGGGAATCAGCAGTTATACCTGCTATTATCTCGACGGGAGCGTAGCTTACACGGAAAGTGCGTCCCAGCACAGCGCAGATGGCAGCGGGAACTCCTGTCCAACGCCCGTGACGGCGCCGACCTATGCCACAGCTTCGACCTACGACGCTGACGGAGACCAAACGGGGCTGGTGGACCACAAAGGCGGCGGCACCGGCACGACCACGAAGTATTACGACGGGTTGGATCGGCTCATCGAAGTCGTGATGCCGTATGATGGCCGCTACTCAAACGAATATTTTGGTTTCAGCTGGATGACTCGGTATCAATATGACCTCACCCAGAGCGTTGGAACGGTTAACATTGCGGCAAAAAATGCGGTCGCATACGGGCTCGCGTACGGCGGTCTTTATAAGACGCAAGAATATCTACCGAGCTACCTCATACAGCCCGGCGGAGGTATCAGTTCGGGCAACTGGACCGACGTTCGCGGAAACTTCTTCGATGGCATGGATCGATCAGTGGCGAAATATGAGACAGCGTTTAGCGACTCTGCCGCAGCTGAAGTTCTGAACACATACGACACGAATGGTTATCTCGGATTGCTGACTAAGATGACAAACGGGGCTAGCCAATTCATCAAATATGCCTACGACGATACTAACCGCAAGTCGCAACTCACGCTAAACAATAGCTATACCCCCGGCGGCGGAGTTTCTCCGCCAGCAAATGACACGCGCACATATGTGTACGATCCGGACAGCCGCCCGACCTCGATTAGTAACAATATGGGATCGGTAACCTACTCGTACGATGCGGATGGACGCACGACAAATATCAACGAACCTTCTTCCGAAGATGGCGCGTCGACCATCTGTTACGCGTACTATGCTGACGGAATGCGAGAGTACGTCTCTACTGGGACTACGTGCCCGAGCGGCACTAGTGGACAACATGGCATTTCACAGGCAAACATCTTTAGCTATTCATATCGCAAAGACGGCTTACTACAAAATCAAGCAGTGAACTGGTCGGCATCGGGCAACCCGGCGTTCTCGTGGACGTACACACCGGGTGGCCGCGAACTAACGCAAAGTGATCCGTTGACTGGGACAGCGGTTCCCGAACTGACGAATGGTGTTCAGCTTGGGGGAGCGACTTGGACCTACGAGCGAAAGAGTTACACGTATGACGCGACTGGGCGTCCATCGACATTGACTCTTCCGGAAGGCTACACCGAAGGCAGTGGGGCGAATCCAATTACGTACGACCGGGACGACGAAGTCACGGGATTCAACCAGTACAATAACGGATTTTGTACCGCTAGTTGCCAGCTGTTCCAAGCCAATGGTATTACACGACAATTCCTTCTCAACACTCGTGGCGAGATGCTCGAAGATAGCATTCCAGCGATTCCTAATTCGGGGACATTCCAGCAGTCCGCCAATGGCTACCTTGAATACGGAGTCGAGTGGGACACTCGCAGTAATATGATGTATAGTGAACCGTACTGGTTTCCGGTTCAAGGCCAGGGTCCTCAATATGGATCCCAGAACTTTATTTATGACGCAGCTGGACGTCAGGCGACTGGCTGGTACTCATATAACCAACTCCTGCCTCCACCGGTGCAAACGCCCCCCAATGGCGCATTGTACGTATACAACCGCACTTATGATGCCGAGAATCACGTCGTAAACGCGCCGGCACCTTCGAGCATCGATGCCAACGCCAATAACAACTGTGGTTATCAGTGTGCGCCCGATGCGACGTTCACTTGGGGGCCGGATGGCCATCTGCGGACGATCTCGGGATCGGGATTCCAAACAGGATTGCACTACGACGGGGACACGATACTGTTTGGATCAAACGCGCAGGGACCAGTCCTTCACTTGGGCACCATGGGTACGTTGACCTTAGCCGGTACGTTCAGTATCATGGACCGCGATAGCTCCGGGACGCAGCAGGCTGTGCACGGAGCCACATGGTTTGGGCCATGGAATCTTGGTCCTGCGATACCGCGCTTTGGCAAGGGCACGGTGAGCGTCACGCTGGCTCCTGGTTCATGCGCGCCCGATCAAAATGGTCAAAATGCCAACTGTCCAAACTATAGTTCATCAGGCGGAGGGTACGTTGCGCAAGCGCGTACCGACGGTTATACGTACGGAACGTATACTTTTCAGGGCGTTCGGATCTTTGACAGCAACAGCTCCCAGTGGCTATCGCCAGATGCCTACGCAGGCGATGCGCATGATCCGATGTCGCAAAAGCCGTTCATGTGGAACAACAATAATCCGTTCGAATATAGCGATCCCACTGGCTACGACGTGGGTCCGGTCGCAGCAGGAGGCGCGGGTGTTGCTACGGTGGCATGCGCCATTCTGGAACCCTGCGGGATAGCCGAAGCGATCGGAGCCATCGGCGCGATAGCGACGGAGATCATACTCACCGTCGTGGAAAGTCGACGACCCAGTACACCGCCGACTGGACCGCCCAATACCGCGTCTCGTAGTGGTCACAGCGTAACTTATTACGGACCACAGGGAACACGCGTCAAGAAAGTTGATCTTCCACCGGGTAAGGCCCACGGCGGAATCGAAACTCCGCATACCGATGAATATGGTCGGCCTAATATCACACCGAGTGGTGTCCGCGAAGGCAACCGAACCACCACACGCCCGTCTACTCCGGACGAAATCGAAGATGCAAAGAATCGACCTCAGGGCTCCTCACCCATCGAGCCTTCGGATTCATCGCACCCGCAGACCCCCCCTTAGGCGATATACCTTGGAAATAAGAACCAGATCGATTCTAGCGCGTGCCGTTAGAAAGGCATAGACTTTGAAAAAGGTTGACCTAACTCGCGAGTTTCACTCATACAGAGAAGCAGCACGATTAGTTTGGAACACTTTTCTTCGTGACTGTGCCGATCGGGAGGACGTCTTTCCCGAAATAGACCTGGCTCTTTTTCACGCCATTTTAGAGTCGAAAATTGATCGCGACCTGAAAAGTACGAAGGGTGAGTTCGCATACTTCCCGGGTCTTGAAGTAAGGTCGCCAGAAAAGAAGGCTCTATTTCTTTCTCGAGAAGCTGACTTTGACGTGTGGCGTGACGAAGAGGTTTCGAAGCGGTTTAGCTTACGATTTATTAAATTGTATGATTTTTCTTCGTCCTCGGGCGCGAATCGCGACTTTGAGTTTATTCAATGCGCAGTGATCGATGGCGGAACGTTCGAACTCAGTAGGGATAATATCTTACTCATACGAGCGCGGGACGCGCGAATCTCGTTTTTGAAATCGGACTAGAGCTTGTAAGCTTTGTGACCTAGAGCATCCGCGCGAGCACACGGGAGAGTGAGCGGAACAAATGAGACGCCGAGTCCCGAGCCGCCGCAAAAAGGGGAAGGCGCCCGCTTAGAGCGAGCGCCTCTCCCCAAGCAACTGGGCGAATCGAGTAGAAGGAAGCGGATTGCCTATGCGGCGGCCTTTCTGCGCTTCTTCCGCGCCTGCTCCTGTTCCAAGTTATAATTCTTAGTACACTCGATGCGGTCTTGGATGTCGAATTTCACGCTTTGAACGAGCTTTGAGATCCGGTCAACTGCCTCTGGTGGTGGGGCATTGAGCGCAATTAGCGCGGCGGCGATTCCGAAATCGACGCCAAACTCTAGCGCTTCCCTTAGGTAGAAACTTGTGCACTTTGCGCGGTCTGGGTCGTCGAGCGCCGATTTGGTGAGTTCTTCTAAATCCCCCATCAACGCTTGGGCCAGGTTCTTTCCCGGATGGGTATAGCGGACGCCATCAACCACAAGTAAATTTAGATATTCGCTAACCAGGTTTGCGATGTCGAGCGAATCAAGTTTTACGCCCGCCCGCTCCTTCATTGTCATGCAGCCCTTCCCCGGCGAGTACTCACGAAGTGCAGTGAGCGCGGATTTATCGCGTTTGGTTTTCATTATGCCACCTTCATTGTGAATTTGATGCGATACGCGGCCACCAAGTCTTTGATGTCGGGGACGTGCAACGGATCAGCCCCAATGCGTGCGCCTACCTGAAGACCGAAGTTGATTGCGCGATCGAACGTCTGAACCGCGGCGTCGCTAAGTTCCCAGCTCTGCCCGCGAATGAGGCCCTCGAGGCCGAGCGGCCCCTCAAGAATGGCCGCCGGACGCTCCATGTCAGGCTCCTCACGGTAACTCGGATTGTGTGCAAGGAATGCAGCCGTGGCGATGGCAGCAACTGCGGCTTGATCGGGTGTGGTTTTCATGAAAACAAGTCCATCCTTTCGGCCGGCCGGATTCTGGCTGGCACGGTTTAGTGTGATTTAAGCGATCATTGAGGTGAGGGCGACGTCGTCGAAGGCTTGCGCCGGCCTGACGTAACCCATGAGTACGGATAGGGATTTGTGGCGCGTGGTGCGTGCGATTGAGTCGAGGGAAACTTTGGCTTGAGCGGCTGAGGTCGCAAAGCCGGCGCGAAGGGAATGGCCTGCATAGTCGCCTTCGAGCCGCGCCTTGCGCGCGAGCGTTTGAATCAGCTCGGCGACTGCACCGCCGTCGATGGCGCGCTCGGTCAGCTCGCGTCGGAGGGTGAAGGAGCGGAACACCGGTCCCGACGTGATGCCGGAAGCCTCGAGCCAGCTCCGAAGAGCTCGGACCGCGCAGAGCGATCGGTTCGGGACGTACGGGACGGCGATGACCGCACCCTCACCGGTCTGATCGGTTTTGGACCGCGGGATCGTCAGCCGGAGGCCCTCCTTGCAAAAGGCCAGGTCGGCGAAATCGATGGCGGCGAGCTCGCTCCGGCGCAGCGCAGCGGAGAAGCCCAGGAGCAGGAGCGCGCGGTCCCGCTCGGCCTTCAAACCCTCGCCACGGATCTCCAGGAGCATGGCTCGGAGGGGATCGATGGTAATGGCGTCTTTGCGGCGCGGAACGGTCCCTTTGGTGCGAGCGATGCCTCTGAGCATTCGGCGCACGACCTCGTGCTTACAAGGCGATTCTAGCCCGTTCTCGGCGTGTTTGCTTGCGATCGCGGCTAGGTTCTGTCGGACTGTGGAAACGGTGCATAACTCGGCGCGATGCGCGACGTACAATGCTACCGTTTGCGGTGTCGTCGGCAGCGATTCTACGTCTCGGCTTTCGCAGAAGAGCGTGAAGGATCGCCACGAGGCAGCGTAGGCGCGAAGGGTGTTGAGGGGGACCGCGGCCTCGGTGTAGGCTCTGGCACGCTCGATGAGCGGCTCGACGGAGAGGGCACCGTTATCACCCCTAGCGGCAGGGGCTGGCAGGTGTGCTACGCTGGTGGACGTCATCGGAAATCAACCTTCCGTTGGCATTGGCCTCGACGAGTGGCTGCTCGTCGGGGCCTTCTTGCTGGTAGCGTAGCATACCTACAACCGAACTACAACCTACCGATGCGACTTGAGGGTGCTGCGGTGAGCGATAAGGGGCAATATTCAGCATAAATCAGCGCATCTCACCGCCTACGAGCGCCTCAGAATCTCCCTTACAAGGAGGATGTCGGCGGTTCGAGCCCGTCATCGCCCACCATAAAAATGCTTGCTGCAGCAGGCCTTTTTTGATGCCTCTGGCCGACCTTATCTTCAACTTAAGGCGGGAGGAATGAAGCTAAACGTATGAAAGCGGCTGGTCTTCACCTGTTGAATAAAGGAGATCTCCGTGGCAGATAACCCCTTCGTTCACGTCGAGTTGGCGACGACCGACCTGGGCAAAGCAAAAGACTTTTACGCGAAGCTGTTCGATTGGGAACTCGACGACTCTCGGATGGACGACTACACGATGATTGGTGTGGGCGAGCATGAGTACGGCGTCGGCGGGGGCATGATGAAGGCCCCGATGCCGGGTATGCAATCTGCTTGGCTTGCTTACGTTTCCGTCGACGATATCGATGCGGCAACCGAGAAAGCCAAGACGCTGGGAGCGACCATTATCAAGGACGTGACCGCTGTTGGAAACTTCGGCTTTCTCAGCATCATCCAGGATCCAACCGGAGCGGTCCTTGGGCTGTGGAAGTCCGTGCCCCAGGAGATCGCTACGGCGTAGTCTTGCAGATTCGAACGAGGGTAGTTTCTTGCGACGATTCGACGGCGTCCATTGCCGGACGCCGTCTTCAATTCGCCGCCACCCTGAGATTTCTCAGTAGTCCGTCTCGGGTGCGTCCTGTTGAGAGGCGCAGTACTGCGAGTTGGGCGGAGGCGGAATCTTCTTGAACGGAGTTGGGCTTTGTGAAAAATTAAACACGTCGTTGTAGGCGTCGGCACGCGCATCCGCCGTACCGAGCGAGGGTAAGTGAAAGATCTTCTCGACGAAGTGTAATGCGCTCGCAGTTTCGTGCTGCGCCTTCGATACGTAGTGGTTCTTCGCATACGGCGATACGATGATGAGCGGCGTGCGATAGCCCAGACCTTCGTACGCTCCGGTTTGCGGATCGGCATACTGGGGGGGCAGGACGTGATCGAACCAACCGCCCCATTCGTCCCACGTTATGACGATCGCCGTGTTCTTCCAATAGTTGCTTTGGCCGATCGCGTTGACGATCGAGGTTACCACGCGGGGCCGCAGTTGCCCGAGCCGCCGCCGGCATGATCCGACGCGCCGCCATGCGGCATCACCCACGAGACGTTCTGCAGGTTGCCGCTCGAGATGTCGCTGAGGACTTGTTTGTCGGGCGTTACTACGTTCTTATAATCCGGGCCATACCGCACGCCCTCGATCGCGTCGAACGCATCCAGCCAGTAGGAATCTACGTCATTGGGTTGCTTGTACCAACGCCACGTAACGCTTGCGGTATCGAGCAGATTCGCAACGGTCGAATAGGTGAAACACGGGTCGCCGCCCCAAACCTCGTGGCCGACCGCCGGCGGAAACTCGGGAGGGCTCGACTGCCCCGCATCGAGGTAGTACTCGTGCTCCTTGGGTGCGTCGCAACCCCACGGCATCTTGCTCGGGACTTCCGAAGCGTGGCCGTCTTGCCCGGCAATCAGGTGTTGATGGGGCCCGAAGCTCGGACCGTTCGTCGAGGCAAAATTATGGTCGCCGAGCGCGTATTGAGACGCCATCGTCCAATACGCTTGGATGTCGGACTTTTTCGTATACGAGAACGCCATCCGGAGGTAAACTTTTCCCTCCCAATACGCCCAGCACGACGGGTGGTTCACCCAATCGTAGGAGAGGTAGGGACAACTGTCGGTGTGACCGCGAATCAACCGATCCCACCCGTCATTCTTGCCGCCGTCGGAGTCTTCCAAAAATTGATAGTGATAGTGATTCGGGTCGAATCCCCACTTGAGCGCGAGTTCTTGCAGCGGGTACTTCACTCCGTGGCCGTAACCGAACGTCGCCGAATCGGCTTTAGGAAACCCGCGAAAGAAGTTATCGAAACTGCGGTTCTCCTGCATGATGATAACGACGTGGGTAATCGGATACGATCCGGAACGAGCGTGCAGCGTTGCGTTTTGCAACGGGGCGGGCATGGAACCCGACGGCGAATACGGCGAGCTGCACGCCGTCACGAACGCAGCGATAAGCAAAAGAGCGATTCGCTTCATACAGCACTCCTGGCCCGGTTCGGTCCTCGCGTGGTTCGACGCGCTTCAGCGACACCTGAATTTTCCCTTCGGGTTTACGGTGCAACCGAGAGCGAACGGCCGGATGCTGCAGTAGAATCGGCGAAGATACACTTCGCCGGCTTCTCGGGACGAGGTGCGTATGTTGCGTTTTCATTCTTTCCTAAGCGTTTGCTCGGTTGCCATTATAGCGACCGCATGCGGGACGGTACAAACGCAGGCCGGGGCACCGCAAACGCTGCCGGAGGCTGCCGCCGCCCGACGGCCTGCGGCGGGTAGCGGCTCGACGGGGAACATCTATTGGAACAAGGGCGCCCTGCATCTACGTTATCCCGCGAAGTACCACGCAAAAGCGACGCTTTCGTATTGGGCCCCGAACGGCTATTTCACGCTTCCAATCTCATGCCGGCATAGCGGCAAAATCGACGCTTCCAGGCACCGCCTGAGCGGTAACCCGTCTGGGTACATGAACGCGGTTTACTGGTTCAGCGCGAAGTCGGCCGGACCCGACGACTGCAGTTTCACAGCCGTGCTCAACAATACCGGCAGTCCGCCGATTGCCACTCTGACGTTGTATATCGATAAGTAAGCGCCGGCGACCGCGTGCCTCATCCTTTTAGAACTTGAAGTAGATGAATGTCGCCGGCGCGCCGGGCCATGAGAAAAACTCAAGCGCGAGCAAGAGCGCGGCGATGGTACTGGCGCGAACCGCCATGGGCAACGAGTTCCACGACAAATCGAGACCGAGGCGCGACCACGCGATGCGCGCGATCCCAAAAGACACGATGGCCACGCCCAATTCGGTTTGCCAGGCGGTCAGCAACCAATCGTGCCAGCCGCCGGCGAAGAGCTCGCGATACACGTGTCCGGCAGCCGCGAATCCGGGTGCGCGGAAAAGCACCCAGCCAAGGCTGACCGCGACGAACGTCGTCGCCACCCGAACCAGATAGAGCGTGCCGCTCGGTTTGTCTCCCGTTCGTCCGATGCCGAGGAGGCGCTCGAAGCACAGGAGCGCGCCGTGATACGCTCCCCACGCGACGAACGTCCACTGCGCCCCGTGCCAGAGGCCCCCGAGAAGCATCGTCACCATCAGGTTCCGGAGCGTTGCCGCGAGCCCGTCTCGACTGCCGCCGAGTGGAATGTACAGGTAGTCGCGCAACCACGTCGACAGCGTGACGTGCCACCGATGCCAAAAATCGGTGACGCTCGTTGCCAGATATGGCTGAACGAAATTTTCCGGAAAGACGAAACCGAAGATGCGAGCGCAACCGATCGCGATGTCGCTATAGCCGGAAAAATCGAAGTAGATTTGCATCGAGAATGCAAAAATCGCGCCGATCGCCGCCGGCGCGCCGGGATGGCTCGCTACCGAACCGAAGTAAGCGTCGCCGGCGGGCGCAAATTGATCGGCGATGCCCAGTTTCTTTACCAGCCCGAAGCCGATGCGCATGCAGCCATACGCCAAGTCGGCGGCGTTCGGCGCTTGCCAACCAAAGAGTTCTCCGAAGAAGAGACCGGCGCGAACGATAGGTCCGGCGAGCAACTGTGGAAAGAACGCCAGATACAGCGCGTAGTCGAAGACGCTACGAACCGCGCGCGTCTTTCCGCGATAGACGTCGGCCAGATACGAGATGCTTTGGAACGTATGGAAGCTAATGCCGATCGGCACGATCAAGCTCACCAGCCAAGGGTTTTGGTGCATTCCTATCAATGCGGCGATCGTGCTGCCGGCAAAGTTCGCGTACTTGAACGTCCCCAGAAATGCTAGGTTCGCGGCGATCCCGGTTACGAGAAGCGCTTTTCGCCTGCGGTCCGGGAGCCGTTCGAGCCACAAGGCAATCGCGTAATCCGAAAGCGTCAGAAAGAAGAGAAAGACGACGTACCACGCGTTCCAGCGCGCGTAAAAATAATAGCTCGCTGCCAGCAGTACGAAGCGTCGCAGACGAGCGCCAACCGCATAGAACGTCGCGGCGACCAAGCCGAAAAAGATCCAGAACTCGTACGATTGGAACGGCAGGGGCACGCCGATGCCGAGCAGCGCTCTGAGCGCGGGGAGAACCGCCGTACGCCAGTCGTGGCGCAGCGTCGCGGAGTTGCTCGCGCTCACCGACATCGGCGTCCAAGACCGAAGCACGCGCTCGACGTCACTGCCGAGCCGAACGCTGAAGGCGTGGCTTCC
The DNA here is from genome assembly GCA_003140835.1 of Candidatus Tumulicola scandinaviensis. Classification (GTDB taxonomy): domain Bacteria; phylum Vulcanimicrobiota; class Vulcanimicrobiia; order Vulcanimicrobiales; family Vulcanimicrobiaceae; genus Tumulicola; species Tumulicola scandinaviensis. The sequence goes on along the minus strand of PLLA01000067.1, from coordinate 7,920 downwards.
CTGAGCGTCGAGATGATCGTGATCGGCAAAGTATTTGGGCCGTTCGAGCGCCAAGTAGGGCGCCGCCGGGATGAACCTCGCGGCACCGTTCCGCGCAAACTCTAGCAGCGTCCCATCGATGGACGTTGTCGATGTCCGGTGCGCCGGCCGCGTCGGCAGGCGCACGAAGATGACCGGAACTCCCGCGGCCGCGTAGCGCGCCACGATTGGACCCAGCCAGCGGCGCCGATAGCGGGCGTACGACGGACTGGGGCGAGCGATCCGCAGAACTTGCGTCGACATTTCATTCCGCTCAACAACCGAAACGCCCGGCGGATATAGAATTCGATTGCGCTGGAAGTCGACGCGAAGATCTGCGAGACGTTCGGTCCGCGGATGGGCAACGAACGGGCCGTACGGACCGGCGAGTTTCGCTTGGGCGATTGCCCGCCAGCGCGCGGCTGGATCGGAAACCAACGACTGCGCGTCTTCGCGCAGCTCGGGGCCTCGCAACAGAAGATCCGCGGCAACGTTTAGCCGCGTTCGCCAATCGTCGAAGGAGCCGGCGAGTTTGGGGATGTCGGCGGGATAGGTTCGGAAGACGATATAGTGCAAGTCCATCTGCCGCTCGTCGCCATCGATGCTGCCGATTGCGCTATCGTCGTCGTCGTACGTATCCACCGGAATGACCACCGCACGAAACCGATCGGCGCGCGGATCGATGGCGCGCGCAAAAAAGAACCAGCAGCGCGGCGTCGTTCCCGGCACGCTCCCGTCGAGAAAGCGTAACCGCCCGCCGGTAGCCGCCGAGGCGACCGCTGGATCGAGACCCGAGTACACTCGTGAATCGCCGAGCACGAGGACGTCTCGCCTCGGATCGGTTTGCACCGCGTTCAGCCTCGCGATCGTCCCCTCGAAGGCGCCGGCGGTGGACGATGGATCAAGGAACGGGCGGTAGAGCGCGACGTACAGCGCCAGCACGTCAACCAGGACAAACGCGAGCACTCCGACCGCAATCGCGACGCCGGCCGTCGAAACCCGTCCGAACGCGCGGCGGTCGCTGTCTAAGGACACGTCGCGGGTGCAGTTCGTCTGCCCGCTACCCGTTCCCGGGAGGCGACAGACGCGCCCGAGGCCAACGTCCCGGTACTTTGCCGTACGTCGACGCCGAACGCGAGGGCGACGCGATCGTCCTGACCATGAACCGAGCCGAGCGCCGCAATGCCCTGTCGCTCGAGCTGATGCGCGAGCTCGATGCCGCTCTCGCCGAGGCCGGTAAAAATCCCGACGTCAGGGTGGTCATCGTCCGCGCGAACGGTCCGGCCTTTTCGGCGGGGCACGACCTCCGGGAACTGCTCGATCGCGACGTCGAGGCCTACCGGACGATTTTCGATGCCTGCGTAGCGCTCATGGAGCGAATCGTAGCGATTCCGCAGCCGGTCATCGCGGAAGTCGCCGGTGTGGCCACTGCGGCCGGGTGCCAACTGGTCGCCGCCTGCGATTTAGCCGTCGCCTCGACCCAAGCCACCTTCGCCACACCGGGGGTCCGGATCGGCCTGTTCTGCAGCACCCCTATGGTCGCGCTAACGAGGGCCATCGGGCGAAAGCGGGCGATGGAGATGCTGCTGACCGGGGAGCCGATCGATGCGGTAACCGCCCTGGCCTGGGGCCTGGTGAACCACGTGGTGCCGCCCGAGCAGCTGCATGCCGAGGCTTTGGCGCTGGCGGCCAAGATTGCGTCGGCTAGCCGGACGGTGCTCGGCATCGGGAAGGCCGCATTTTATGCACAGGTCGAGCTCGACGCGACGAGCGCCTACGCATACGCCAAAGAGGTCATGGCCATGAACGCGCTCGCGAGCGATGCCCGCGAAGGCATCGGCGCATTCCTCGAAAAGCGCGCTCCGGTCTGGCGGCATTGACAAACGCGTTATCTTTTGGTTAGGTTAGCTGGTTACGTGAATTAATAGGGATCCGCGCCGCTTTCGTGGGCTAAGAGGGCGCGTGAATATACCATCCAAGCGTCGCCCACACCCGGTATGCGTGAACCCGACAAAAAGGGCATTGCGCATACGCGACGGCAAGGGGACTCGCTTATGGCGAGTCCTCTTGTTTTTTCTCAGCGCACGTTCAGGTTGAAGCACCGTACCGTGCGGGCGGGCCCGTCGCTTCGGCGGTCGAAAGGGCGCTGACGTGAACGCGACCCTCCTTCCGCAGCGCACTCGTTATGCCGCGATCGTTTTAATCGTTGCGCTGTTGGCGTCGCTGGCAGTGGCGGCTTTTCGCGTGCGGACGGAGTCGCACGCGCGACGGGTCGAGATCGCGATGGACTTTCAAGATTTCGACGCGCTGGCGCGCTCCTACAACTACAATCCGGCCGCATTTTTGATCGCGCTGCGTCGCGCCGGCCTAACCTCGCTGGCCGTCACCGAAGAGCTTGGCGGGAACGTCGGCACCGACGGCAAGGCCTACGTCACGACCGGCGCGGCGCTGATCAATCAAGCCCGCATTTCACCAATCCGCGACCCGCTGCTGGCGACGCTGGTTGCGACTCACCGCATCGACAATGGTGCCGTCTACATGCTGGTATCGGATCCGTCCGACTACCACCGCTACCGCGTGCAGCTCGCGCTCCACTTCATGCCCAAGAGCGTTCGCGTTTTGCGCGCTGCCCGGCCGTGGATACTGGAAGTGCGCACGCAGATCGATTACTTCAACAACACCGCACTCGGAATTCCGACCGATCAAATTCGGCTGGCGCGAAGGCTCGGGCTGCTCCTCATTCCCCGTTTTCAAAACGATGAACGCTTCGCCGCGCCGCAAATCGAAGCGACCGTCGACAACGTGCTGCACTACGATCCTAAGGTTTCGACCGTGATCTTCTTCGGTCTGCGCAATCAGGTCTTCGGATACCCGGACCATCTGGAAGACACGGCCGCCGTTTTCAAACGCCATGCATTCAACTTCGGCTCGATCGAAACGTACGACGACAGCCAAATCCAGAAGGGGAACGATACGCTGGCGAAACTCATTCCGGGACGCACGGTACGCGTGCAGGCCATCGCCAAGACCGACCTGGATAAAATCAAGCTGGACGTTGCCGTCGCCCGCTACGTCCTTGGCGTGCGCGAGCGCAACGTCCGGGTCGCCTACGTTCGACCGTGGGACCATCAAGACGGCGACCTTTCGATCGAAAAAACAAACGTTGAGATGGTCGCCCATATCGCCGATCAGCTCAAAGGCTCCGGCTTTCGTCTCGGGCGCGCGACGCCGATTCCGTTGTATCACGGCAACAACGCGGCGTTGGTCGGGATTGCCGCTTTGGCGGTCCCATCGATTTTCATTCTGCTGATCGATTTTTTCGGATGGTATCGGCGCGGGTGGGCGATCGCGGCCTACGGCGCGACGGTGCTCGCCTACCTCGCCGGCGTCGTCTCGCATCACGACATGTTCGTGCGATCCGTCATCGCGCTGGCCGGCGCGCTGCTGTTTTCGGCGGCCGCTTTTCTCGTCCTCATCCCGGCGTTTCGCGAAACGCCCACCGCCAAGCCGGGCGCGCAACTCCTGCGCTGTGCCGGTTGGACGCTGGCGGCCACCGGCGTGGCGCTGCTGGGCGCGTTGGTCGTGGTCGGGGTCATGAGCTCGCCGCTCGCGATGGAGGAAATCGAGCGCTTCCGAGGGGTGAAACTCGTCCTCGTATTGCCGCCGCTCATCGCTCTGTTGCTGTACGTCTTCGACCGGCGTTTTGGGTCGGGAGTCGAGCGTCCGCGCGACGTCTTCCTCTCGCCGATCTTGACCTATCAGCTGCTCGCGGGCATCGCGATCGTGGCTGCCGCGGCACTCCTGTTGATGCGCAGCGGCAACGACAGCGACATTTCGCCGTCACAGTTCGAACTCACGCTCCGCCACGTTCTCACGAGCGTGCTGAGCGTGCGTCCGCGCTTTAAAGAATTCGTCATCGGAATCCCGTGTTTGATGTTGGTGCCGGCGCTATACGCAGCCCACCGTCGCGCCGTCGGCTGGCTGCTGGCCCTGGGAATCGGCGTCGGAATCGGCGACGTGATCGACACGTTCTCGCACCTGCATACGCCCTTGACGGTTTCCGCGCTGCGCATTTTCAATGACCTCGTGGTGGGCATCGCGATCGGCGCGCTCCTGGTTTGGGCGTACCGCCGGATCGCGACGCGGACCGCGACCGCCTCTTAACGGAAACCGATGCGCGTGCTGCTTTCGGGATACTATGGCTTCGGCAATCTCGGCGACGAAGCGCTGCTCGAGGTCATCGTCGATCGCCTGCGCGCGCGCTTTCCCAGCGTCGAACTCGAAGTGCTGTCGGGTACGCCGCTCGCGACGACGCGGACGTTTGGAATCGAAGCGGCTCCCCGGTGGGAATGGCGCGCCGTACGGGATGCGATCACTCGGGCCGATGTGGTAGTGTCGGGCGGCGGTGGCCTGTTGCAGAATGCCACCAGCCTCCGGAGCTTGCTGTATTACGCAGGCATCGTCCGCGAAGCCGTCCGGGCGAAACGCGCGACCATGATTTTCGCTCAATCGGTCGGTCCCTTGGACGCATTGGGGCGCTTTGTCGTGCGGCGATTTTGCAATGGCGTAGCCCGCGCGACGGTCCGCGACGAACGCTCGCGCCAACTGTTGCGCATGCTGCTACCGAATACGCCCATCGAGAAAACCGCCGATCCGGTGTTCTTGTACGACCTGGCCGATGCCGACGCCGATTTGTCGACCGAAGGGCTGGGACCCGAGAGCGGTGCCTACGCGATCGTCAGCGTTCGCAAGATTCCATCGCTAAAACTCGTCGCGCCGGCGGTCGCCCGAAGCGTCGACCGGCTCGCGCTGGAACACGGCATGCGGGCGGCGTTTCTTCCGTTGGGCGGCGCCCCCGATGCGGAGGCATCGACCGAGATCATTCGGATGTGCCGCTCGACACCGGTGCTGCTTCCCGAGTGCTCGCTGGCAAAGGCGGCGGCTATCCTGCGCGGAGCGCAAGCGGTGGTTGCGATGCGCTTGCACGCGCTGGTTTTGGCGGCCCGGTTTGCGGTGCCGTTTCTGGCGCTCTCCTACGATCCCAAAGTCGCGTCCCTCTGCGAGGATCTCGAGTATCCGCTCGCACCGTTATGGTCGGCCGGCGCGCAGCGGCCCGGCGATGCGGCGATCGACGAGCTCGTCGACCGGCTCGTCTCGCAACGCGTGGCGCTCGCGCAGCACTTAGCCGAGAGACTTCCCGCCGTCCGCGCGTCGGCGGAGCGCAACTTTGACGTTCTGGGCGATCTGTTGCGGGATTGGGGGCTCGGCGAGAGCGAAACGCGGAAGACCACTCCATGAGCGAAATCGTCCGCCGCGACTACCGCAGCACGCTGAACCTTCCCAAAACCGCCTTCCCGATGAAGGCCGAGCTTCCAAAGCGCGAGCCCGAACGCGTCGAATGGTGGCGAGATCGTAAGACCTACGAGCGCCGCCTAGAACGCAACGCATCGGCCGAACCGTGGATTCTTCACGACGGACCGCCATACGCGAACAACGACCTGCATATGGGCGGCTTCTTCAACATGGTCCTCAAGGACGTGTTCGTTAAAATCGCGTTGCTGTCGGGCAGGTATGCCAAGTTCGTGCCCGGCTGGGACATGCACGGCCTGCCGATCGAGTTGGAAACGCTCAAGCATTTAGGCATTCGCGACTTTCACACAATCGACGCGCTGGAGCTGCGGGAGAAATGCAAAGAGCGCGCGCTGTTTTGGCTCGACCGCCAACGCGAGACGCGCGTTCGGATGGGAAACTTCGGCCTATGGGAGCATCCCTATCGCACGATCGACCCCTCGTACGAAGCAACGATCGTTACAACGCTGGCCGAACTCTCCGAGAAACAGCAACTTTATAAGGGTCTGCGCTCGACGCTGTGGTGCGTGCACGACGAAACGGCACTCGCCGAGGCCGAGATCGAATACGAAGAAAAAATCTCGCCGTCGATCTACGTTCGCTTTCGCGCGAACGCGGAGCAAGGCCGGACGATCCTGGAACGATTCGTCCCTGCCGCGGCACCCGGAGCGGATCTCGAGGGAAAACCGTTTTCGATCCTGATCTGGACGACGACGCCGTGGACTCTGCCGGCGAACGTGGCCATCGCCTTGCGTCCGGATGCGACCTACGGGTTATATGATCTTGGCGAAGAACTGTTGGTGCTTGCGGTTTCGCTTGCCGAACGTTCGCTTGGAAACCGCTTTGCCGAGGCGAAACTGATCGCGCGCGCCGCCGGAAAAGAGTTCGACGGATTGGCCGTACGCCATCCGTTCCTCGACCGCGACTCGCAGCTCGTGCTGGCCGATTACGTCGATCTCGAAACCGGCACCGGAGCGGTGCACACGGCTCCCGGTCACGGAGCCGACGATTTCGAGACCGGAATAAAATACAACCTTCCGGTTCTCAATCCGGTCGATGCGGCCGGCCGGTTCACGCAGGAAGCCGGACCGTACGCGGGCGCGAACATCTTTGAAGCCAACGCAACGATCGTCGACGATCTTCGAGCGAGCGGAGCCCTGTGGAGCCTCGAAGAGTACGCCCACTCCTATCCGCATTGCTGGCGCTGTCATAACCCGGTAATTTTCCGGGCCACCGCGCAATGGTTCATTGCGATGGATCAAAACGTGTTGCGGCAGCGCACGATCGATGCGATCGGCGACGTCGCGTATCTTCCCGAGTGGGGAAGGCTGCGCCAGCGCCAAATGATCGAAACCCATCCCGAGTGGTGCATCTCGCGCCAACGCACGTGGGGCACGCCCATTCCCGCGTTGGTCTGTCTTGCGTGCAGCGAGTCGGTGCTCGACCCTGCGGTTGCGCGCCGCGCCGCCAAGCGTTTTGGGCAAGCCGGTGCCGACGCATGGTGGACGGATTCGGTGGAATCGTTTCTCCCCGCTCACTTTGCGTGCCCGAACTGCGGCGGCACGCGCTTCGAAAAAGAGTGGAACATCGTCGACATCTGGTTTGAGTCGGGCGTCAGCCATCTCGCAGTCCTGGGGCGCGACGGCCTGCCGTGGCCGAGCGACCTCGTCCTCGAAGGCGGCGATCAGTATCGCGGATGGTTTCGAAGCTCGCTGATCACCGGCGTAGCGATCAAAGGTCGCGCGCCCTATCGAAACGTCCTCAAGAACGGATGGGTGAACGACGAGCAGGGGCGCGCGATGTCGAAATCTTCGGGAACCGGAATCGGCGCGGGCGAGGCGATGGAGAAGTGGGGCGCCGACGTGCTACGGCTGTGGGTGGCTTCCGTCGAGTTCGTCGACGACGTGCGTTTCGGGCCCAACGTTGTCGAGCAGACCGGACGCGTTTATCGTAATTTGCGCAATCGCATCCGGTTCATGCTGTCCAATCTGTACGATCTGACATCAGCCGATCTCGTGCCGCCCGACGCGATGCAGCCGTTGGATCGATTGGCGTGCGGTGTCACCGACGCGTTCGTCGCCGACGTTGCCGAGGCGTACGCACGTTTCGAACTCCACGATGCGTATCTGCGCATCGTTGAATTCGAGAGCGCGATGTCGAGCCTCTACTTCGATGCGCTCAAAGATCCGCTCTACTCGCGTGCCGCCGGCGACGCGCGGAGGCGCAGCGCACAGTCCGCACTGCTCTACGTCTTGACGCGCTTCCTGACGGTCCTCGCTCCGGTGCTGTCGTTCACCGCCGAGGAAGCGTGGCAGGCGCTTCCGGAAACGTTGCGAGGCGACGCCGAGAGCGTATTCGACGCGGTGCTACACCCCAGCCATATTAAACGGGAAACGCCGTCCGACGTCGTGGAGCTCTGGGAAGAGCTTCGCCGCCTGCGCGCGCGCGTTGCCGCCAGCGAAGCCCCTCGCGATTTCGAAGCCCAGGTTAGGCTGGCGGTATCGTCGCCGCTCTACCGCCGGCTGGCCGTGCTAGGAGACAACCTGCGCGAGG
>PLLA01000041.1 GCA_003140835.1 Candidatus Tumulicola scandinaviensis | reverse complement strand
GCATATAAGCGTGAAACTGACTCCAAGATGAGATCTCAATCCCGTAAGGGTGAAGAGTCGTGGTAGACCACCACGTTGATAGGCCGGAGGTAGAAGCATCGTAAGGTGTGGAGCTGACCGGTACTAATCGCTCGGAAATTTTGACTAAACTACGCACCGCTAGTCGCGGCACTTGGAAGTTCTTCTCTGTATAGTTTTGGGCCAAAACGGCTAACGCCGTTTCGGGCACCCAAATTTCCCGGCGCGATCGGCTGGAGCTCCGGCTCGCCATCGCGACGGGGATCACGTTTGGGCCCTCGGCGATACCATCGCTGGGGGATCCAACAAAGTTTCTGGCGTCCATGGCGGCGGGGTCCCACCCGTTCCCATCCCGAACACGGCAGTTAAGCCCGCCAGCGCCAATGATAGTCGGACCGCAGGGTCCCTCGAAAGTAGGTCGGCGCCAGATTATGACTAAGGAAAGCCCGTCTCGGTAAAACGAGACGGGCTTTTTTATTAGGGGATCGTTTCATGTTTTGCAGATCGACGAAAGGTTTGGCTCGTGCAAGCCTCCTGTCGTGCCTACTCCTGTATGCGGTCGCGGCTCCGGCCGGTGCGCGCCCGTGGTTGGCGGCCGTTGCCGGCGAGAATACCGTGAACGTCGAGGTCCTGCAGGCCGAGAAGCTTAGCGGCTCCGGTCAGGACAAGGCGGCGCTCGAATTGCTGACCCGTTACCTCGCCGGGCACCCGCGCGACGTGCGCGCGCTGGTCGATCGCGGAGACGCCTACGAGTCGCTCGGCGATCAACGCTCCGCAATTGAAGATTACACGGCCGCGTTAGCGCTCAATCCGGACTACGCCTACGCGTATGCGTCGCGTTGCCAATCGCGATGGGAAGTAGATCAGAACGATCTTGCGATGAGCGACTGTAACCGCGCGCTCCAACTGAATCCGAAAATGGCGTACGCTTTACGCCAGCGCGCGCTGGTCGAGATCGATCTCAACGAGCTCGACGCCGCACTGACCGACGCCAATGGCGCCGTGGCACTGGACCCGAACGAGGCGTATAGTTTGTCGACGCGCTGCCACGTCCACGTCGCCGGAGGCGCCGCCGCCGCCGCGATTGAGGATTGCACGGCGGCGATCGCTCTGAACGATCGCATGAACACGCCGTACTTCTATCGAGGACGGGCCGAAATTGAGGAAAAGAACTGGATTGCCGCCGCCGGCGATTTTTCCAAAGTCATCGAAAGAAATCCGTCCGAAACCGGTGCCTATTATTGGCGAGCGATGGCGCGCGCGAACTCGGCAACCTACGCACCGGCACTCAGCGACGTCGACCGTTATTTGGGCGTGCATCCCGACGATGGCGACGCCTATCTTCTCCGGGCGCAGATCGAAATTGGATTAGGGAATCGCGACGCCGCCAAGTCGTCGGCCACCGACGCGCTGCGTCACTACCGGATCGATAACAACCAAGCCGGCGCCGATAGTGCGCAGGCCGNNATCTTCGGTCGCACGCGGTAGATCGATCCGGCGGCGTCGTCGGCTACGAACAGGCTTCCCCGCGCCCCAACGGCCAATCCGGTGGGGCGGCCGACGCGCTCGCGAGTCCCGGCCGATTGGAAGCCGGTGACGAAAGCGCGCCACTGAGCTCGCGGGTCGTGCCAATCGACGGCGATCTCGGGCCGCCCGTTTCGCATTGCGACCGACACCACTTGCGGTAGGGCCGCGTAGGCGCCGCTCGGCGTGGCGTGCCACGAGCCGTGCGCGGCCGCAAACAGCGCTCCGCGATAGGCCGCCGGAAAGGCAAACTCGCCGGACGGCTTTTCGGGATAGAAGACGGCCCCGACGATCGTAGAGTAGGCCGGAAGGACGACCAGGGGTACGGCGACGCGCGCGCAGTTTGCACCGCGAACGTACGGGGTTTGGTTCTCTTCGCACTCCGGCCAACCGTAGTCGGCGACCCCGGGGTGCGACGACACGTCGTCGAGGAACTCGTACGGATGTCCGAACGCGAGGTCGTCTTGTCCCGCGTCGCCCGCCCAGAGCGCGCCGCTTTGCGGTTGAATCGCGAGCGCGATGGCGTTGCGGATCCGCGTCGCACGCTTGAGGACGCGTTCGCCCGACGGGCTCATCGCAAGTATCGCGGCGCGCGTCGCGTCGGTTTCGGTGCACGCGTTGCAAGACGATCCGACCGCTACGTAAAGCGTATCGGTTGCGTCCGAGAACGCGATCGAGCTGGTGGAATGAACGTCCCCATCGCTGTGCGGTGCAACCGGTCCGGTTCGAACGCTCGCGATCGGCCGAAGGGCTCCCGCGGTGCGCTGGCCGGCGACGTAGGGTACGGAATAAATGACGTGTTCGGTGGCGATGAAGACCTCGTGGCGGCGCAACGAAAACGCGATGCCGGCCGCGATATCATCGGGAGCCGTTGCGAAAATCTGCGGTTGGCTCGGGGTCACGCTTTCGGCGTCCGGAACGATGTACACAGCACGGCTCTTGGTTCCAACGAGCAGGTCGCCATTGGGTAACGCAGCGAGTTCCCGCGCCCCAGGTACCGCCGCGATCGTCGCAATCTCGAAGCCGGGCGGCACCGAAATGCCGGGCGTCTCTGCCGAGGCGAGGAGTATCATCGCTGCCGCCAGGGAGCATCGCGAAAGCAGGGCCAGCGAGCGCATCATGTCCGATTCGAATCCTCCCGACGTCCATTGTACCCACGTGCCACACCGGTACGACGCCGTGTTCTTCGATTTGTTCGGCACCTTGATCGACGAAACTGCGACCGCCGTGAGCGGCGCGCTCGAGCGGCTGGAGGAGTGTCGCGGCGCGCCTTGGGCAATCGTCACATCAACCGACGCGCGCCTTGCATTGCGATTGATCGCTCGCGCCCGCTTGCCGAACCCTCCGCTGCTCGTCACCGCCGACGATGTGGCCCGGAACAAGCCCGCCCCAGACGGCTATCTCTATGCGGCGGCGCGTCTGGGCGTACTTCCCTGCCGGAGTGTTGTTCTCGAGGATACCGCCGGAGGCATCGCCGCGGCGCGGAGCGCCGGGATGGACGTCGTCGCCGTGCTTGGCGGCCGGCCGGCCGAATTAGCCATTGGGGCGACCTTCGTGGTCGCGGACCTTATGACGCTGCGCCTCCGCAGGAGCGAAGGCGCAGTCTACCTGACGCTCGAGGAGCGCGAGCGCCGGTGAGTTTTAGCCGGCCGGCGGGGCCGGTGGACCTTGTTGGGGCTGCATGGGCGGCATCTGCTGGACCGGCTGCGGCTGTCCCATCGGCTGGCCTTGCATGCGGCGTTGCCCCTGCTGCGCCTTCATCGCCTGAATCGTTTGCTGCAGCTGCGCTTGCTGTTGAGGATTCAGCACGGCAAAAATCCGATCGCGTAACGCGTGCGATCCGGCCTCGTCTCGCGGACTTCCGGCCGGGTGCTGTGAGGCGAACTGGTCGAGCAGGCCTTGAACCTGCTGCTGCTGCTGAGTGGAAAGGTTGATGCCGGTCAGGCGCTTGGTCCAACGCCGGTACTCGTGGGCTGCCTGACCTTGGGGGGCCGGCGCCTGCGTCGACGGTTGCTGGGCCACTTGCGCCGACACGGCTGCCGGCAACGTCAGGGCCGCAAGCAGCACGGCCAAAGAAACGATTTTCATGGACTTATGATAGCGGCGCGCCCCGGCAGGAGCCTGAAGGGGGCATTAGGAACGCCCGCCGCCGTTTTGCGACCGGCCGTTAGCCGGCGAGTTCGAGCGTTCGAGCCGCTCGGGCGACGATCTCGAGTTGCGTTCCGGCTGGGTCCTCGAAGAAGACCGCCGGGTATTCCTCGAAATCGTCGCTCCGCTCGACCCGGACCGCGCCGATTCGCTCTAAGAGCGATTCGATCTCGAGCAGGCGCGAACGCTCGACGCGAAAGGCGATGCGCGTCGCGCCCGGTACGTGCTCGCCGCGCTCGATGAACCCCACGAAGAACGTCGCTCGGTCGAGATGGGCTTCTTCAAAAAACTCGATGGCATTGTAGCGATGATCGGCCGAAGCCTCGTGCCATTCACCGTCGTCGTCGACGTATGAGAAACGCTTGCGCGGTAGACTGAGCTCGGGCATCAACGCATCGTAGAACGCTTCGACCGCCGCGAGCGAACGCACGCGGCAGTCGACGTGGTCGTAACCGGCAAAGACGGGCACGACGGCGCAGTCCTTACGGTTTGACGGCGATGGCCTTTACCGCGTCGGACGCTTGCGCCTCAAAGCGCTTGAAGTTTTCGAAGAACAGCGTCGCGAGCTTCTTGGCCTGAGCGTCGTAGGCGGCTTTATCCGCCCATACGTCGCGCGGATTGAGTACCTCGTCGGGGACGTTCGGCACGTGCTTGGGAACGCGCAGTCCAAAAAACGGCTCGACCTCGAAATCGCTCGCGATGCCGCCCTCGATGGCGGCGTTGACCATCGCGCGCGTGTGGGCGATGGACATGCGGTGGCCAGTCCCGTACGCGCCGCCCGACCAGCCGGTATTGACCAGCCAACACTCGACGTGGTGCTCGTCGATCTTCTGACCCAGTAGCCGAGCGTACGTGGTCGGATGATGGACCATGAACGGCGCGCCAAAACACGTTGAAAAGGTCGCTTGCGGTTCGGTGATCCCGCGTTCGGTTCCGGCCACCTTGGCGGTGTAGCCGGAAAGGAAATGGTACATCGCTTGCTCGGGCGAGAGTTTCGAGATCGGCGGCAATACTCCGAACGCATCGGCCGTCAGCATGACGATGGTGTTGGGATGGCCGGCTTTGCTGCCCGGCACGATGTTGGGGATAAACTCCAACGGATATGCGGCGCGGGTGTTCTCGGTCTTCGCTTCCGAGTCGACGTCGAGAGCGCGCGTTTCGGGCTCGTAGTCGACGTTTTCAAGAACGGTGGAAAAGTGATGTGTCGCCGCCCAAATCTCCGGTTCGGCCTTGGGCGAAAGGCGAATCACCTTTGCATAGCAGCCGCCCTCGAAGTTGAAAACCCCGTCCGCCGACCAGCCGTGCTCGTCGTCACCGATCAACGGCCGGTGCGAATCGGAAGATAGCGTCGTCTTTCCGGTTCCCGACAGGCCGAAAAAGATAGCGACGTCGCCGTCCTTGCCGACGTTTGCCGAACAGTGCATCGGCAGCGTATCGCGCAAGGGCAGCAGATAGTTCATCGTGGTAAAGACCGATTTCTTGATTTCGCCGGCGTACTTGGTGCCGCCGATCAAGATCATACGCCGTGCGAAGTTTACCAAGATGAAGGTCGACGTTCGCGTGCCGTCCCGCGCGGGTTCCGCTTGAAAAAGTGAGACGTCGACGACGGTGAACTCGGGAACGAAATTCGGATCCGGCGTTTCGGGCGTGATGAATAAGTGGCGGGCGAAGAGACTCTGCCATGCGAACTCGGTGTACACGCGCACGGGCATGCGATACCGCTCGTCGGCGCCGACGTAGCAGTCCAGGACGTACGCTTCGCGCTCGCAGAGATATGCGCTGACGCGATCCCACAGCACGTCGAACGTCGTCGGATCGATCGCCTGGTTGCTGTCGTTCCAGTCGATGTGTTCCTGGCTCGAAGGCTCTTTGACGAAGAACTTATCCTTTGGCGAGCGCCCCGTATGGGGGCGCGTGTCGACGATGACTTGCCCATCCGGGCCGATCGCCGCTTCGCCCCGGCGAATCGCATGTTCGATCAGTTCGGGAACCGAGAGGTTCTCCCAGAGTTTTGCAGCCTTGACTTTTTCCGGAACGGTAAGAATGGTGAGACCCTCCCCGGTACGTGGTAATTCGTGAGTTCGAACGGTTTTTCCACATCGCTCGCGCGCGCCTGCAGGCGCGTTCGCGGACGGGTCCAATGCTGAGAGCCATGCGTAGAGCCAGCTTCCTTTGCGCGGCACTCGCCGCCGCGATTCTTGCAGGCGCCGCGCCGGCGCGCGCCGTGTTGCCCTTCAGCTTCGGGCTTTTCCCGGCCGGCCCGCTGGACGGCATCACCGACGTTGCCGGCGTGCGCGTCGGACACGTTACCAAAATCGAGGGGCAAGACATTCGCACCGGCGCCACCGCCGTTCTTCCGAATGCAGATCCTTGGGACCATAAGGTTGCTGCGGCATTCGTCGCATTCAACGGCAACGGCGAGATGACCGGATCGCATTGGATCGAGGAATCGGGCTACTTGGAAGAGCCCGTCGTGCTCACCGACACGCTGGACGTCGGGCGCGCCGGCGACGGCGTCGTTAGCTGGGTCATCGAGCACCACCCGGCGGTCGGGCGGGGCGACGACGTGCCGCTTCCGGTGGTGGGCGAATGCGACGACGGTGCACTCAACGACATTCAGGCGCGCGTCGTGGGGGCCACCGACGTGGTGCGTCTCCTCGACGGCGCCGCAACCGGGCAGTTCGAACGCGGCAGCGTCGGCGCCGGAACGGGCATGAGCGCGTTCGGCTTCAAAGCGGGCATCGGCTCGGCGTCGCGGGTGTTGCCGAAGGACCTTGGCGGATATCGCGTCGGCGTTCTCGTGAACGACAACACCGGAAGCGGGCGGCGTCTCCTCAGCGTCGTCGGCGTGCCGGTCGGCGAGCGGCTCAAAAACGAACTGCGGCCGGTTTTCCCTAAGGACCTCTCGCTGAAAGGCCGCTTGGGCTACGGCAGCATCGTCATCGTGGTTGCGACCGACGCGCCGCTGGACAGCCGGCAGTTGCGCGCGCTGGCGTTGCGGGCCGCGCTTGGAATGGGTCGCGTCGGTCTTACGTCGTACGTCGGAAGCGGCGATCTCATCGTCGCGTTCTCGACGTCGCAAGTGTTCGAACGGACGGCCGATTTCACGGTGGCGGCGCCGCCGCACCCGATTCTCGAGGACGACGACGCCCTCGACGGCCTCTATACGGCAACCGTCGAGGCGACGCAAGGCGCGATCTACGATGCGTTGTTCGAATCCAAGACGGTCACCGGCCGGCGCGGCGTAACGATCTACGGGCTGCCGGTCGACCGGGTCATGCAGATGCTGAGGGGCGCCGCCGCGATTTAACCTTGACGCGAGTGACGGATTGCGTTTATACTGTGTGCATGGTGTCCTAGTGTATTAGTACACCATGACACAGATGATGGAAACAAGGCAGTTAATCCTTGATGACGAGTCCCCGGTCCCGGTGTACGCGCAACTCTCCGAGCAAATGCTGGGAGCCGTCGCGCGCGGCGACCTCAGCGTTGGGGAGCAGCTTCCGAGCGTGCGCGACGTCGCCGCACGTCTGGGAGTCAACCCAAACACCGTCAACCGGGCGTACGCCGAACTCGAACGCATCGGGGTCGTCGAGACCCGGCGCGGGCGCGGCACGTTCGTCTCGACGCGCCGGTCATCGCGCGGGGTTCCACGCTTGTCCGAAATCGCCGAGCCGTTCGTCGCGCGCGCCCGGGCGCTGGGTTACGGCGGCCGTCAAATCGTCGATGCCGTTGCAAAAATCGTGAGGAGGAGCCAGTGAACGCACTCTTGATCGGCGGAATCATCGTGTTCGCCGTTTGGTTCGAACGCCGGCGGCGAATGCCGGCTCGCCGCATCCGGCCGTCGGAATCGCGATGGTAGGCGCTTCTATGGTATGATCTCCAGCCGGAGGTGTCGCGATGACGAAAAGACGACGGCGGCGAAAAACGCCGGCAATCGTGCCGCGCCGCGGTCCGGCGGTGAACCTTCGGCCGGCCGGTGCGCACGAATCCACCAAACGTTACAACCGTAAGAAACTTAAAATCGCCCTTGCGCTAGAGCTGCAGGGCGATTTTCTTTCGGCTACGACGCTAGGCGATTAAATCGCGGTCGACCAAGACGTCGCGCGGATCGATCAGATGCTTGTTCAGCCCGAGCTTATCGGGCGGGACGCCCAGCGCGAACGCAACCAGCTGCGGCAAATGGAACGTTGGCAGGTCGGTGCGGCCCCAGCGGGCGGCCGAATCCGCCTGATAGCCGTCGAGCGCGAGATGGCACAGCGGGCACGGAGTGATGACCGCTTCGGCGCCGCGTTCTTTGGCCATGCGCATGTTCTGACCGACCATGTCGGTCGCGACGTTGTCCTTTTCCAGCTGGATGTGGAATCCGCAGCAGCGCGTCTTGCCCGCATAGTCGACCGCTTCGCCGCCGATGGCTTCGATGACGTCCTCGAGCGAGTGCGGATTGCGCGCCGACTCCCAGCCGTTGACGCTCTCGGGGCGAATGATATGGCATCCGTAGAACGGCGCCACCTTCAGTCCGTTGAGCGGGTGCACTACCATCGAACGGAGGTTGTCGAGGCCGATGTCGTCGATGAGCAGCCACAGCAAATGACGGACGGTCACGGTACCTTGATACTTCGCGCCAAACTTTCCAAGGATCGCGTTGGCATGATCCATGCGCGCTTCGCTCTCGCGCAGCTCTTTATTGGCCGCACGCATATGACCGGTGCAGGTCGAGCAAATCGTGATGACGTCGTCTAGGCCGAGGGCTTCGGCTTGTGCGTAGGTGCGTGCGTTGAGCACGCGAGCGACATCGCGATTGACGTCGTTGACCACCGACGCGCCGCAACACGAGGCGGCGGTCAGCTCGATCAACTCGATACCGAGCTTATCGGCGAGCAGCATCGTGGAATTGAAGAGCTCCTTGCACGACTCTTTCGCCACGCACCCGGGAAAGAAGCCGTATCGCTTGGTCTGCGCGGAACGCGTACGAGTATGCGCGTCGAGCGGAAGGTCTTCGGGCAGTAAGGTAGTGCTCATTAGCTAACGGGGACCTCCAGCGCTTCGAAAATCGTGCGAACTTCGTCGACTTTGGGAATCGGCTTAACGAACGGCGGCGGCATCTTGCCTTTGGCCGCCATACGCAGTCCCAGTGGCGCGACCTTCAGAAGACCCCGAACGTTGAACCGGCCGATCGTGCCCTGAATGACCTCGGTTTCGGCCAACATGCCCGTCTGCTTGATCGTTTTACTCACGACCAGCGCGTGGCGAGGACCGCGCTCGTTCATCAACACGCGGTCCTTGATCGACGCCCGTTTGACGTCGATGATGCGGTCGTGGGGATCGACGTGCTTCGGGCAATAGGAACACGCGTAGCAGTGGGCGCACAGCCACAAATAATCCTCACTGATCTGCGCGATGCGTTCTTTGCGTTGACCGTCGCGCACGTCCTCGATAAACCGGTACGCGTACGCGATAGCGGCCGGTCCGGCGAATGCCGGATCGACGCTGACCACCGGGCACAGTGCGTAGCAGGTCGCACACATGATGCAGTTGGCGACGTCCACGAGTTTCTTCATGTCTTCGGGAGAAACGCGGCGCTCGCGCTCGTGGGTAGAGTCGGCATCGGCCGGCTGGAGGTACGGTTTCAGTCGCGAATACTTATCCCAGAACGGATCCATGTGGACCACGAGGTCCTTCATGGGCTGGAAGTTCGGCATCGGATCGACGACCACGACGCCCTTTTCATCCATCACGGTGTTGCACGGCGTCTTGCACGCCAGACCGGTTATGCCGTTGATGTTCATCGAACACGAACCGCAAATCGCCGAGCGGCAGGACCGGCGGAAGCTGATCGAACCGTCGATCTCCGCCTTAGCGGTTTCGAGCGCGTCGAGCACGGTGGTCGTTTCGGGCACGTCGACCACGACGGCGTCGCGGTGCGGGACGGCGTCGGTCGCTTCGTCGAAGCGGAAAATGTCGAGGGTGATCTTAGCCATTAGTACGTTCTCACTTGCGGATCGAACTCGGTGATGGTGACGGCCCGCGAATAGTCGAGCCGCGGCGGTCCGGCGGGCTGGCGCCACGCCAGCGTGTGCTTGAGCCAGTTCGCGTCGTCGCGCTCCGGATAGTCGGTCCGGGCTTGCGCGCCTCGCGATTCGGTACGCGCCCTGGCGCCGGCGGCGAGCGCCAGCGACGCATCGATCAAGAAGTCGGTTTCCATAGCACCCACGAGGTCCGTGTTGAACGTCTTCGATTTGTCCATCACGTAGGCGTCCTCGTCGAACTGCTTGCGGACGAGGGTCACGTCGTCAACCGCTTTGGCGAGCCCGGCGTCGTCGCGGAAGATGAAGGTGTTGGCGCTCATCGTTTCGTTCATGGCGCGGCGGAGGGCGGGCGCGCGGGTACCTCCGGTCCGGGCGAGAAGAGCACCGACCCGATCGCGCTCGTTCGCGAGCGTTTTCTCCGAAGGTTTGACGTCGCCGATTTTCTTAATGTAATCCAGCGCGTGGGTTGCCGACCGGGCGCCGAAGACGATCGTTTCGAGCAACGAGTTGCCCCCGAGGCGGTTGGCACCGTGCACGCTCACGTTGGCACACTCTCCGGCGGCGTACACCCCGGGAACCCGGGTCGCTCCCCACTTATCGGTTTCAATACCGCCCATGGTGTAATGCGCGCCCGGGAGAATCGGGATCGGCTCCTCGATCGCGTCCTTTCCGGTCGCGTCGAGCGCGAGTTCGCGTATCTGCGGGAGGCGTTCGAGAATTTTTTCGCGCCCCAGGTGCCGCATGTCCAGGAGCACGCAGCCATCGATTCCGCGCCCCGCAAGGATCTCGGTCCATTCCGCGCGCGAGACGACATCGCGCGACGCGAGTTCGCCCTTGTTGGGAGCGTAATTAAACATGAACCGCTCGCCAAGCGCATTAAGCAGGTGCGCGCCTTCACCGCGCGCGCCTTCGGTCATCAGAACGCCGTTTTCTTTGAGCGTGGTCGGATGGAACTGCATGAACTCCATGTCCATGAGCGGTATGCCCGCCTTGTAGGCGATGCCCATTCCGTCGGCGGTCGACGCGTAGCCGTTGGTCGTTTTGAGGTACATTCGACCCGCTCCGCCGGTCGCGAAGATCGTCGCTTTCGCGGTGACCAGCTCGAGGTCCCCGTTGCGCATATTGTAGGCGACGACGCCGGATCCGACGCCGTCGTCGACCGCCAGAGCCGTGCAGAAGTATTCTTCGTAAACCTTGACCCCGAACCGCTCGAGCTGCTCCCACAGCGTGTGCAGGATCACCAAGCCGGTGACGTCGGCCGAATAGCAGGTGCGCGGCGTACCGGCTCCGCCGAAAGGCCGCTGCGCGATCCGGCCGTCCGGCAGCCGCGAAAAAATGCAGCCGCGGTGCTCCAGCCAAATAATCTGTTTGGGAGCGTCGTCGCACATCGCGGCGGCCGCGTCTTGATCGGCGAGATAGTCGGAGCCCTTGACGGTGTCGAACGTGTGGGCGGTCGTGGAGTCCTCTTCGCGGTTTCCCAGCGCGGCATTAATGCCGCCCTGCGCGGCGCCCGAATGACTTCTGACGGGATGCATCTTCGAGATGATGGCGACGTCGGCTCCGCCCTCGGCGGCTTCAACCGCGGCGCGCATGCCTGCAAGACCGCCGCCGATCACGACCACGTCGTGTTTAATCAATTACGACCCTTTCCGGATGACCACGCATCTCTGCTCCCTTATACTATTCGCACCGGCCCCCCCGCCCCACGACTTTAGTGTGGCCGACGGCTTGCTTGGCACTTGGAGCCGGCGGCAAAATCGCTCGGGGAGCCGTCCTCCGCAAAAGCGAACAACTCGCCGGCCCGTCCATAGGAAGCGCGCTTGAATCGTTTCGTCCACCTTCACGTTCACTCGGAATATTCGCTCCTGGATGGAGCTTGCCGGGTCGACCGTCTCTGCCGCCGTGCCGCCGACCACGGAGCCCCCGGCGTTGCCTTGACCGACCACGGGGTCATGTACGGGGCGATGGAGTTCTATTACGCTGCCCGCGACGTGAGCCTGACGCCGATCATCGGCTGCGAGGCGTACTTAGCGCCGCGCGGGCGTTTCGACCGGACCGTCCGCGAGGAGGCGCACGTCACCCTGCTCGCCGCCGACTTGGTCGGCTACCGAAATCTCACCGCGCTCGTTTCGAAAGGCTTTCTCGAAGGTTACTACTACAAGCCGCGCATCGATCTGGATCTCCTGGCGCAACATCACGACGGCCTCATCGTTCTTTCGGGCTGCATGTCGGGATTGGTGTCGGCGCCGCTGCTCAAAAACGACTATGCGGCGGCACTGAAGAACGCCAAAACGTACGTCGAGATTTTCGGCGACCGCTTCTACATCGAAGTCATGCGGCACGGTATGCCCGAAGAGGAGGTTATCAACGCCGGGCTCGTCCGAATAGCGCGCGAGCTCAACGTTCCGATCGTGGCGACCAACGACTCGCACTACCTCGAACAAAAGGATGCGCCCGCGCACGACGTCCTCCTATGCATCGGCACCGGGAAAACCGTCGCCGATACCAGCCGCATGAAGTTCTATTCCGATGCCTTCTACGTGAAGTCGAGCGACGAGATGTACGCGCTCTGGAGCGACCTTCCGGAAGCGTGCGAAAACACGGTTAAGATCGCCGAACGGGTCGACATACGCATTCCTGAGAAAATCTTCCATCTCCCCGAGTATCCGGTGCCGCAGGCCGGCGGACTGGAGAAGAGCGACGACGAGTATCTGCGCGAGGTCTGCGAACGCGGGCTCGTGATGCGCTACGGTGCGCAACGGCTGAGTTCCGATCCGACCGTGCGGGAGCGCTTCGAATACGAAATAGGCGTCATCACCAAGATGGGCTTCGCGTCGTACTTTTTGATTGTCTGGGACTTCATCAAGTACGCGCGCGATAATGGAATCCCGGTCGGTCCCGGGCGCGGCTCGGCGGTAGGCTCGCTGGTGGCCTACTGCCTGAAGATCACCGATCTGGATCCGCTGCAGTTCAACCTGTTCTTCGAGCGCTTTTTGAACCCGGACCGGATCTCGATGCCCGACATCGATACGGATTTTTGCGTGGACCGGCGCGACGAAGTCATCGAATACGTCACCCAAAAGTACGGGAAGGACCGGGTCGCGCAAATCGTAACCTTCGGTACCATGGCCGCGCGGGCGGCGATTCGCGACGCCGGCCGCGCGCTCGGCGTCCCCTTGCCCGACGTCGACCGGGTAGCCAAGCTCATCCCGTCGGGGCCCGGAGGCTTGACGATTTCCGACGCGCTCGACCAGCTCAGCGAACTCAAAACGTTGTACTCGATGCGACCGGAAATCCGCAAGATGCTCGACACGGCCAAAGAGATCGAAGGTTTGGCGCGCAATGCCGGCACCCACGCCGCCGGCGTCGTGATTTCGGCCGGTCCGCTCATCGACTACGCGCCGCTGGTGCGCTTCAACGAAGGCGGCGTCAACACTCAATACGACATGGAGTGGGTCGAAAAAATCGGCTTGCTCAAGATGGACTTTCTCGGTCTTCGAAACCTTACCGTGATGGACAACGCGGTAAAAGAGATCCGGCGGACGACCGATCCGGACTTCGATCTGGCGGCGATCGCACTCGACGACGAGAAGACCTACGAGATGCTCGGTCGCGGAGAGACCATGGGCGTGTTCCAATTGGAATCCGACGGAATGAAACGCGTCTGCGCCGAGCTGCGGCCCTCGCGCTTCGAAGACATCATCGCGCTGGTTGCGTTATACCGGCCCGGTCCGATGGACTGGATTCCCAGCTTCATCGCGATCAAACACGGGCGGCGCAAGCCCAACTACCTGCACGCCAAACTCGAGCCGATCCTTGCGGAAACGTACGGCATCGCGTGTTACCAAGAACAGGTCATGCAGATCGCCCGCGACGTTGCCGGATTTACCATGGGCGAAGCCGACGAGCTGCGCAAAGTCATGGGCAAGAAGCAAAAAGAGAAGATTCCGATCTATCGCGACATGTTCGTGCGCGGCGCCCAAGAGGCGTCGGGTATCGATCGCGATCTGGCGGAGAAGATCTTCAAATTCATCGAGCCGTTTGCCGGGTACGGGTTTAACAAGTCGCATGCGGCGGCATACGGCTGGATCGCCTATCAAACGGCCTATCTCAAGGCGAACCATCCGCTGCAGTACCTCACCGCATTGATGACATCGGTAAAAGATCGCACCGACAAACTCGCCGAGTATATCGACGAGGCCAAGAAGCTCGGCATCGTCGTCCTCCCGCCCGACGTCAACGAGTCGCTGGTCGATTTCGCGGTCGTCGGCGACCGGATTCGCTTCGGCCTGGCGGCGATCAAAGGCGTTGGCGAGGCCGCCGTGCGAAGCATGATCGAGGCACGAAACCAGGGCGGCGCGTTCGCCGATCTCTTCGATTTGGCCAAGCGCGTCGATGCCAAGCAAGTGAATCGGCGCGTCTTCGAGGCGCTGGTCAAGTGTGGTGCGCTCGATCAAGTTCCAGGCCATCGGGCGGCAAAACTGGCCGCCTTAGACGCCGCCTTAGAGCTGGCGGCGCGCGCGACCCGCGACTCGGAACTCGGTCAGGCCTCGCTGTTCGGCGATGCGGGCGCGGCAACGTCGCTGGTGCCGAAACTGCCGGTCGTGCCGGCGCCGACGACGCGGGAGATGCTGGCCTGGGAAAAGGAGACGCTGGGAGTGTTCGTTTCCGGGCACCCACTGGCCGACGTGCAGCAGCTGCTCGTCCGGCGGGGCGCAACGGTGATGAAGGACCTGACCGCGGTCGAAGACGATGCGCCGGTCACCGTCGCGGGCCTCGTGACCAGCGTCCGCCGCACGTTGACGAAGTCGGGACAGCAAATCCTTATCGCCCAACTGGAAGACACGACCGGCGTTTGCGAAGTCGTGGTGTTCTCGAAGATCTACGATCACGTGCAGTCGCTTTTCAAGCCGGACGCGGTCATCATCGTCAAAGGACGGCTGCGCTTGCGCGAACGTCGCGGAGCTGCGCCGGGGGAAGAGCCGCCGTTGGAGATTTCGATCGTCGTCAACGAGGTTTCGGAATTCGTGCCGCCCGCCCGGGCCGTCGTGCCGCCTTTACGCCAGGGCTGGCACGTGGACGTAAGCGCGCGCGAGCAAATCGACCGGCTGGCGGCGTTGATCGACGAGTGGCCAGGCGAGGTGCCGGTGGTGATGCACGCGCGCGGACGCCGGCAACGCGCTGGGAAGTGCATTGCCGCCGATCGGCGCGTGCGCGGTGAGTTGGAACGAATTTTTGGGGCGGGTTCGGTGCGCGAAGGCTCGCCGGAAGACCTCTCCGGATAGCGCCAATCGCATGCCGAAACTCGTAGCGCTGGATCTCGACGGAACCTTGATCGATCGCGATCTGATCATTTCGCCGCGAGTTCGGGAGAGCGTCGCACGCATGCAAGCAGCGGGGATTCGCGGGTGTTTGGTGACCGGACGGATGTACCGCGCAACCGTGCCGTTCGCGCGCCAACTCAACTTCGACGATCCCGTCATCTGCTATCAAGGAGCGGCAATCATCGACCCGCTGACCGACGAGGTGTTGCGTCACGCGGCGCTCCGCAACGCCGTCGTGCGCGAGTTGATCGCAGCCGCCGAGTCCGACGGCATGCACTTGCAGCTGTATCGTAACGACGAATACTACGCGCAGTCGCGAAACCGGTTCTCAGACTTGTATGCCGCGCTGGCGAAAGCCGAACCCGTGGTGGTTCCATCGTTGCGCGAGGCCTTCGCGTATAGCGACGCCACCAAGGCGGTCATCGTGGCCGACGCTTCCGATGCCGAACGCTACGGTGAGGAGCTTCGTTCGAAACTCAACGGACGAGCGTACGTGACGCGCAGCTTGCCGGAGTTCGTCGAGATCTTAGATCCGTCGGTGGATAAGGGCGATTCGCTGGCCTTCGTTGCCAAGCGACTGGGAATCGGCATGGAAGACGTGGTGGCGATCGGTGACTCGTGGAACGACGCCCCGCTGCTACGGGCGGCGGGCTTTGGGATCGCGATGGGATCGGCGCCCCCGGAGTTACGCGCGATTGCAGACGCCGTCGTCGGCGACGTCGCCCACGACGGCGTTGCCGAAGCCATCGACCGGTACGTTCTCGGGGAGCGCCGGTGAATCGCGCGCGTTCCGCACGCCGGCGAAAAGCGTCGGCGACGGCGCGACTGCGTCCGTTCTGGATTCCCATCGCGCTCGTCGGCGTGATCGCCGTCGTCGCCGGCGCGTTCGCGGTTGCGTGGCCGGGATTCGAGCCGAAGTACGTTCAGGTAACGGGTAATCGCGTAGTGCCGCGCTCGGAGATTTTAGCGAAGGCGGCGATCGCTGGTCACATCAACATGTGGCTGCAGAATACCGGTGCGATGGCAAGCCGGATCGAGTCGATACCGTACGTCGCCGGCGCGGGCGTCTACCGGTTGCCGCCGGCGAGCATCGTGATCGCCGTACGCGAGCGGGCGCCGTTTGCAGCGGTCAGGAGCGACGACCGCGCGGCACTCGTCGATCGCGATCTTCGCGTTCTTCAGAGCGCCCCGGACGACACGGCGCTGCCCGAATTCATCCTCAAACCCGGCGTAGCGCTCGAACCGGGGCGCTTTCTCACCGCAGCGAGTGCGGTTGCTTTGCGCGACGACTACGAGGCCATGATCGCGGCACACGTGATCCCGGTCGAGCTGACCTTCGACCGGTTCGGCGGATTAGTCGCGACCATGCGCGGCGGCGTGCAGATCTTGCTCGGCGACGACGGCGATCTGACGAAAAAGCTCGCGCTCGTCGACCCGATTCTCGCCCAAGTCGTACGCAAGCAGCGCCGCGTTTCCGCGGTCGATCTGCGCGCACCGGCTACGCCCGTATTGGTATTTAAGTAAGCGGAGCGGCTAGTGCGCCGTGAGGTCTGCGTAGACCATCACGCTGCCGTTGATCAGCGACACTTTGAGCTGATCGTTCTGCTGCACCTTGGAGAAGTCGACGGTCGCGCGACCGGCTCCGAGCGTGGTTTCGTTTCCGTTGTCGAGCGCAACTGCGAGGTGCTTCGCATCGACTACTTTCTCGACTTTAACCGTATAGGTGCCGTCGGGGATCGACGATGCAGCGACCGTCGTGCCGGCGATGGCCGCCAGCGGCGCCGCGGAAGTCAGCAAAAAGGCGAGCAACGAGATCGTACGATTCATAGATAACACCAATTGGAAACTCCAAACAGTCGTAACGCAAGCGTCAAAGTTGTTCGTCGCGGCGCGTCGCCTCCCGGTGGCCGAGCGCGTCGATTCGCCCTTGATGCTCCGCCAATGCCTGGCACACCTGCGTGTCGAAATCATCCACAGGCTATGCTCAACCTGTTCGCACCATTGTCCCCAAGGAGTTGCGAGCGGGCCCGCCAAGCCAAGCGAATCTCGTTTTCCGCGACCTATCCCTAGTAGGGAATGCGGAAACGGGCCACAATATATCGGGTTTGAGGATTTTTTGAAACGTCTACGGGCCGACAGGTGACCAGCGCATGAAGCAGGAGACCGTTTGCGGCCTCGATATCGGCACGACCAAGACCTGTACGATCGTCGCGGTCGATGGCCCCAACGGCCTCGAAATCGTCGGCGTAGGCGAAGCGCCTTCGCTCGGCATGCGCAAAGGGGTCGTGGTCGACCTGGACGAGACAATCAAATCGATCGAGGCGGCCACCGAGAAAGCCGAGCGCATGGCGGGGATCCACGTGGGCGACGTCTTCGTCGGCATTACGGGCGATCACATTCGCAGCACCAATAACCGGGCGGTCGTGGCAGTATCGGGCGAGGACCGCGAGGTGTCGCACAGCGACGTGCGGCGCGTGATCGACGCCAGCAAGATCATCAACTTGCCGAGCGACCGGCAGATCATCCACGCGCTTCCACGATATTTTACCGTCGACGGCCAGGAAGGCGTCGACGATCCGATCGGCATGGCGG
>PLLA01000048.1 GCA_003140835.1 Candidatus Tumulicola scandinaviensis | reverse complement strand
GCTGCCGATTTTGTTCGAGCGGCGGTCCTCAGAGGCGATCGCCGGCGCTCACGCGTCAGTCGGCACTTCCTGGCTGGTGACGTGGCTGCCGCGGTCCGCGAACTTAGTCGGATCGCTGCCGACCTCAATCAGCTTCTCACGATCGCTGAAGGGAACGGCATGATTGAGCCAGACGAGCTGCGCAGGTGCGTTTCCGAGGTACGCGCCGCGATGACTGGATTTGCCTCGTGATCACCAAGTCGATCCCGGCGCGAGCGCACTCGCGAACGTTCGCGGTCGGTGTTGACTACATCACCCAGCACACGCATCAGCGTGCCGCAGCAGCACCCGGCCATACCTTCGAACGCGGCGTGGCCTATGCCAGCACGCCGGGAAAGGCCGCTTGGGTGCATCTGCGCCGGGTCGCGTCAGTCGAAAGGGCGGCGATCGAGATGGAAGCGATCGCCGCCCTTTCTCCTCGCTGCCACGACCCGGTCTACCATCTAATCATTGCGTATGCCAAACATGAACGACCTACTCGTGAGCAGGTCGTTAGCGATGCGGAGCGGCTTTTGACAGCGATTGGGATGGAAAAGCACCAGTACGTGCTGGCTGCCCATCAGGACACTGATGACTTCCATGCCCACGTGATTGCCAATCGTGTAGGGCCTGACGGTCGGGCGAACGACCTGTGGCACGAGCGGATCATTCGCGAGCGAGTGTGTGCGGAGATCGCTGCGGAGCGTGGCTGGGACATTGTCGTCGGACGTCACAACCGCGACATCGTGCAACGGATCGAGCGCCTCCACGACCTCCCGCCGGAACCCGAGCGGCGGCTGAGTGACGGCGCGTACCGGCGCTTGAACGAACGCGGGGAGCTGCCGTGGCAAGACGTCGCACGGCCGTACATCCTGGAGGCGGTCGATGCTGCCCGCGATTGGAGCGACCTGCGCGATCGCCTTGGCGCCCACAGTATCGTCGTGAAACTGGTGCGTCGAGGCGATCGCATGCAGGGTCTGGCATTCGCCGAGGGCCTCAGTCGCAATGCGCCTGGTTGCGCGGCGTCACGGATCGATGCGCGCTGTGCATTGCGAGCGATGGAGTCGCGCTTCGGGCCGTTCACGCCCGCTGACGAACCTGCTCCTGGCGTACTTCGCTCTGAGCCATGGAGCGACAGCGTACGCCCGTCGATTCTTGCAGCCGTCGACGAGGCCGCGTCGTGGAGCGATCTAAGACATCGCCTCGACCAGAGCGGCATCGTGATCAAGCTCGTCGAGCGCGGTGGGCGAGTGCAAGGACTCGCCTTTGCACAAGGAAGCCATCCGGATGCGCCAGGGTGCGGCGCGTCGCGCATCAATCCGCGCTGCAAGAAAGCAGCGCTTGAGCAGCGCTTTGGCCCCTTCCCCAAGGACCAGTCGCGCGAACGGAGTCACAACGCAAGTGAAACGAGTAGCCATGGACGCGCGCACGGCCGAGGAGGTCTACGCGACCGTGCCGAGCACGACCCTCGCCGCGATCCGAGTTGGGCGTTGCACAAGGCCGCGC
This sequence comes from Candidatus Tumulicola scandinaviensis, assembly GCA_003140835.1. Classification (GTDB taxonomy): domain Bacteria; phylum Vulcanimicrobiota; class Vulcanimicrobiia; order Vulcanimicrobiales; family Vulcanimicrobiaceae; genus Tumulicola; species Tumulicola scandinaviensis. The sequence goes on along the minus strand of PLLA01000048.1, from coordinate 18,561 downwards.
ATATCGCAGACCATGCACGGATGCGCTCCGCCTACGCAGCGTATCGGGACCGCTTCTTGGCAAAACGCGGTCGCCTGCTTGACGCACATCGAAATGCAGCCTGGGAGCGTGAGCGGGCACAACGGCAGCTTGAGGCTCAGCGCCGTCGTGAAGCACGCCAGCTCTTACGCGCAGTAGCGCGTTTCGGCACGCGTGGCGTTCTCGCACGTCACCTCGCCTATTGGTCGATCGACGCCGTGATTGCGCGTCGGCGAGCGCACCAGTACGACACATCGCGGGTGCGGTGGGAAGCAACGAAGATTGCGTTGGCCGCGGAGCGCGGTCTGGCGCGCAAGGAGAAGCCGACGGACTATCGATCGTTTGTCACCGAGCAAGCCCGTGCCGGCGATACCGGTGCACAGCGGGTGCTCGATATGCTGGCGCCGGCTCGCAGCCCCCAAGGGTCAGCCTTGCAAGGCGAGCCGCAGGCAGTCGGTCTCAATAAGGTGCGACTACGTCTCGACGTGATCCGCGCAGGAGAAGAAGCACGCTACGAGCGTGCGCGCGGGCAGCGCGAACGACTGCAGCGCCTCGCGCAGCCAGCCAAACTCGACGATGTGCTAGCAACCGAGCGAAAACGAATAGAGAAGCGAGCTGCTGACAGAATGCAGTTCACCGAAGCAGAACGCGCTCGGCTAACAGAGATTGCTGGCCAGAAAAGGACGTGGAACCCTCTATATAGGTTAGCCGCCTCGAGGGAAGAAGCGGGCCTACACGCCACGCAGCGATTACGCTTCGAGGCGGAGCTTACGGAAGCGATGCGCGATTTCGATGCTCGTGAGGCGCCGCAGATCGCCCGACGCGTCGCCGCCGACGAACGCGGCTATCGACAGTACGTCACCGAGTCACTCGCACTTGAAAACCAGAAGAACGAGGCGCGTACGCTTCTGCGGGATCGGATACCGCGTGTCGAGCAGAGGCTCACTGCCCTTGAACGCGCGGGCGCGTCGCAGGTTGAGCTGCACGGTGACACGCCTCGGGCCAGCTTTAACGATCTGGCGGTCGCCATCGATCGGCAGTATAACGCCCTATCGGAGACGCTTCGGCAGCAAGCCGACTGGGGTCTTCGTCGCGACCATCGGGACCGCGGTTGGCCGCGCGATATGTTCTAAACGCTTCTCTATCTACTGCACTCTGGACTCGAAGGGCACTTAAGAAACCGGCGACGGCAGGGAAGCCCTCCCGTTCCAGGAATTCAGCAAACCTCAGGGATTCTGAGGAGGTTGCCATGTCGGGCGTAGATTCCAACTCGTCGTTCGAATCGGCCGTGAAGCATCTGTTTCGCCATTTGCACGATCCAGGGGCACTTCGCAAAAATCCGCTTGCACAGCAATTTCTTGGCCAAAACGCCCCTGATGATCCGGAATATCGACCAGCTGGAGCGCTGAAAAGCCTTCATCGGGCAATTCGACAGGCGGCGCAGTGTTGTCGGGACGATGACTTTCTCGCTGGAAAGAATGAGCGAGCACATAGGCAGTCCTCGATCCTGGTACTCCATTGCGTTGAACGCCAGGATATTAAGGACATTGCCCGGCTCCTTGGAATCTCATTGAAGCACTGCTACCGAGAAAGGGCAGCCATCTGCCTTCGCGTAGGCGCGTTGCTTCGCGATGGATTTGACGCGGGACATGCGTACCCGTTTTCGCATTCCGACGAGTTCGATCAGCTTCTTGACCGAGCGCTGCTGCGTGCAGAATTGGTAGGTGGCGGAGAGCACTTTGAAGAGCTGCCTAGTCTCGTCGCTCTGGCTCCAACATCAGAGCAGATAATCGAAGTATTATATCGGCTCCAAGCGATCGCAGTAAGCGCTGGCGAGTTGGAACGAGCAAATGCCACGCAAATTGAGGCACGTCGCCTTTTTGACAAAGCGCTATCTTCTCCACCGACATGTGCCGCCGAGGTCTCAAGAGCGTATCTTGACCTTATGGAGGCGAACCTTGCCTTTTATCGCGGAGATAAACGTCAGTGGCTCGATGCCACTACGCGATCGACTCAGCGACTAAAGCCACTACTATCTGATTCGCCTAAAAGAGTAACGAAACTTTATGTAGAGTCGTTATACATGTTGAGCATGGTTTTGGTTGCCTTGGGAAAGTTCGAACAAGCCGCTGCGCATCTTTGCGAAGCTGACAGTTATGCGCGACGTGAGCCGACAGTACCGATTATGTTGCGGTTGAACGTCATTACAGCTTTGTGCCGGCTCCGTAACCATTTGGTAACGAGTTCGACGTCGTGGTCTCCATCCGCCCGACGTGTTGGCAACCTAATGGATGCTTTAGAGCAGGCACGGATGGCCGGGCCGTTGCTTCCGATACTCAATGCTCTTGTTGGGCTAACAGAATATTACTCGCAGGTCCATCGCGATGAAGATGCTTTGCGGGCTGCTCAGTTCGCAATACTGCTTGCAAACCAACAGCCCAGCGAACGATGGCTTATCCAGACTGTCGCGGAACTTGCGACAGCGTTGCAGCGAACAAAGTACTGGCAGTTCCCCTTGTCCATCCTTTCACCGCTCCACGACAAGCTGCGGTTATGTGGTGCCACGCATCGCTATAGGCTAGCCTACCTTATGGCAGAACAAGCGTTACGCCAACATGCGTATTCTGATGCCTGGAGATTGTCGCACAGTGCATGCGACTCGGGCAATTCTGGATCTGCGATGCTGAATGTCAAAATGCGATTGATCGCCGCCGCTGCCGCAGAAAAGCTAGGAAAGAAAGCGGAGTGTCAAGAGTTAATCGAACGTAGTGTTTCGGAAGCGGAGGCACTAGGCTCAGCGGTGCTCCTCGAGGATGCGTACAGCCTCGCGGCGGATCTTGGCCAGTCAAACTTCAAGGATCGGCTTACTGAGATCGGGCATGTCCTGCGCGATTAACTTTGCAGCGTAGCACTGTGCGGTGACCGTCAAATCGCGTTGCCAGGTAGTAAGCGTGCCAGCGATCTGGACGAACGATATGCGGGCTCTAAGCGATGCGCAGTATACTCAGCGTGCGCTGCCCACCGTAGCTTGCCTGGGCAGGCTAGGGATGAAGTTGCCTTTAGCGGAGTAAGCTCTTAACCGTTTTCGCAAGATTTTCGCATACTGCTAGCATAGGCCATGCCACCATGATACACTTTCGTGTAGCCCGACTGAACGGTTTGGGGACGTTCGTTGCACTATCGTTGGCTGTTGCTCGCAGAAAAGGAACAATCGCCTCTTTTTACAACGGTTTTGTACGGCCCGGCGAGACCGCCGTGGCGATAACATCCTTAGCGGCAGCCGCCTTCAAAGGAGTCGGTCATCACCGCGATCTTAGAGTAAGCGGTGGATTGTACCTAACTGTCTTATGGGAGAAGTGCTCGAAGTTATGAAACAAAATCGCTTTGCCTTCACAAATGTCGTTTTGCTCATCGGCGCATCCTTTGCGCTTACCAATTGCTCTAGTCAGTCACCGCTGGCACCGCCATCAGGCTCCTCGGTTATCGCGGCGTCTGACACTCAATCGGCGCGCGGCACGCCGTTTCGCGCTCCGTCCGCTTCGCCACTGCTAAGCCGTAACACCAACACTAAGACGCTCTACGTTACAGATAACTCCTCGAGCAACGTTCAGCTGTTTGCGAATGGGACGTGGTCTCCAAAGGGCATGATATCGAACGGGGTAAGTCAACCTACCGGAGACTGGATTGACAAGCAAGGCAACCTATACGTTGCAAACGAGCACCAATACAACGGCGCGTTCAACGTTCAAGAGTACGCACCAAACGGGTCATCTCCTGAGTTTACGTATTCGTCTGGCCTCGAGAATTCGGAGCCTACCGCAGTAGCGACCGATCGCAGCGGACACGTCTTTGTTGCCACCACTGAAGGCCAGAATTATCCCGGTAGCGTTGTTGAGTACAACCAGGGGCAGAACACGGTTTTGTACAGCTGTGAGAGCAGCCACGCCGTCGAGGGCGTTGCTGTTGACAAGAACAATGACGTATTTATCGACACGGTGGGCTACAGTTCGGAAGGTAGCATTCTGGAATACAAGGGCGGCCTAAACGGATGTCACGCGAGTACGCTGTCCGTACGGCTCGTGTCTGCCGGCGGCATAGCAGTAGATGCAAACAGCACGCTTGTAGTCTGTGATCCAAGGGCTCAATCTGTCGATGTTATTCCACTGCCTTACAGTACGGTATTTAAATACCTCGGTTCCGGCTACGTAAACCCAGTTAGTGTTTCACTAAACCAAGACAACAGGAAAGCGTTCGTCGCAGATGAGGGTGCTGGAACCGTCGACATTTTGCGCTACCCCGGTGGTAAACACATCGCTACCGTAAGCGGATTTTTGAATCCACTCGGTGCTGTGGACAGTCCAAATGCAGTCTATTAACCAAGCGCGCTGCTTGCTGCCGGCCAGTCAGCCATAGAGTGGACTGTGCCATGACCGTAACACGCAACACCTAAGGAGTTTGTTTGTTGTCGCTTCTCAAGGGAACCGCGCAAAATGAGAGCGCTGGCGCGGCCGCCGCATATGCCCGCAGCAGTGGGGTCAAAACTACCGCCGCGGACCTCCTCCAACATAGCGTCCTTCCAAGTCGAATGAGCGTCCACGACGCCAACCCTGATCGGATGGATAACGCGGCGCATGCCGCATCATAACCGTTGATTTCGCCGCTGCCCAGTCTTCATCGCCTGGGCAGCGGTTAAAGGAGATTTTTCAGTTGCACTATCGTTTGATTATTCCCCTGGCTCTGAGCACTCTATTTGCAAGCTGCGGCCCAGGCACCTTAGGCTCAACGCCTCCAAGCGGTCTACCTTCTCAGAGTGGACCATGGACAAACGTCCCTTTTCGCCTAGTCGCCAAGGGTCCGTCGCGCAACGAACCACCGTTGCATCGCCTGCGGAAAGCTTGGATCAACAAAGCCGAGTGCGGTAGCAGCGTCATCTACTCATCGGATGAGATTACGAATACGATCGACATCTTTCCACAAGATTCTAGCGATCAGGGGCCGTGCGGACAGCTCACGCTTAAGAGACCGCCCCTCGTAGGTCCGGCGGGACTCTTTGTGGATAAGAATGGCGATCTTTGGGTGGCGAACTCGGGTGAGCACGAGATCGTTGAGTTCGCGCCGCTCTCCAATAAGGTGTTGAAAACGCTTTATGATACGGTGGGCGAGCCCACGTCCGTCGTCGTTGATCCCAACAAAGGTTCCGTCTATGTCGCCAACATCGTGGGCGAGAAGGGTGGGCTAGGTGGCGTCGTCGCGTTCGATAACGGCAGCAAGACGCCAACTAGGCAACTATCGGATGCAACCCTGGAGCAGGCTATCTTTGTGACGATTGATACGTCCAGTAACGTGTACGCGACAGGCGTGGCTGCCCATTTCGGCGTAGTGCACGAGTGGCTCGGAGGGAAGGGAAAAGGCGTTGATCTTGGTATCCAACTTCAATTCCCGGGCGGCATCGAAACGACCAATAGTGGCGCGCTATTGATATGCGACCAACTCATTCCGGCGTGCGGCGACGTGGAACCGGGAAGAACCGCGCTTACGAATGAATTTGCGACTTCTTCAGCCGACCCGGTCAACGCTAGTCTTGATGCAGCAGAGGACACGGCGTTTACCCAAGACACTTCTTTTTCCATCATCTACGCGTGGCGATATTCGGGGCCCGATAGCAATCCGCTTTACGATAAGACGATCGGCATTCCCGGTAGCATATTCGTCGCGGCTTATCCAGCGCCGCCAATCGGAAAACCGTTCACGCCTAGCAAAGAGAAGGGGCGCCGCGGCACTTAGGCATCAAGATGAGTCACGTTTGCCTTTGCAACTTATAGCAACGAAGGGCGACCCGTTACAGAGGAGGACCCGTTGCACTATCGTTTGATCGGTTCCGGTCGTCGCGTATCCCGCGCCAAATGCCACCATAGCCACCAAGCACTGAAAACGCAATCGGCATAGCTCGGCTGACTCGACGTGCTATGCGAGGCCAAGGATTACGGACGTAAGGGCGACGTCCTCGAAAGCCTGCGCGGGTTTAATCGTAACCCATGAGAACCGAAAGCGATTTGAGGCGCGTCATGCGGGCGATCCCATGGTTCAGGCCGATCCCCAGCTTCGCGGGAGCGCTTCAATAGCCAAGTGGGCAAACGCGGTCTCCTTTTCCCGCGATGAAAGGCTCTGTGCCGGCCAGGGTGCCCGAAATCGCCGGCTCCTTTGTAAGCTTCCACACCAAAAGTCGAAAGCTAACTTCGCGTGGTAAAGAACGTTCAGGGGTGGGCGAGCCGAGCACCGGGCGTGAATGTATCCTTTCACACCCAGCGCTCGCTCCGGATCGGAGGAGACGGTTGCTCTTCAAGTGGCGCGGCGCTCTTCGCGTGAGTGTCTTGCGATAAGTGTTCTGTACGCGACAAGGGATGTCGTCGCAAATGGTTTCAACTTCCCGCCGAGTACCTAAGACCCTCGACGGCATCGGCCGTTGAACTCGATATGCATGAGCTATTTTTGGGATAGCTGAACAGAACGATATCGGCCAGTGCTTCCCCTTTTCATTGCCGGTATCGTTGCCATATTGAGCATCGGCTCTCGAAGGATCGTTCAAAGCGGCTAGCTGTCGTAGCGAGGGCAATGTTGACGCAGTCTCCGAGTCCGGTTCCGTTCCGCCGTCGACAGTTTGGTAGGACTGGAAAGCTAGCTCGATTGAGGATGATCTTCTAGTCAGAGGGCGGGACGACTGGCTGATACGGGTCATCCGCGGCTGGGATAATCGGATGCGGCAGTGTTGACAACGCTCAAAACTGATGGTATAAGTTTGGTCACATCATGCACAACTCGTCTGGCTTGATAACACCATGCCATCATCATCACGACCGGCGGGCCCGTGCAATGAATAGTTAAGCTTTTACTTTACTTCATAGACACGGGGCCGCGAACATGCGCGGCCCCGTGTTTTTATTTGTCTTCGCTGGAGATATCGCTGATGGTAGGTCTCGATCCGATCTTCCTAGAGCAAACGACGGTTGCACTGTTTCCGAAGAATTCCGGACTTGCCCATCAGCTGATGCGCGTTCGGGATCGTTATCTGGTTCCGGAGGATGCCCAATCTTTCAGCGTCAGAGGCGAAGACGTTCCGCTTCTCGCGAACGAGTTAGCTGCTCTGGGGCGTCGGGTCGTCGGCTTCACCGGTGACGACCTCCTCGACGAGTGGCTGGCCGACGGCAACGCGCTCGACAAACGCCTAAATCGTCGGCGATTTGCCTGGTACGATCCAGCAGCGATTTACGGCGCTCCAGCCCTTTGCCTGATTGGCGCCTCGCCGAACGTGCTCACCGAGCAGCGTCCCCTTCGGGTCGTAGTATGCGGTCGCTACCGCAGGACCGCGGAGCGATTTCTGTGCGCCTTACGCGAAGATGGAATGACGCTCGAAACGCTCCCGATTCAGGGATCGCTCGAGACCTGCGTCCTTAGCGGCATGGCTGATCTGGTGGTCGATGTCGTCGTGAGCGGGGGGACCATCAAAACCGCTGGCTTGCAGGTCCTACGCGTCATTGCGACTAGCGACATCGCCGTGTTGGAATCTCGATAATGCAGCCTGTTCGCTCCGCTATTTCGAGTTTGAGCGACTTCGACATTCGCGATTTGACCGATTCAGACGTACGTCTTCGCGTGCACCGCAATGAAGCACCGCTACCGCCGCCCCAACACGTTGTCGACGCGGTGCGTTTCCTTGACGCCGAGTCCTTCAGACGTTATCCGCTGGGCCTCATGCGCCGCTTTACAAAAGGCCTCGCCCTGCGGCTCGACGTGCCGTCGAACAGACTCGTCATCGGCAGCGGAGCCGACGATCTTCTCATGGCCGCGGCGCGCGTTGCGACAGACCCAGGTGACAACTCCGTCATGGTTCGACCAACGTTTGGGATGTATGCGCGAGCCGCACTCGCTGCCGGCGCTATCGTTCGTGAGCTCCGCTATCGTGAACGGTGGAAACTCGACACGAGCGAGCTGCTTCAGCTGATGGACAACCGTACAAAACTGCTCTATCTCGGTCACCCCAATAACCCGACCGGTGAGCCCCTGGCCGTCGGGACGCTGCAAACACTTGCTGATGCATTGCCGCAGGCGCTCATCGTGGTCGACGAAGTCTACCTCTGCTTTCGAGAAGCATCGTTGGTTCGGTCCGCCGGATCGTTTCCCAATGTGGTGGTGGTAGGGTCGCTATCGAAGGTATCGGCGCTAGCGGGAATGCGGATCGGCTTCGCGGTAGCAACCCCGTCGGTCGCGCGCATCTTGCGCAAGGTCATTGCTCCCTACCCGTTGAGCGTCGCCTCCTTGGCCGCTGCCGATGCGCTCATTCGCGGAGACGCTGCGACGACGCGGTTCGAAGATTCGCTCGACACACAGATCCGCCGAAGTCTGGACGCGATTGTGGATGCCGTCGCGCCTTTTGCTCGGGCTATTTGGCGCGGTCCCGCGAACTTTATCTTGGTCGATTTCGCGTTCGATGCAAAGAAGCTTGCGAAGAGGCTGCGGCGGCGGGGAGTGGCGGTTAGGATATTCTCCGACCCCGACCTCGCCGGATGCGTCCGCTTGTGCGCCCTTGACGATCAATCGACCAGCGAGCTGATTCGGGTGCTTGGTGAGATATTGCCACAGTTTCTCGAAGGAATTGCGGTCGATGCGTAGCGGAAGCTCGGAGCGCACTACCCGCGAAACAGTGGTTCGCGCAACCATCACGCTTAACATTAGTGGCAACCGCGAAATCGCTACCGGCCAAGTGATGCTCGATCATCTGCTAGACCAGTTTGCGTTTCACGCCGGGTGCGCCGTCGAGGTAACTGCGCGTTCACTGGACTCCATTGCGCATCACGTTGTCGAAGACGTTGCGCTCACCTTAGGGTGTGCCTTATCGAAGGCTCTTGATGATCGCTGCGGCATTGCCCGCTTTGGTTCAGCTACAATCGCCATGGATGATGCGTTGGCACGAGCGGCCGTCGATCTGGGTGGCCGGCCTTACGCACGAACTGATTTCGGGCTTACCGCGCAGCGTGTGGAGGACCTCGATACGGTCATGCTCCCCCACTTCTTCCGCAGCTTCGCTTCGAGCGCTGGGTTGACAGTCCACATCGACGTCCTCCATGGCTTTGATCCACATCACTGCATTGAAGCGTCATTCAAAGCATTTGCGCAGGCTTGTTGCATGGCCTGGTCTCCAGGATTGGCGATGTCAGGCGCGCTTCCATCGACGAAAGGGCTTCTATGAACAGCGAGCGTGTCGCTACTATTCCTGACATTCACGGTCACGCGAAGGGCGAGCATCGCGTGTATGCCGCAGAGCGACCGATCGCTTACACGCCTCGGATGCTCTTTCTCTGGTTCTACCACGCGGCACGGCGCGGGTGGCCACGGCGCCTCATGGTTTCCGATCACATCAACTTCACGACAGCCAAGGATGCTGAGGCCGTTCGGACAGTTCGGCGCGCACTCGATCTCGCTCGTCAAGGCGACGTCATCCGGACGGCTCAAACGGCCGACGTGTACGTGACGCACGCCTCGGTGGTTGCCGATGCGCTAGGTAACGGTATGCGCTTCTCTATTGGCATCGAGGCGGACAACGATCCGCGCACCCCAGCCGGCGCGGCGAGTATCGTCGAGACGATGCGCCCGGACAGCATCATCCGTTCGGTCCATTTCATTCCCATCGAACAGCGCGAAACGGGCGACGGCTGGATGTGGCCGTTTGACAACCCGGAGTTTGCGAAGCTGTACAACGCGATCGGTGTGGAAAAAACGTGGGCGCTTTACATCTCGACTTTGCTGAAAGAGATTGAGGCACCATGCGACGTGGTTGGGCATTTCTACGTACCGGCGAAGTTCGGACATTGGCCGTGTCCACGCAGGCTTGAGCAGTATGAGGACCAGGTTTTGGAAGTGTGCCGAGCCCGTCGCCTAGCCCTAGAGTTGAATACGCGCGTGCTGTATGACGAAACGTTAGTTCACCAGACCCAGGCCTATGTCGATGCTAATCGGCGTCTATTAACCAAGGCAAAAGCTCGAGGCGTGAAGATCGCCGTAGGCTCGGACGCGCACCGCCCTGACGATCAAGGCCAAGGGTTCGAAATAGCGCTGGCACTCCTTGACGAATGTGGAATCGATGAGGTCGACTTCCCAACTGAGCGCCAATCGGAGCCGGTCGGTTGAGCGCGGCATCGCCGCGACGCGCACCTCGAGTCGGCGTGCTTTCGCTTGGCGCGACGAACAGTGCCAGCATCGTTCAGGCGATCCGCCGCGCCGGCGGCGATTCGTACCTAATCGAACGGTCCCAACAGCTTACAGACGTCGAGTCGCTCGTCATACCCGGCGTTGCCAACGTCCGATTCCTCCTTAGCGCCCTCGACGAGCGCTCGCTGCGAATACCCATCCTTCGAGTGATCGACGGGGGAATACCCGTGCTTGGTATCTGCGCTGGGTTTCAGGCGTTGTTCCATCGCAGTGACGAAGCACCCTTAGTCAAGGGTTTGGGGGTTTTTGATGGAGTGGTAATACAACTGCGTGGGCCAAAATCGCCGCACACTGGCTGGAATTGGGTCGAGTCGGTTTGTTCGAGCATCGAGTGCGGTTGGGCGTATTTCGCGCACTCGTTTGCGCCGCCGGCGCAGAGCCCGCAAACGATCGCCACCACCGAGCACGGCGTCCTATTTACCAGCATCGCACGTCGAGGGAACGTCCTCGGCGTTCAGTTTCACCCGGAGCGAAGCGGACGCTACGGCGCGCAGTTCCTTGAAAATTTCATAGCAATGTGCACGGGCTAGCCATGTTAGCTAAACGCATCGTGGCCTGCCTCGACATAAGCAACGGACGGGTCGTCAAAGGGTTGCGTTTTGAGAACTTGCGCGATATGGGCGATCCGGTCGAGCGAGCTCGTCGCTACTGCGAAGAGGGGATTGACGAGCTGGTGATGCTGGACGTCAGCGCAACCCTGCAAGGTCGGATCGCATCGCTCGAAACCGTCTACCGGATCTCAAGGAACATCGACGTGCCGTTGATAGTCGGGGGAGGCGTGCGCGACGAAGCCGACGTGCTCCGGTTGCTCGATGCCGGAGCCGACAAAGTCGCCGTGAACACGACCGCTGTCAACGACCCACTCTGTCTGCAGCGGCTTTACGAGCGGTACGGCTCCCAATGCATCGTCCTTTCAGTCGACGCCCGCGAGGTCGAAGGGCAATATGAACTCGCGACGCACAGTGCCACTGTGCGGGTTGGGCGCAATGCATTGGACTGGGCGCGCGAGGCACAGGACCTCGGTGCGGGAGAAGTGCTCCTTACATCGATTGAGCGGGACGGTACGCAAGCCGGCTATGACCTGAAGCTCATATCCGACTTTTCTCGGGCGCTGACCATTCCGGTGGTGGCCTCCGGCGGGGCCGTCGATGCGGATTCATTTGCGAAGGCACTCATTGCCGGAGCAGATGGAGCGTTAGGAGCGTCAGTTTTCCACAACGGGGCGTTGACGATTCCGGCGGTCAAGCGCCACTGTAAGCAGCGTGGGCTTGAGATCCGACCATGCTAAACGTGGATCAAACGTTTGTGGAATCGATCAATTTCGCAAAGTGCCAAGGCCTCGTTCCAACAATCGTTTGCGATGCTGGAGACAGTACGCCGAGGATGCTTGCTTATTCCACGGCAGAGTCGCTTTCGACGGCGCTGCGCGAACGAGCAGGCGTTTATTGGAGTCGCTCGCGCCAGCATATCTGGCGAAAGGGCGAGGTGTCTGGTCGTTCGCAGCGCCTTATTCACGTAGCCGCCGATTGTGACCGCGATGCGATTATTTTCTATGTGGAGCAAGTTGGAACGACTTGCCATTTCGGAACAGACACCTGCTTTGACTCCCGGGGGCGATTTACTTGGACGACGCTCGCGGCACGAGTACGCGAACGAGCAAATGGGGTCGATGGCGTTTCTTACACGCGTCAGTTGCTTGCTCAGTCTGGTCTCCTGCAGGCAAAGCTCCGTGAAGAAGCGGCTGAGTTAGCAAACGCGCAAACTCCGGAAGAAGTGGCCTGGGAGTGTGCCGACCTTCTCTACTTTATGACGGTGAAACTGCAGCACGCCGGCGCTATCATCGCGGATGTTATGGCTAAACTGGCGGAGCGGGCGAAATGAAACTGCGCCGAGTCGAGCCGGGCAGCAGCCCGTGGCCTGACGTTTCAACCTTACCGGACGTCAGCGATATCGTCCTCGGCGTTCAGGCTGAAGGCGACGCAGCGGTCGCGCGCATCGCTAAGTCCGTTGGGGACCCGCCACCACGCAGTGTCTCGCAAAGCGAGCTCGTAGTCGCCTACCGAACGACCGATGCTGCGTTGCGCCAGGTGATTACGAATGCCAGCGACCGAATCGAGCTTTTCGCCAAGACACAACGCGCCTCGCTCTGCGATGTCGCGCTGCCTGTCGGTGGCATGACGATTGGTCATCGCGCGCTCCCAATTGAGCGAGTTGGCATCTACGTGCCTGGTGGGCGCCATCCGCTTGTGTCAACGGTGCTTATGTGCGCGACTCCGGCTCGTGTCGCGGGGGTTTCACACATCACGATGTGCACGCCCAATGCAACTCGTGACACACTTGCCGCGGCGCACTACGCTGGAGTCGACGCTTGTTTCGAAATCGGTGGTGCTCAGGCGATCGCGGCCATGGCGTTCGGCACCGAATCGGTTCCCAAAGTTGATCTAATCGTTGGTCCCGGAAATGCGTATGTTACCGCGGCAAAACGCCTCGTGTTTGGCGTCTGTGGCATCGATATGCTTGCCGGTCCATCCGAAGTGCTCGTTATCGCTTCAAACGACGCGGATCCAGCGCTGGTCTCGGCCGACTTGCTCGCGCAGGCGGAGCATGACATCGCCGCAAGAGTCATGTTCCTGACCGACGACTCGGGTTTCGCCGCGGCCGTCGACGTCGAGCTGACAAAACAGCAGCTTGTGATCGCCCGCACATCTGGAGTAGTCGCTGATTCCATCGAGCGATACGGATGTTGCGCGATCTTGCCACTGCCAGCGGCTGCACTCTGGGCTAACGAACTGGCGCCCGAGCATTTGGAACTGCAGGGCACACGGGCCGAAGCCTTAGCGTCCGAACTGAGGAGCTATGGCGCACTCTTTATCGGTAGGGGTTCCGCTGAGGTTTTCGGTGACTACGGCATCGGGCCCAATCACGTACTGCCCACCAGTTCGAACGCACGTTTTGCATCCGGTCTGTCCGTTTTTACATTTCTCATTTTGCGTACGTACCTGCACACAATCGGTGACGTTGATCCGGAGGTCATCAAGGAGGCAACGATTTTCGCGGGCGCCGAAGGACTCGAATACCACAGTCGGGCCGCGAGAGCTCGACTCTAACGTTCGGAAACGGCAGTCCCAGCCACCATGCTTTTTTCTGAGGGCTGACCGCAAGCCTACTCTTCGGCTGCGGATTGCCTCTCGGCAACGGAACGGTTGTGGAGGTACGCTTCCCGACGCGTAATCGCTTCAGCCGAGCGCCTGCGCTCGAATTCGTCAGCACAGAATATATCCGGCAATAGATGGTCTCGGACCTGAATCGGGAGCCAAGGATTACTGTGGATTTCCGGCCTAGATTGGCCATGAAGGAGATCCACCATGCGCAAGAGCCGCTTCTCTGAGGCGCAGATCGTTTCAATCCTTCGCGAATTCGATGCCGGAGCGCCGGCTGATGAGCTCGCTCGCCGCCACGGCATTCATGCTAACACGATCCGGTTGTGGCGATCGAAGTACGCCGGCATGAGCGCCAGTGATCTTGCCAGGCTCAAGCAGCTCGAAGCCGAGAACGCCCAAATGCAGCGCATCATCGCACGCCAAACCGTCAAGATCGATGCGATGGAAGAGCTGATGCGAAAAAACTCCTGGAGTCTTCCCGGCGAGCCGAAGCCGTGAAGGCCTTGCAACAACTCGGCCTTTCGCAACGGGGAGCCTGTAAGGCGATCCATGCACGCCATCGGTCGTCTCGGGAAAGACCCAGCACCAAAGCGCAAGAAGACGCGCACTGGGCAAAGCGCCTGACGGAAGTCGCGCATACGCATTCCGAACATGGCTGTCGCCGGCTCTACGAAGACTACGGTCGGGATGCCGACCCCGCGCACGACGAATACATGAATTACAAGCGATTCCGCCGGGTTTATCGCGTCGCGAACTTGCAAATCGGGCGACGTCGCCGGAGAGGCCGAGCCAAGATTGTCCGCGGCCGCCCGCTGCGGCGCGCGGCCCGACCGTTTGAAGGCTGGACGCTGGATTTCATCCACGATCGGCTCTTCTCCGGGCGGGCTGTACGCGTGCTTTCGATGGAGGACGAGTTCAGCCGCAGTGGCTTGGCACTGGAAGCGTCATTCACCACAGTCGATCGGTAACTGCCGTACTTGACAACGTTGCCGCGATCTACGGCTATCCGAAATACCTGCGAATCGACAACGGCACCGAGTTTACATCCAAACTCATGCAGCGATGGTCCGAGAAGCATGATGTTGAGCTGCTCTTCATTCAACCCGGAAAACCGACGCAGAACGCCTACATCGAATCCTTCAACAATCGCGTTCGGACGGAGTTTCTCAACTCGCAGTGGTTTCGCACCGTCATTGAGCTGCAGACGAAGAGCCACGATTGGATGCATGGCTACAACACGATGCACGCGCACTCAGCGCTCGGATATCTCACTCCCGAGGAGTTCCTCGCAACCTATGAAACTATCCCACTTCCACAGAAATCAGTGGCCGCATGACGGGGCCGAGGCCACGGCCGCGAACGGTTGGGCAAACTTTCCTTTAATCGTGACGACCGGACTTCCGCGCGCCGGATAGTTGTACTTGGTGACGTTTGCGCCGCCGGAGTTGGGACAGGTCACGCGCTGAGACTTGGCATTCCCGACGATCGCGAACTGGTTACATCCGTTGGCGTTGGGTTTCTCACGCGTTCCGACTGCCGGGGTGGTGGTGACGGGTCCGGGCGAGGTCGTCTGCTCCGCTGGGGGCATACCCACGCTCCTCAGCGCCGATCGGCGCGCGAGTTCGGACGTTTGCCCTCAAGGCCCGCCACCCAAAGCGCCGAGCATTGTCCTCACGGCCGGAAGGTGGCAATCTAGCGTCGAAAATCTCGGCCACCGGAGGGATATCGAGTTAACGCATTATGTTCGGCGAACTGACATCCGACGCGATAGAGGCCCTGCTCCACGAAGAGATCGTAGCCCGCATTGGCTACGTCGATCGTCGCCGCTTGCCGTGTATCGTCCCGATCACGTACGCGTACGACGGCCGAGCGTTCTACGGATACAGCCTGTTGGGCGCGAAGATCGAGAACATGTCTGCAAACCCGAGGGTATGCGTCGAGGTCGACCGCGTGGGAAACGCAGCGGACTGGTGCTCGGTGATAGTTCGCGGAGTGTTCAAGCGACTCGACGGCAGCGTCGCCATCGAAGCCGTAGAGCGTATCGCCGAACGCCTAAGGACAGCCGCGGCCGCCACAGCCGCCCCGGTGATGGCCTGGCGGACATTTGTCACTCGCGCAGGCGGGGATGGCATCGCGTATCGCATTGACATTACTGAGAAGCAAGGTCGCTACTCGACATCCGGGACGGGGTGATTGCGAGCCGCGCTCAGCGGAGCGTTTATCATCTCGTAGGCACCTGGAATCCAGCCTTCTTTAACCGCGCTGCCAACAGGCGGTTACATCTCTAAGTCGCGGGCGTTGGCGATCTCGTATACTCGGATGTTCGGGGGTTGCGCGAGCAGTTCCGAGAACTGGCGTACGAAGTCTTGAAAGTGCGCCGTTTGAAAGTGGAAATCGAGAGCTGGTTGATCAGCCCACTCCTCGAAGAACAGGAATTCGTTGTTGGACGGGCTCTCGTAAAAGGTGTACGATATGCAGCCGGTTTCCGCTCTCGACGGTTCGGCCACTGCGGTGGCCAAGCGCAATATCTCGCTCTTGTGGTCCGGCTTGCCCACGCATTTCGCTGCAAGTACTAGCATGCGCTACCGATTCGGCCATTCCGATTCTGCGCCTACCATGCGCGGTACCAAAGCCGGATAATTTCCGTGAGGGTGACGGTCGTGCCACGCCTTCGCACGCGCAGCGAGGTACTCGAAGTTCTCGAAGGTGTACGGCCGATCCCTACGGCCTACCACGATTGGAGGCTGCAAGAGTTTCCAATGAGGAGCACGTTGTATTAGTGCCCTTGGAGGAAGAGGTTCTCGTCGAACGACGCATGCTGCATCGAAAATGCGAGCCACACTTGACTTTGATGCCGCGCTGTCAACCGCTTATCATATCTTCGACCACGGCGTCTTTCATGTTTTCCGTCACATCACTCGCATGGGCGCCAGCACGTCATGATGGAGAAAGAGGGTTGGACGATGCAACCGATGGTTCCGAAAGTTAGAAACGGGCCGCCGAGTATTCAGCGAGTTAGCTGGACTTCGGCATAAACGCCGTGCACCAGCCATTGGGGCTGATAGGTCCCGTAATCACCTTGCACGTACCGTTGGCCGTCGCGGTCTTTCCCGCAACGAAAAGCGAACATCCCGAGCACTTCTGTTTGCCCTTCGGCGTCGATTGGTACTTGAGCTGGGTTCTGCTGTCGGCCCGGGCGATGGTGGTCGCTCCTACTGCCAGCACGCCCGCGAGTGCCGGAAGCACGAGCAGGCTTGCGAGCGCATCCTTTCGCGTCACGCGCTTTGAAAATCCGTTCACGTTATTCGCCTCCCGACGTCGCCGGGATAAGGCCGCAGTGTCACTTCGGCGGAGTCGCGCCCAGGGGCACCTTTGCGCCGTTCGGCACGGATGTTGTATCCTTCGCGTGGTTCTGCATGATCTGCAGGAACGGCTTGATGAGGTCGATCGGCATCGGAAAGACAATTGTCGAGTTCTGCTCGCCACCGACTTCGGTGAGCGTTTGCAGGTAGCGCAACTGCATGGCTGCGGGATCTTCTGCAAGGATTCGCGCCGCGTTAAGCAGTGTCTGCGCGGCTTGAAACTCAGCCTCTGCATGAATAACCTTTGCCCGCCGGTCGCGTTCTGCTTCGGCCTGCTTTGCGATGGCGCGAATCATGTTTTCGGTTAGCGTCACTTCCCGAATCTCAACGCTAATGACTTTGATGCCCCAGGATTCCGTTTGGGCATCTAGCGTACTTTGAACGGAGGCGTTGAGGTCGTTACGCTTGGCAAGCATCTCGTCGAGCTCGTGCTCGCCCAGCACGGAGCGGAGCGTCGTTTGCGCTAGCATGTTGGTCGCGCGTAGAAAGTCCTCGACTTGAATGATCGCCTTTTGCGCATCCACAACGCGAAAGTACAGGATCGCGTCAACCTTCAGGGACACGTTGTCTCGAGAGATCACGTCCTGGCCCGGTACCTCCATGACCACGGTGCGCAAGTCAACGCGCACGACCTGCTGGACAAACGGAAGGATGAGGATAAGCCCCGGACCCTTAACGGCTTGGAAGCGTCCGAGACGGAAGACGACGGCGCGCTCGTATTCGCGCAGAATTTTGATGCTGGAGGCTACTAATATCAGGGCGATGATGTAGACAGGTAGGAAAACGAGGGATAGGAACACTGGTCTCTCCTCTTCGCATATCTCGTACGGAGGTCAAACGCCTCGATGAGGCTCGAGCGGGGCGAAAAATGCGCTCCCAGCAATAGTAGCACTTCTATCACCCGCCCGCACACCTGCCGCGCATGACGACGAATCGGTACGTTTCGGTGCCTCTTGCCCACTTTTTGGTACCCGCATTATGCGTAAGGCCCTCGGGAAAATCGCCGACCCTACCCTTGGTTGGGGACCCACCCTTACATCTCAGCACCGCACGACACCAATCGGTACGCTTCGGTCCCTCTTTTCGTGCGTTTTGGTACGTACGCGATGCGTAAAGGCGTTTCGTGACGGGCGAACGTGCCGTGAGCCTGTGTCGGGCGTTTTTTCATGGCGTCGCCAATTAGTGGTTAGGCGACGAGAAGCCGGGACGGGATGGGCGCAACGTGGAGTCACGAAATGGCCGAGTCGGTCGGCACCAAACTAGCCTACGGCCAGCGGCGACCAAGCTCACCGAAAACCTCGCCAAGGTCCGAAGGAAGAGCGACCGTCTCTTCGAGGCTTCACCAGACCTTCCAATCCCTTAAGGCTAGGAACTGGCTCGACACGAGCGCAATGGGACGAGCGCATGGTTCGGCGAAACATTCGCACGCACACGATGCTTTCCGGCGCAAAGGAGCGACCTAAGAAATGGCAACAGCAAGTATTACGGTCGGAGCGAACACGGGAGGAGGTGTCCGTGAGTACGTCGCGGCTGCGCTCGACGTTCTTGATGAAATGGGAATTCGCTACGAGCTTAACGCGATGGCGACAAACGTCGAAGGTGACGTGCAAACTATTTGCGACGCACTCGCCGCGATCCATAAACGTTGCCACCAGCTCGGGGCTCCGCGGGTGGAGAGCTTACTGAAGATCGACGATCGCATCGACGTCGTGCAAACGCTCCAGTCGAAGGTTAGCCACGTGATCGGAGCCAGAAAG
>PLLA01000005.1 GCA_003140835.1 Candidatus Tumulicola scandinaviensis | reverse complement strand
ACTGCGGCGCTTCGCGCCTCCGGTCGGGTTGACACACCGAACGAGTCTATGCTTCGACGCGTTCGTCGATGGAGACGCTGTAGAGGAACAGGAACTTGCCCCACTCGTCGGGCAGGGTGTTGCGCTTGATTTGAATCCACGGAATGTACTTGGGCTGCCGCGGTTTGCGCTTGAGCGACATATTCGCTTCGATGGGCGTCCGGTTGTTCTTGCGGTTGTTGCAGCGCATGCACGCGCACACCAGATTTTCCCACGTCGACGGACCGCCACGGCTCTTGGGCGTGATGTGGTCGACGGTCATGAGCTTCTCGCCGTGGGTGCCGCAGTATTGGCAGGTGTGGTCGTCGCGTATCAGGACGTTCTTCTTCGTCAACGCGACCTTTTGCATCGGACGCCGAATGTAGTACAGCATCCGAATGATCGACGGCATGCGCACTTCGCACGACGTCGAGACGAGCATCCGGTCGCGCCCGTGCAGCAGCTCGGCTTTCCCCGCAAAAATCATCCGAACCGCGCGCTGAAAGCTCGTGATATTGAGGGCTTCGTACGTGAAATTCAAGACGAGAACGTCGCTCATCGCGACGCTCTTCGGAAAGCCCGATTGCAGTAGCGAGGCATTTTTTCTAGATGCCCCGCTGTCGAACGAAAGTCAGTCGCGTCTCGGTTAGCATTTGCGTCAATGCCAACCGCTCTTCCGGCCGCAGCCGTTCCTTTACGCGCTCGAATGCGGCGCTGGCAACGTCGATCGCGACCTCTGCCGACGCCCGATCGGGTTCGCGGCCTTCGCTTTCGGTCAAGTAGGCGTGCGCGGCCAGCGACAGCGTGGCGATGACCTCGGTGAGCAGCGGCTCGACCGGGGGAATCTGCCCCTGAAACCCTCCCCGCGATTCTTCGGGAGTCGTCGTCATCCTGACGTGGATGTTACGCGGCGGCGGAGGCCTTCCCTACGTGTAAATGCGGCCGACCGATCATTTCAAGGAAGTACTCGTGAACGCGTAGATCGTTACCGAGTTCGGGATGGAACGACGTGCCGAGGACGTTGCTCTGGCGCACCATCACGCCGTGCCCGGCTCGCTCGGCGAGCACGTCGACCTCCGGACCAGCGCGTTCGATCCATGGAGCCCGGATGAAGATCGCGCGGAACGGCTCGGACCCGAGCACTGGAATCATCAGGTCGACTTCGGCCGACTCGTTTTGACGTCCGAACGCGTTGCGGCGGACACCGATGTCGATGAGGTCGAGCGTCGGCTGCTCGAGCCCCGCGACGTCGTGCGCGGCAACGATCATCCCCATGCACGTACCCCAGAACGGCATGCCGGCACGCACGCGGGCCACGATCGGCTCGGCCAACTCGAAGCGTTCGAGCAGCTTCATCACCGTCGTCGATTCACCGCCGGGAACGATCAGGCCGCCGATCCGCTCGAGGTCGCACGGCGTCTTGACCAATAACGCGGCAGCGCCGGCGCGTTCCAACGCGGCAACGTGTTCGACCACATCGCCCTGCAGCGCGAGCACGCCGACTAGCGGACGCACGATCGCCTCGTAATCGGTTCTTAATTCCCGCGCGCGGCGAACAGCTGCGCGGGCTCGAGCGTTCGCACGTCGATACCGTGCATGGCCTCGGATTCGCCCAGCGACCGGCACGCTTCCATCACGACGTTGGCGTCGTTGAAGTGGGTGGTCGCATCGACGATCGCTTTCGCGAACTTCCGTGAGTCGCTCGACTTGAAGATGCCGCTTCCGACGAAGATGCCTTCGGCTCCCAGTTGCATCATGAGCGCCGCGTCGGCCGGCGTCGAAACGCCGCCGGCGCAGAACAGCACGACGGGAAGTTTGCCGTCTTTGGCGACCGACTGCACGAGTTCCAGCGGAGCTCCCAAATCGCGGGCGCGAGCGACCAGCTCTTCATGCGGCACGGCGCCCAGTTCGCGAATACCGTCGCGAATCGCGCGCATGTGGCGCACCGCTTCGACGATGTTTCCGCTACCGGCTTCGCCTTTGCTGCGAATCATCGCGGCGCCTTCGGCGATGCGCCGCAGCGCTTCGCCAAGATCGCGCGCTCCGCACACGAACGGGGTCGTGAACGGATGTTTGTCGATGTGATACTTGTCGTCGGCCGGCGTGAGCACTTCGGACTCGTCGACGTAGTCGACGCCGAGCTGCTGCAGCACGTTTGCCTCGGCGAAATGACCGATGCGCACTTTCGCCATCACCGGGATGGTGACGGCGTCCATGATGCCTTGGATCAGTTCGAGGCTGCTCATCCGGGCGACGCCGCCGGCCGCGCGAATATCGGCTGGAATCCGTTCCAGAGCCATGACTGCGACGGCGCCCGCTTCTTGGGCAACGACGGCCTGCTCCGGGGTGACGACGTCCATGATGACGCCGCCTTTGAGCATTTGCGCGAGCCCGCGCTTTACGGTAGGCGTTCCGGCATGTTCCATGTCTCTATCCTATCAGGGATTTCCAATAAGGACATTGGGTACACGCCATCGGGACGGTTACGGCAGTGGAGATGCCCGGTTTTCGGCCGAGCGCTCGCCGGCCGGCGGCTGCTCGCCCGGGCTTGGCGACGTCGAGGCGGATGCCGGCACGAACGGGGTGGCGGTCGGCAGCGGCCGCTGACGCCAAATCGGGATGTTCGGGTTGGGCGTCGGCGTCGCCGGCACGTACGGGGTGGGGGTCACCTTCGGCGTGGGCAGGGGCGTCGGGAGCGGCTGTGGTGGAACCCGCGGATCGGGAAAGCGCGGGTCGCTGGCCGCCGAGAGCGTATCCGAGCGCTTCCAGTCGGGCCCAAAAGGACCGGCGGACGCGGTGGCGGCCGGCGAGGGGGCGGTGGCGGTGACCGATTGCAGTCCCTGTCCGGTTGCCCGCCCCAGGACGCGATCGCCCATGCGCTCGCCGACGCCGATCGCAATCAGAAGCACCGCCGATCCGGCGGCTAAAACGATGGTCGCAAAGCGGTTGGACGGGTCGAGCACAGGCCCCCTATTATACGCGAACGGTCTGTGGAACGACGTCGAGTTTGGCGGCACGCGCGCGCCGGTCGCTGGGCGTGCCGATAAGATGCACCTCGCGTAGTTCGCCGGCCGCCATATCGACGCGGGCGGTGCTGCCGCGGAACTCGACCAACACGTTGCGTGCCTGGGCGAGATCGTTGCAGACGAAGATGCGGACGGCGCCGCGCTCGTCTTCGAAGGCGATCGCGCCGACTTCGACCGGCGACGTGGTCACTTCGTCGCTCACGTCGCGGCCCGCAAAGATACAGGTGAAGGGCTCTTCGGCCGACAGCTCCGGCATGTCGCCGTAGATCACGTTGTTGCGCAAGTCGATCAAATAGGTCCGCCGTTTGCCGCCCCAGTGCACGCGCGCCGCCGCCATCCATTCCCAGTCTTTCGGCCGCAAGGGCGCCAAGTGCGGGCGGCCGCTGGTGCGATATCCGTCTAGTCCGCCGACCGTCTCGGCTACCGCCCACAGGTACTTCGCGCCCGTCCACGGCGACAGATACATGCCGCGGTTACTGAGCGATCCGCCGTCGAACCACTCTGCGAACTCGCCGGGAACGGTGTTGCGCGGACTCCCGCCTTCCATCGCCGCATACGTCGCCGCCAAGAAATGCACCGCCTCGTCGGTCATGCCGTTGCGCGCCAGCGCTACGACGTACCACAGCGTGAGATCCGGCCAAACGCCGCCGAGCAAACCGAAACCGTACGACGGAAAATACCAGGCATCGGCGGTCGATATCGTTCGCAATCCCACCGGGGTAACGAAATCGGCTTCGTGCAAGCGGCTCAGAATCGCGCGGCGCTCTTTGGCATCGGCGACGTTGAAGAGCACCGGAAAGATTTCGTCGGCCGTGAAGTTGTCTTGATAATTTTGGTCCTGGTCGTAGTTCAGCACGAAGGCGCCCGTGTCGTCGTTGAACAGATATTCCATCATGGCTTGACGCATGTTTTGCGCCTGAGCGGTGTATTTTTGCCAGTTCTCGTGATCGTCCGCGACCGCGCAAAGCATCGCGGCCGCCTCCAGCGCGTACACGCTCTCGGCATTGATTTCCGTCACCGCGCCGTCGAGCGTGTAGTACGGAATGATGTTGCGCCACGAAGAAATCCCGTACATGTCGACGCCTTTGGCCTGACAGAAAATTAGACCGCGCTCGTCGCGCTGGGTGAGCAGGTAGTCGGTGAGTTTGAGCACCAGGGGTAGATTTTCGCGCACCCACCCGTCGTCGAGGGTCGCGTTATAGTGGTGCAGCATCGCGATGAGATGCAACGGAGTGTCGTCGTTGATGTTCAGGTCGTATGCCGTCTTGTATCCGCTCACGCCGCGAATGTATTCGATCATCAAGCCGCTGGGGTCGACCGCGCGATTGAAAACCTCCAGCGCGTTGCGACTGAACTCCGGCCAAAAATAGTCGAAGCCGTGCACGAACCACGACGTGTCGCGGGAGACCAGGATGTCGGACGGCGGCGAGTTGGTGGAACCCCAGCCGTGCGGATACTCTTTGACGATGCGTAACATGTTGGCTTTCGCCCAGGCAACGCCGCGACTGATCTCCGGCGACGGCGTCAAGAATCGAGCGTCGGCAAGCCGGTCGGCAAAGTATCGTTGCGTGTCGTGCAGCGCGCGCGGGTCCTGTAGCAGAGCTTCCAGCACCGGCCGGCTCTTTTCGGTTCCGTCTTTGTGATACACGACCGCCAGCCGCAGCGACTCGCGCGCTCCCGGAGCTACCGTGATGGCGTATTCGAAGGCGCCGAAAATGCGCCGGCTTACCAGCTCGGCTTGCTCCGGCTTGACGTCTTCGAGGTGCTCGGCTTTATCGCGCAGCAGCGTCGAGCGGCGCATCGATTCGAGCAGCGCCTGTTCGCGCAGCGAAAGCTCCACCGCCGCCGGCTGGCGCGAGCCGCCCCACCAGCGCTCGCCGCCCGTTTCGAGATTCTTCGAGCAGATGAAACGGCCGTCGTTCCAGGCGCGAACTTCGTGCTCGGGTTCGCCGTAGAAGCGCTGACCCACCAGCATCGCCCAGGGGAAGAGCGCGACTTCCAGCGGCTCGCGGCCGGGGTTATACAGTGTGACGTCGACCACGAAAGACACGGCACGATTGAACGCGGGACCGTGCGGCACGTAAAATGCTTCGGTGACGTGGATGCGGTTTCGAAGGGTGAACTCGGAGATCTGCGCGTACGGAAGGAACGTCAGCTCGCGCTCGATTTGGTGTGGAAACAGCGTGTGGCTCGTTTCCGCATTTTCGCGCAAGCGATAGGCGATGTGGTGCATTCCGAAGATGATTTGGTCGGTATCGGCGTCCCACAGCCCTCGAACGCCGCCTTTGGCGGTGGATTGCGCGTAGGTTTTGTAGTTGCCCAGCAATAGGCCGTAGGGCGTCTGCGATTCGTGCAGGACGTAGGCGCAAAATTCGTTCCGCTGTGCGTCATAGCTTGGGCCCATCAGTAACCCGTTCCCTTTGCGGCACGCGTCGCAAAGGCGCCTCCTTATCGGCTCGCTAATCGAGGCTGGCGATGGCCTATCGCGCTCCGGCAAAGATCAACCTGACGCTCGAGGTGCTCGCGCGACGCGACGACGGCTTCCACGGCATCCGCAGCGTGATGGTACCGCTCGATTTGGCCGACGAACTGGTGGTCGAACCGAGCGATCGCTTCAGCTTTGCGTGCGATCGCGCCGAGTTGAGCGGCGACGACAATCTCGCCGTCCAGGCCGTTCGAGCGCTCGGCACAATTCCGCCTCGACGGCTCGAGTTGCGCAAACGCATTCCGGTGCAGGCCGGTTTGGGCGGCGGTTCGAGCGACGCAGCGGCGGTGCTGCGGGCCGCAATGGACGGCGCCTTCGGATCCCTTCCGGCCCTCGACTGGCTGCGGATCGCGCGCGCACTCGGTTCGGACGTGCCATTTTTTTTAGCCGGCACGGGCGCACTGGTGGAAGGTACCGGCGAGCGCGTAACGCCCGCCGGCGCCATTCCCGCGTGGCACGCACTCGTTCTCAAACCACCCGTCGGTGTTTCGACGGCCGAAGCGTACGCGGAACTCGACAAGCGCGACCGGCCGATCCGCGCCCGCGCAACGTCGGTCTCAATCGAGATGCTGACGGCGTTGCAGCGTGGCGATTTCGATGCGGTCGAAGCGCTGCTGCACAACGACTTTCAAGAACCGATCGTCGAACGCACGCCGGCCATTGCGACGGCGCTCGACGCGCTGCGTTCGGCCGGTGCCGGCAACGCGCTGCTCGCCGGATCGGGCTCGTGCGTCTTCGCGTTGACGAGGACGCGCGCCGAAACGGATTCCATTGTGGACCGGCTCACGCTTCCGCCGGAATACCAACGCTTTCCCACGGCGTTCGCGGCCACGCCGGGTTGGCGGGCGTGAGCGAAACGCTCGACGCGGTCGTGCTCGCGGGCGGCCCCGCCGACGCCGTCGCGCGGCTTCAACCGGGAGCGCCGAATAAAGCGTTCGTCGACATCGGAGGCATTACGCTGGTCGGCCGCACGATTGCGGCGCTTCGAAGCGCCGCGTCGGTCGCGCGCGTCGTGGTGGTGGCTCCGCCTTCGATGCGCGACCATCCCGGCATCGCTCAAGCCGACGAACTGCGCCCGGACGGCGTTCGCATTACCGACAGCCTGCGGAGCGGCCTTTCGGCGTTTCCGCCCGACCGCGACGTGCTGGTGGTTGCGTCGGATCTTCCCATACTTAACGCAGCTGCGGTGAACGATTTTGCCGGGCGCGTACGCGCGCTCGACGCCGACGTCGTCTACGGCTGCGTCGAAAAACACGTGCATCTCGCGCGTTTTCCCGAGGTGCCGCACACGTGGGCGCGCTTGCGCGAGGGAACGTTTTGTGGCGGGGGCTTGGTGTCGATAAAACCTCGCGCTTTGCCGTTGCTCGAACGCTTCATCGAACGCTTGGGTGCGGCGCGTAAGCACCCGTTTCGACTCGCATCGCTGTTCGGTTGGGACGTGCTGGCGCGCTACGCGATCGGCCGCCTTGCGATCGCCGATGCCGAAGCGCGCGCGAGCCGGATCCTGGGCGCGCGGGTGCGCGCGGCGGTGTCGCCGTTTCCCGAGACTGGGGTCAACGTCGACCGCGTCACCGACGTCGCGCTGGCCGAAGCGCTGGTCCGGACCCGCTGAGGTGCTTCTCGATCTGCTCGACGGTGCGCTCGCCGACCGCGCCGGTGCCCTCGCAGTCGACGACCTGACGTATACCGATCTGCACGCCGGCGCGCGGCGCGTCGCCCGGCGTTTGCACGAGCGCGGCGTCCGCACCGGCGATCGCGTCGCGATCTACAGCGAGAACCGGCTCGGCTTCGCATTCGCCTACCTTGCAGCGCTCCGCTTGGGAGCGATCGCCGTTCCTATGAACGTTCTGTACCGGGCCAACGACTTAGCGCACGCGTTGAGCGATGCGCGCCCCGCCGTCATCGCCTGCTCCGCGAGCGTCGTCCCGTTCGCCGAACAGGCGAACTCCGGCAACGCGACCGTCGTCGACGTCGCCGATGTCGAATCGTGGGCGCGTACTTCCGAGATACGCCCCTACGATTCGACCGAACGCCCGCAACCGGACGACGTCGCGTTGATCGTCTACACGAGCGGAACCACCGGCACGGCGAAGGGCGCAATGCTTTCGCACGGCAACCTGGCGGCGATTGCGTCACAAGTCATCGCGGCATGGCGGTGGCAGGCATGCGACACGCTCCTCCTCGCTCTCCCGCTCTTTCACGTACACGGCCTCATCGCGGGCTTGACCGCGTCCTTGTGCGCCGGCGGACGCGTGGTGTTGCGCGAACGCTTCGACGCACGCGACGCGCTCGAACGCCTCGGCGGCGGCGACGTCACGATGTTCTTCGGCGTGCCGACCATGTACGTCCGTTTGTTGGAAGCGCTCGCGGGCCGCCGGCCGCCGCCGCCGTTGCGGCTGTACGTTTCGGGCTCGGCGGCGCTGCCGGCCGAGCTGCACCGTGCGTTCGCGCAACGATTCGGCGCGTCGATATTAGAGCGCTACGGCGCTACCGAGTTCGGATTCGCCCTCGGGAATCGCTACGCCGGTCCACGCGTGCCGGGCAGCGTCGGCGTCCCTCTGCCGGGCGTGCGCGTGCGCGTCGCAGCGCCGCACGGCGCACAGCCGCTGCCGGCCGGCGAGATCGGCGAGCTGCTGGTGAGCGGGCCGAACGTCTTTTGCGGGTACTGGCGGCGCGCAGCCGCAAGCCGGGAAGCGTTCGTTACCGGTGACGACGCGACGCGCTGGTATCGCAGCGGCGACTTGGCGCAGTACGACGCCGAGCGCGGCGTTTACCGCATCGTCGGGCGAATCAAGGAAGTCATCATCACCGGCGGTTTCAACGTCTACCCGCGCGAAGTCGAAGACGCGGTCGAAGCGCTTCCGGGCGTACGCGCTTGCGCGGTCGTCGGTAAACCCGATCCGGCGCGCGGCGAGATGCCGGTCGCCTTTATAGAAACCAGCGAAGCGTTAGACGCCGATTCGATCGCCGCTGCGTTGCGCGAGTGCCTCGCTAGCTTCAAGGTGCCGAAAGAGATTCGCTTCGTCGAAAACTTGCCGCGCAACGCGATGGGCAAAGTCGACAAGCCGGCGCTACGCGCATCGTTGGATCCGACGCGCATCCGTTAGGCTCGACCTACGGCGCCGGCATGGTCGCTTCCACGGATCGGCCGTCGACCGTGCCGTGGATGGTCGCGACCGCGCGCATTCCGACCGTCGTCCAGCTCGCGTCGATCGTGCCGCCGGCGGCGCCCTGCAGGGTGAGGTGCGCGGAAGCCCGCGTCGTCAACGCGTTCGACAACGACGCACCGGAGACGAAAAGATCGCGCGTCCACGCGATGCGCGTCAGCGCGGCATTCGTGGCGTTACCGTGGGTCGCGGCCGCGAACGTTCCTCCACGCAAGCCGGTTCCGGACGCGAGCGAGAACTGGTACGCACGCGCTAGCACGTCGGCCGCCGCCAGCGTTGCCGCCGCCGCGGCGCGCAGATCGTGCTCCGTCGCGCGGTTCCCGTTGGCCGGTATCGCCGGAGCGACGTCGGCGAGATCGCGACCGAACGACGGAACCAGGTGGAGGGCGGGAACGGTCGAGCTGCAACCGTCGTCGAGCTTGCCGCTAGCTGTGAACGTGCGCACGATCGACGACGCGCATCCATAAAGGTCGCCGAGCGCGCTGACGTGGCCGGTGTTTGCGATCATCACGTGGTGTGCGCGCGGAAAGAGTCGCGTGGCGGCGTCGCCTTCGCCCGGTGTTGTGATCGTGTCGAGCGTTCCGGTCAGCACCAGCGTCGGGACGCTCGGGAAGCGCGTACCGGGCGGCACCGGTTGGCCGGGTGGATGCAACGGAGATGGAACCGGCCACCCGACGCAGAGCGGAACGTAGGCATAGTCCGGCGGCATTCCGAGGAACTCGTCGATGGTGAACGGCGCGTACAGGTCCGGGTCTTGCGTCCGTTTGCGTTCGAGCGCCGAACGCCACGCCGCCGCCCGCGCGCCGCGATCGAGACGCATGTCGTACGCCTGCGGGTTATCCGAACAACTCGCCGCCGCGAAAAGGCCTTGACTGTACGCGCTCGCCCGGCCGCCGGCGCCTTCCTCGTAGGCGTACGCTTCGCGCGCGAGCCGGTTGAGCGGCACGACGTCGCCGGCATCCAAAAACGCCCGCGCGGCCGCGTCGAGATCGCGATACGCCAGCGGGTTGAGCCCGGCGGAATCCATCACCAACGCGAGTTCGGACGGCACGATACCGCCGGCGCCGCCGTTGCGCAAGCTCGCGATCAGACGCGTCAGGCGCGACACCGAAGAACCAGGGATGTGCGCGCAGACGACCGACAGGCGGCACACCGTATCGAATGCGCGGCGCATTGCGGGCCCGCTGCTCGGGTACCACGGGCTTCCACCGGTCACCGGATACGCCCCGTCGAGGACGATCGACCGAACGAGGCTCGGATGGCGTCCGGCGAATGCCTGCACGAAAAACGTGCCGTAGGAATCTCCGTACAGGTCTACCTTGCCGATTTTGAGCGCGGCGAGAACCGCTGCCAGATCGTCTGCCGCCAGCCCGGTTCCGAAGAGATCCGACGAGGATCCGAGCTCCTCTCCGCAGCGCGTAACGTCGCGCACCAGCATGATCGGCGCGCGCTGCAACGGCGAACAATCGATGGGATCGGACGCGCCCGTTCCGCGATTGTCGACGAGCAGCAAGTCTCGCGTCGCCAGCAGCGGCGCGTAGAGCGAACGATACAAGCCGCGCGATCCGATCGAAGGATATCCGGGACCACCTTCGACCGCGACGATGGTCCCGCTCGATCGCCGATGCGTATCGGAGTGCGGCAGCCACGCAACCGCGATCTCGATCTTTCCCGGGACCTGGCCGGCTGGATCGAGCGTGACGCGCAGAAAGCCACAGTAGTACTTGGCGTCCGCGTGACACGGTTTCAAACGCAGCCCGTTCGAGAGTTGTGCGGCCGGCGATACGGCCGCAACCATCGCGCCGCCCGAGGGTGCGAACGGAGCCGGTTGCGAAGGAACGACAGCGGTGTGGCTCGCACATGCAGCCAGCACCGCGCCCACGGCGCTTGCCAGGAACGTGCGCTGCGACGTCAGATGCACGGTGGCAACGCTAACGGGCGTCGCCGCTGCCGACCCGCCAGCGTTTGAACAGGTCGTTGGCAATCCCGAACTGATCGAGCGCTTTGCCGACGGTGTGTGCGACGATGTCGTCGACGCTCTGCGGATTAGCGTACATGGCCGGAATCGGCGGTAAGATAACGGCGCCTATTTCGGCGAGCTGCGCGAGCGTACGCAAGTGTCCGAGGTGCAAGGGCGACTCACGGACGATCAGCACCAAACGCCGTCTCTCCTTCAAACACACGTCGGCGGCGCGTACCAGCAGATTCGAGTTGAACGAATAGGCGATGGCGCTCGCGCTCTTCATCGAGCACGGAATCACCAGCATTCCGTCCGTGACGAACGATCCGCTGGAGATGGCCGCAGCTAAATCGTCGTCGGGGTGAACGACGTCGGCCAGCGCCTCGAAATCGTCGGCGGACATGTCCATCTCGAGCTCGATGGTACGGCGCGCGGCGTGCGTGAGGACCAAGTGTGTTTCTACGCCGCCGATCGAACGCAGCGCTTGCAACGACATGTAGCCGTACGCGCTTCCGCTCGCTCCGCTTATTCCGACGATGATCCGGCGCATCTTGCGACCGTTACACAACGCCTGCAGGGGCGCCTGGCAAACTCTCTTAAGAGGCCTTCGGTATGCTCGCGGACACCTTCGATTTTCGAGCTTTCGTCGCGAGCGCGGTGCGCTGGTGCCGGAGCGGCTTGCAGCCTCATCTCCTCGCAATGGTTCGTTCGCCGTACTCCGGCGTGCCGCACGACGTCGGCGCGGCATACGCGACGCTGGCAGGCCGCACAGGAGCCCTTTTGGACGCGATCGACGCCCAACGCTTGGGACTGCCGCCGCCGGATCGCGATGCGATGCTGCGTTTCGCCGGCCGTGCGCGCCGCATTTTTGCCGTCGCCGAAACCGTGGAGGACGACCCTCTCCGCGCTGCGATCGTCGCGACGTTCGAACTTTCCACCCCCCTCCAGGCCGCGCAGTCACCCGGCTTCTCGGACGGTTCCGGAGCCGAGTTCGCGCTCGCCGAAGCGGTGCCGCTCGAAGCGCGCGATGGTGTGACCGCCCGCCAAAAACACTTCAGCGCTTCGTCCCTCAACGCGTATGCCGAGTGCGCGCGCAAGTGGTTCTACCGGTATGCATGCGCGGCGATCGAGGACCCGGGCTCGTCGGCGTCCGCCTACGGAACCGCATTCCATCTCGCCCTTGAGGATTTCCACGGCGAGTTTCCGCGCCCGCGCGCGGTCGACGAGCAGGCGATGCGACGTCGAGTTGCCGAGTGCGTGACCTGGGCATTCGAACGAAATCGCGACGGCTTCGAAACGTCGGTAGAGTTCGAGCTCCAGCGGCGGCGCGCGCAACGCACCGCGCAACGGTACGTCGATTGGCTGCTGGCTCAGGAAAAGCTGGCGCCGTTCGAAGTCATCGGCCGTGAAGTGCCGGTCGAACTCGATCTCGACGGCTACCCGTTCGTTGGTTTCATCGACCGGCTGGATCGCGACGAGCGCTCCGGAGGCATCGGCGTCGTCGACTACAAAACCGGCAGCATTGCGACCAGTGCCGCCGAGTATCGCGAAAAGATCCGGAAGTTCCGGGATTTTCAACTTCCGTTTTACTATTGGGCGCGAACGGCGGCAGGCGATCGCGTAACGCGACTGGCGCTGCTGCCGCTCAAGGACGCGCTGCTCGACGTGCGGCCGATCGTTCTGGAAGTCGTACCGGGCGCGGTCACCGAGGCAAAACGGAGCGCGGCACCGGACGGTACCATCGGGATTCCCGACCTCGAACGAGCCCGAGCGCGGATGGTGGAGATAAGTAAGGAACTCGCGTCCGGCACGGTTACGCATTTCGCCGTTGCCGGCGACCCGGCAGCGTGCACCTACTGTGCCTACGCGACGGCGTGCGCGTATAAGCCGCCCACAGTTCCGGAACGCTTCGCGCGGTGATCGCATTGGATCTCGTCGCTGAGCAACATTTGGCCGTCGATGCGTCCTTCGACGGCTGCGTGGCGATCGTTGGTCCGCCCGGAACCGGCAAGAGCACGGCGCTGCGCGCCCGTGCGGCGCGCGCGCAGGCACTGGACCCGCGCGTCGCCCCGCTCTTCTTTCCGGGAGAGCACCGCTTCGACTCGTTCGCCGCCCACGTTCTCGAAGGCACCGGCGCTCACGTGACCCTGATTGACGATGTTGAAGCGCAGGCGCTTTTTGCCGATGCCTGCGCGCCGCTTTTCGCACTCGACTGGGAAGAGTTCGTTTCGGCACAGCTCGATCCCGAAGTCCCCGGATTACGATCGCCCGGGCGCTTTCTCGACTCCGCGTTCAGGTTGATTCGGAAATTGCTCGATGCGCGCGTGGAACCGCAAGAGTTCCTGACGCGAGCGCTGGCCGGCGGCACCGATTTCTACGCAAAGCCTCCGAACTTCGCCGATCCGGCGCTGCTCATGTCGATCAAGGGCGTGTATCACGACTCGCTGGCGGTTACCCCGGCGGAGCTGCAGCGCCAGTATCGTCGCGAAATCGATCTCGCCAAAATTCTCGCGAAACTGTACGAGACCTACTGCGAGCTCGTCGTCAGCGGCGGCCGCATGACCGGACGCGACGCCGTCGACGCGGCCGTGCGCGCTCTGCACGCCGATGCGAGGTTGCGCGATCGGCTGCACGCGGCTCACCGGCTCGCATTCGTCGACAACGCTGAGAACTTGACGGCTGCCGAACTGGAGTTTCTGCGCGCACTCTACGGTGCGCACCTCAGCGGCGTCACCTTGTGCGGCGACCCGGCTTCAGCGTTCTCCGCCCAGCAAGCCGCCGGCGGCGACTCCGGGCTCAACCGCGCGGCGCTTCGCTTCGAACTTCGCAAGCAACACCGCTCGCCGCTCGCTCTCGAGCTCGCGTGCCGGCGTCTGACCTCCACCGAGCCGATTGCCGCCGCCGAGGTGGAAACGCGATTGTTTCTCTTCCGCGCGCCAACCGTCCGCGCCGAGGCGGCGTTCATCGCCGAGCGCGTTCGAGAGTGGATCGACGATGGAACGCCGCCCGAGCGCATCGGCGTCCTGTTTCGCTCGATTCGCGCGATCGAACCGTACGAAAGCGCGCTCCTCGATCGCGACGTTCCCATCGTCACCGGCGGCGATGGCAACGTCTTTGCCGATCGGCGCGCGCTCGACGCCCTAGCGTTGCTCTGGAACGTCTACGATCCGTTCCGTCACGAATGGCTGCTGCGCACGCTGGGGAATCCGGCGTTTGGCCTCTCGGACGCGTCGCTGGCAACGCTGTGCGGCGAGCCGCCAAATCCTCAGACCCCGTTGTTCGTGCTCACCGGCGAGCAGGCTCCGACGGTGCGCGCCAGCCGCTGGGATCCCAAGCGCGACTTACGGCTTGGCTGGAACGTCGTACGAGGCGAACGCGACGGCGAGCTATCGCCTCCTGCTCGGGAACGTATCCAACGCTTCAGAGCGCTGCGAATCGGATGGCTCGCGACCATGCACGCGCGGCCGATCGAAGAGTTCGCGCGCAGCGTATGGCACGACGCGCTGGCGCGCGAAGGGGAACCGGGATCGGCTCGCGAGCGCGCGCAGCAGCTCGTTCTGCAACGTTTGCTGGCGCGTCTGTCGGCTTTTTCGAGCGAAAACCGCGACGCAACCATCGCCGGCGTTCTCAAATACGCCGAACGCCGCGCGAACAGCGAACTCGAATCGTGCGAAGACGCTCCGGAGAACCCCGGCGTGCGAGTATTGAGCGTCGAAGCCTCCTGCGGGCGCGAGTTCGACCGCGTCGTCGTCGCCGACGTACGGGCCGGCGCCTTCCCGCGCTGGTACGCACCCGATGCATTTCTCTTCAGTCCCCGGCTCGGAATGATTCCGAAGGAAAACGTCGGCGATGCACGCGCCTCTCGGACGGCGAAGTTCAGTTATTATACTTTTCGAAATAGGTCGCGCGAACGGTATAACGACCGCGAGCGACGCGCCTTTGCATACGCACTGCGGCGGGCGCGCGTGAGCGCTTTGGTAACCGCGTCGCAGGCTCCCACGAGGGGCGCTCACGCACCCGAGCTGCTCGAAGACTTGCGCGGCGCGGGGCTCCCCGGAACGCAGGTGCTTTCGTGAAGCTGCAACCGGTCGAGGCCGCGGTCTACGTGCGGGAAGTGCTGCCGCAGACGGCGCCGCTTTGGGCGGCCGGCCGCAATTTCCGCACGTACGTCACCCATACACTTGAAATTGCGCGCAGCCCGTACGGGCGGCGCCACTATCGCACGATGGGGCTTTTCGACGGCGATCGCATGGTCGCGTCGTTCAAACATTACGACCGGCTGATGCATCTCGGCTCGCGGCGGCTGCGCGCGTTCGGAATCGGCGCCGTTTTCACGCCCCCCGAACACCGCGGGCGCGGTTATGCCGGCGTCATGCTCGCAACCGCGATGGATCGCGCGCGGGCCGGCGGCTACGACGTCGCTTTCCTCTTTTCCGACATCCGCCCGCAGTTCTACGCACTGCTCGGCTTCACCGAACTGCCCTCGCGAGAGATTTCGCTGCGTGCCGACGCGCTGCCGTCGGCGAGGCTCGAACCCGAGTTGCTGACGGAGCACGATTGGAGCGGTCTGCAGCGATGCTACGACCTGGGCGAGCGCGGCCGCGCGGCTGGATTCTTACGCACGCCGCTCGTGTGGGCCCACATGCGCACGCGAATGCGTCAAGACAATGAGCCGGGTACGGGTCACGAGACCAATCTCGTCGTGCGGCACGGACGCGGCATCGGTGCCTACGTCCTCGGGGCGCGCGTTCCCGAGCGCGACGCGTACGTCGTCAACGAGTTCGGTTTCGCCGGGGCGTCCGCGGCCGACGCGATCCCCGCCTTGCTGCGCGCCGCCGCCGGCGATCTGCACCGCGTCGTCGGCTGGTTACCGCCGGCCGGCGCACGAGAAGCTTTGCCGAAAGGGACCGTCCGCAAGCGCAAACGAGCCATCTTCATGACGGCGCCGCTTTCCGTTGAAGGGAAACGGCTCGTGCGGGCGCTTACCGAGTCAGGCCGGGCCGACGGGTGCTGGCACGCCGACCACGTCTAATCTTCACTCCGAGCATAACTTCGGTGGCTTTGATAATGACGGTCACTTCATCACCGACCTTGATTCCGAGACGCGCAACGGACGACGCGGTTATTGCCGACGCGATCGTCGCCGCCGACACGTCGACCTCAACTTCAGCCATGACCGCGCCTAGCGAAACGGACGTTACGCGGCCGCGGATTTGGTTGCGGGCACTAATTTCCACGATACTTCTCCCACTGTCGCATTCGACCCAAGATTCGTTTCGAATCCCTTCTTCGCCGCTGCGATGAACTACTCGATTTTGCCACCCCATGGGGACTCGCGAGCAAAGCGGGAAGAACCGATCTATGAAAAACGCGTTCAGCGTCTTTGCCTCCTCGGTTAACCGCTTCGCATCGTCGCCCGCCGCGACCGGAGCGGCGTTTGTGATCGTCTTGGTTTGGGCGATGTTCGGGCCGATCTCGCACTATTCCAACAACTGGCAACTGATCATCAACACCGGTACGACCATCGTCACGTTCTTGATGGTGTTCGTTTTGAACAACGCGCAAAGTCGCGATACGAACGCGATTAACGCAAAACTCGACACCTTAATTCTCGCCATCGAGCATGCGGACAACCGACTCGTAGGCTTAGAACGACTGCCGGTGACCGAGGCGGAAGCCATTACCGCCGATATCGAGAGCGTCGGAATTCGCGAAGTCTCGGCCGACGCAACCTAATGCGTGTGGTCCTGATTCCCGGCTGGAACGAAGGCGCCGACGGAATTCAAGTCTTTGTGAAAGGCCGTCACCGCATACCGGGCCTCGCGGCGCTGGGATTCGAGTGCGCGGTCTTTGACGGCGGCCGGGGTTCGATCAGGGATCGAATCGGTCAACTCGCGCAATTCCTGGCGGGCTTGCGCTCGAGCCAGAGCGGCGACGAGCCGCTTGCCCTCTTCGGCTACAGCGCGGGAGCGTTAACCGCCAGAGCGCTGCTTCGCGCTTATCCGAAGACGGCGGTTACCGCAATTTTTCAGTTGGCCGCGCCGAATGCCGGGGTGGTGGTCGACGATGCGCCGGGCATCCTCCATCGCATTCACTTCGACCGCGACGTGCTCGAAGATCTCGACAGCGAGTCTGCATTTATGAGCTGGCTCAATCAGATCGGTGGCCACTGGGAGCTCGATTCGAAAACCCAAAGGAAGCGGTGGAAGCTTGAAAAGAAGCCGTGGATCGTGCCCGAGAACGTCCCCATTTCTAATTTAACCGGTCGCATGCCGCGCTACCACAATCAGAGCGATGGAATAGTTCTCGTCGAATCGGCATCGCTCGACGGCCACCTTCCATGCGAGTTCATCGATGGAAAGAATGCCAACCACTTGAACGTTGGGGGCACGTGGAACGCGCTCACGCTGGTGTTGCGCGGCTGGCGAAGCGACGATGTATGCTGGCCCCAAGCGGTGGCCGCCGCGGCGCAACTATTTCGTCGATCGGCGCTGGGTCGGAAACAATGATGCCGGCTCGTAAGTAAGTCGGCTAACTAGGAGACTGAGGCATGCATTCGATCGACAAGGCGGCACGCATCGCGGGAGCCGTCTATCTCGTAGGGATTATCGTCGGGCCCTTTAGCCTCATCTACGTTCCCAACGTGCTGTTCGTGACCGGGAATGCCGCTGCGACCGCGAGCAATATCCTAACGCACGAGGCGCTTTTTCGTCTGGCCATCGCCGGCGATCTTCTCAACGGGCTCATCGGTCTCTTTGTATCGCTCGCCCTCTACCGGTTATTCCGAGGCGTGAACCAGAACTTAGCCCTGCTCGTCGTGATCCTTGGTGGACTGATTCCGGCCGTTATTTTCTTCATCAACTCGCTGAACTGGGCCGCGGCGTTGATTCTCGTGCACCCAGACCAGTTTCTGACGGTATTCACGAGGCTTCAGCAGTACGCGCTGGCAATGGTGTTTCTGCGTCTCCATTCCCAGGGTAACGTCGTGAACGAACTCTTTTGGGGACTCTGGCTCTTCCCGTTCGGCGCGCTCGTCATGCGATCGGGCTTCCTGCCCCGACTCTTGGGCGTCTGGTTGATCGTGGGAGGCTTTGCGTACGTGATCTTCAGCCTAACGGGCCTGCTTCTGCCGCAATATAGCGGTGCGGTCTTTGCCATTTCTCAGCCCGCGTTCTTGGGAGAGGTCGCGATCGTACTGTGGCTACTGATCAAGGGCGCAAACGTAGCGGACCCGCCCCATCCTCAACATGGGAACGAACATGGGCACGGCACGATCGAAAGCCGGACCAAAATCACGGCACTATGATGACTTTTCCTCGGGCGTGCCCGCCCTCGACGTACGCGATCGCCCGGGCCGTCTCGCTCAGCGGGTAGACACAATCGATAACCGGTGTAACCTCGCCGCTCGTCATGAGGTCGGCCATTGCCGGTAAATCACGCTCGTTCATCTTGGTGATAAAAGTAACGAACCGCTGCCCATCGGACCGCGACAATAGCTTGGGCACGACTAAGTATTTTAGAAGGCCCACCGTAGACAGGTGCTTCGGCGCACCCACGATCACGCAAACGCCGTTGGGCCGCAGGATGCCGCGGTATTCATCCAAGCGGTGGTTGACGACGCAATCGAACAGCACGTCGTAGTCTCGCTCGCCCTTGGTGAAATCTTGCGCGAGGTAATCGACGGTACTATCGGCTCCGATCGAACGCACGAACTCCAGATTCCGAGTGCTGCAGACCCCCGTAACTTCGGCGCCGAACGATTTGGCTATCTGAACGGCGAAGGTTCCAACGCCGCCGGCCGCGCCGTTTATCAAGACGGTGTCTCCGCGACCGACGCGGCCGAAATCGCGTAAGCCTTGCAATGCGGTAAGCCCAGCCACCGGCACCGCGGCGGCTTGTTCGAACGACGCACCGGGAGGCTTGTGCGCCAATCGCGACTCGGCTGCGCATGCATACTCCGCGCAGGCGCCGCTGCACGCACCAAATACTGCGTCGCCCGGTTTGAACGCAGTGACGCTCTTGCCAACGGCTTCGATCTCGCCCGCAACGTCGCGACCCGGACGCGCCTTCGGTTTGCGCAGGCCGCCGTAGAGTAGCCGAAATGCCGACGGGCTTCCCCGCATCATTCGCCAATCGAGCGGGTTGATCGCGGCCGCGCGGACGCGGAGTAGCACCTCGTCGTCGTTGGGAACGGGCTCCGGCACGTCGCGGATTTGCACGACTTCCGAACTCCCGTAGGCGACGTACGTGGCAGCCTTCACCGCTAGCGCTGCGAAAATAAACCGATTTGCAACGGCTCACCTTCGACCAGCGAAGCGACCCGCGTACCGAGCAGGCGCACCGGCGCGCCGTCGAGCTGCGCCCGGCGCAGACAAGCCACGGCCGCGCGGAAGATCGCGCGCGCCGCACGGGTCGGCTCGATGAGATGCGTTTGACGTCCGAGAATCGAGAAGTCGCCGCGCTTGATTTTGATGCCGACGGTTCGCGCGCCGGCGTTCTCGCGCTCCAGCTTTTCCGCGAGTTCGAGCGATTGAGCGCGCAGGACGGCAACGAGTTCGCGCTCGTCGCGAACGTCGTATTCGAACGTTTCCTCGGTTGAGATCGACTCCGTTTCGCGTTCCGGTTCGACCCGGCGCGCGTCGCGTCCGCACGCGAGCTCGCGGATCTGGGCACCCCAGGCTCCGAAAAACTCGCGCAACTGCGATTCGTCGAGCGCGACGAGATCGCCGATCGTCTGAATGCCGAACGACGTCAGGCGCCGCTGCGTTTTCGGTCCGATTCCCCACAGCCGGCCGACGGGCAATGGTGCGAGGAACCGCGCTTCGTCGCCCGGTGGTATCGCGAGCAAGCCGTTGGGCTTGCACGCGTCGGACGCAATCTTCGCGATCATTTTCCCGCTCGCGATGCCCGCGCTGACGGTGAGGCCGGTCGCGTCGAGAACGTCGCGGCGGACGTCGGCCGCCAGCGCACACGCGGCGCCGAAATCGCGGTGGCCCGCATCGACGAAGGCCTCGTCCATGGAGAGCCCTTCGACGGCTTGGCCGCGAGCTGCGAAGACCGCGAAAATCTCGCGCGAGACGGCCTTGTATTTTGCCATGTCGGGCGCCACCACCACGAGCTCCGGACACGCCATGCGCGCTTTGTAGAGCGGCATCGCCGAGCGCACGCCGAAGGGGCGCGCCTCATACGAAGCCGTCAGCACGACCGCGCGCCGGCTCCGCCCGGCGATCGCTACCGGTTTACCGCGCAGACTCGGATCGTCGCGCACCGCCACGCTGGCGTAAAACGCGTCGACGTCGAAATGCGCGACGAACTCCGTCACCCGGAGCGCTCGCGCGAGCGGCGGCGCTGGGCCTTTTCGCGATTTCCGCACACGGCCATGCTGCACCACGCGCGCGATCCGTTCTTCGAGTGGTCGTAGTACGCGAAACGGCAGCTGCTCTTCTTGCACGCGCGCAGGCGTTGCCACGTGCCCGCCGACACGGCATCGTACGCGATGGCCAGCATCATGGCGATCGCCCGTTCCGTTCCGGCGCCGGCCGGTTCCAGTTCCGGGCGCAGTCCCGGGCGCAGCGCGATGGCGAAGCGCGCGGCCTCGAGGAACGATTGCATGGCTTGCCAGCCAAGCTCGGGATCGCCCTCGCCGTTGTTGGCGAAGAACAGCTCCCGCAGCGCTTCACGGAAACCGCGCAACCGCTGTAGCTCGCGCTGGTTCGAAACGGGGGGCAACCCGTGATGGCGGCACCATTGCGAGGCCGCGTCGGCCGTGCTTAGAGCGTCCGGACCCGCCGGATAGTCGAGCGTGTTTACGAAGACTCTGAGTAGATCGAGCGGTTCGGGGGCGCGATCGGATTTCGGGGCGGCCATCAGCGTGAGTCTAACACCATCAAAAAGAGTTGACAAGTTACCATAACCTCTGTATTATGATAGCAGGTTACTTCGTCGTCAAGAGGCACACATGTTCCACGACCCCATTCGCTCCACTCCACTCATCCAAGATATCACCGACGTGACGCTTCGCCTGAAG
Source organism: Candidatus Tumulicola scandinaviensis (assembly GCA_003140835.1). Classification (GTDB taxonomy): domain Bacteria; phylum Vulcanimicrobiota; class Vulcanimicrobiia; order Vulcanimicrobiales; family Vulcanimicrobiaceae; genus Tumulicola; species Tumulicola scandinaviensis. The sequence goes on along the minus strand of PLLA01000005.1, from coordinate 8,398 downwards.
GTTCAGCGCGCCGATTCGGCGCTGTTCGCTGCGTCCGAGATGCGCCTGCCGCATCTTCGCGTCATGTAGGTCGGCTCAGCGCGCACCGCGTTCGATCGACAGGATCGTCTGCACGTTTCTGACATCGTCCGCAATGTCGCCCGGCGTTTCGAGGATGGCCGTTTTTTCAGTCAGCTCCGATCGTGCCAGCAACGCACGGAATCCTTCGAAGCCGATGTTTCCTTCGCCGATGTGCCAGTGCCGGTCGCGGCTGCCGCCCAGCGGCACTTCGGTATCGTTGAAATGAAACATCAGTAACTTCTCGAGACCAATGTGCCGGTCGGCCGATTCGATGAAACGGTCGACGCCCGCCTGCGAATTAATTTCGTACCCAGCGGCCCAAGCGTGCGCGGTGTCCAGACACACGCCGAGCTGCGGATGGTCGACCGCTCGCACAAACTCGCCGAGTTCTTCCAGCGTTCCGCCGGCGAGGTTTCCGGCCCCGGCCGAGTTTTCGAGAACGAGAAACACGCCGCTGCGAATGCCGAGTAGGGCGGCTTCGAGCGCCCGGCAAATCGCCGCGAATCCTTCCTTGCGATCGCGCGTTCCATACGAGCCCAAATGGGTGTTCACCAAGCGCATCCCGCCGCTCGCGGCGACCGCGAGGTCGCCTTCCAGCAATCGTAGCGAGCCCGTCGAAATCTTCGGGTCGTCGCTCGCCAAGTTGATCAAATACGGTGTATGAATCGCGCACGGATCGAGCCCGGCATCGCGGCGCATCCGCGCGAATGCGTCGAGGGCGGGCAGATCGATGGCGCTCGGACGATAGCTGCGCGGGTTCGACGAAAAAATTTGCAACGCGGTGCAGCCGGCCGCCTTCGCATGCTCGACGGCCTTCGCGTATCCGCCCGCCACCCTCACGTGGAGGCCGATGCGCATCGGCTTTTAGGATCCGTTCTCTTCGAGGAGCTTGAGTTCGAGCGGTTGACCCGGCTCCAACTCGATGTCGGGGAGATCGTCGAGCGACCGCAATCCGAACGACTCCAGGAAAAACGGCGTCGTGCGGTATTGCATCGGGCGGCCGACGACGTCTTTGCGGCCGGCTTCAAGGATCAGGTTGCGGTCGAGGAGCGTCGCGACGACGCTATCGGAGTTGACGCCGCGAACGGCTTCGATCTCGCTCTTAGTGACCGGCTGCATGTGCGCCACGATCGCCAGCGCTTCCATCGCGGGCGTCGACAAGGTCGTTTTCGGCGGTAACAAATAGGCTTCCACTGCGTCGCGCGCGAGGGGCGAGGTTGCAAAGCGATAGCCGCCGGCAACTTCACGCACGACGATTCCGCGATCGGCGTACTCGGCGGTGACTTGCGCGAGCGTGGCCGCAACTTCGGTTTCGGCCGCCCGCGTCAGCTTGGCGATTTGCTTGATTGAAAGGGGCTCTCCCGCGACGAACAGCAGCGCTTCGATCGGGCGCTGCAAACGCAATACCGCTTCCTCGAGCGCCGCGGCGGCGGACTGATCTTCGGTCAACGTCGCGACCTCGCTCATCTTTGCGCGACCCGTTCGGATGGATCCGCGCCGATCGCGAACAGCCGGATGTCGTCGAAGAGCGCGGGCTGCGCGAACGCGATGCGGTGCCGCCGGATAAGTTCCAAGACGGCGAGGAACGTAACGATCACGACTTCGCGCGTCATGCCTAACTCGTGGCAGAGCCCCGAGAAACTCACTTCGCCGAACTCCTTGATACGACGCGTGATGTAGTCCATGGAGGCAATCAGCGACACGCGTTCGCGGGCGATGGAGCGCTTTTCCGGACGCGCCTGCGACAGCATGACGATGAAGGCGTGCTTGAGCTTCTCGGGATCGATGGCGTATCGTTGGACGACTTGGCTGCTCGGATCGCCGGCTTCGCGATAAAAGTAACCCGCCGCCTCGAACTGATGGTCGCGCAGCCGTTCGCCCAGTTCGCGATACTTCGAATACGCGATCAGCCGCCGCCGCAGCCGCTCCTCCACCTGCTCCGGCGTCTCGGACTCGTCGCCGGAAAACTCCTCGGGAATCGGCGGCAGGAGCGCTCGGGATTTCAGGAACACGAGGGTGGCTGCGATGACCAAATACTCGGCTGCAGCCTCGACGTCGAGCGCCTGCATCGCTCGCACGTACGCCAAATACTGTTCGGCGACCGTGGCTAAGGGAACGGTCGAAATGTCGAGCTGTTGTTCCTTGATGAGGCTCAGCAGCAGATCGAGCGGACCGTCGAAGACGTCGAGCTGCACGCGGCAGCTTCCCTGATCGGACGCAGTTTCCGCGAGTTCGCCGCTCTGGGGAACGGCGGTCAAGACGTTTTTTGCTCGGCGGTCTGGGCTACCAGCGGCGGCTCGCCAAGCGCGGCGGGATTGACGGCGAGGAACTCGAGCGCCATATCGACCAAGCGCTTTTCGTTGACGTATTTGAGCGTCTTGCGCGTTTGCATCATATCGAACCAGCGCGCGTCGTCGACTTCGTGGTCGTGATTCGAAGGGTCGCCCGAAAGATAGCGCATCAAGTAAAAGGTGACGGCTTTGCGATGTTTGGACTTTCCGACGTAAAACCAGTACGAGATCTCGTTGAGGCGGGTAACGATCTCTCCCCAACAGCCGGTCTCTTCGCGGACTTCGCGAAGCGCCGCTTGCTCGTTCGATTCGCGCGCTTCGACGTGCCCCTTTGGTAAGGTCCAAATGCGCGGCGGCGTGCCCCGCCCGATCAGCAAGGCATCGTACGTCGAGCCGCGCGGACGCAACAGCAATCCGCCGGCCGACACCTCGTACTTGATCCGCATGTCGCTTCAGCAACCTCTTCGGGGACGGGTAAGGGGGCTGCCGTCGAGCCCCCCTCATTACCTTGATTATAGCCTCCGACCCCAAGAGGCGCCTGCTGGAAGGAATACCCTTTTTAGGGCATGGAAACCGACGCCGGAAGCGCTGCAACCATATGGCTCAGATCCCCCACCGGCATCGCCACATAGAAGTAATTCGGCGGCTCGGCCGCTTCCGGGGCATCCCGTTCGAGCATTTCGAGAGCTTGGGTCGCAGTGGCTTCGGCCATTATCCGCAGCTCCGGGACCGCCGTCGCCTCAAATCGCGAGCCGCGCGCCAACGGCCCGACGGCCCAAAGCCCGCGGACGGCCTCGCCGCCGGCACCGATCGCGGCGTTGTCGACGTCGACTCGAAGCCCCAATCCGAGCGCCTCGGGCGTCAGGAGACCGGCACGATGCAAGTCGGCAAATAGCGGCTCTTCCAAAAGCCTGCGCCCCCGGCCAGGGCCGGTGCAGTTCACGATCCAGTCGCAATGCAGCGTCACCGGCTGGCCCTGCGCCGGGTCTATCTGCACCGTGCCGGCGCGAAAATCCGTTACCCGGCCCGCGTGTACGAACAGGCGCCCGCTCTTCCGGTAGCGCTCGCGGACCGCATCGACTTGCTGGGGCGCGCGATGACGATGGCGCTCCCACACGGCCCGCAGATGGCGGTCGAACCGTCGCCGTTCGGGCCCGTTCAGTCGCTTCCACAACTTTTCGCCTTCGGGTCGCACCGCGTCGACGACGGCGCGCCAATCGACGCCACGTTGCTTCGCTTCGCTTACGTTGCGGCGAAAGCTGCGCAAGAGCGTTCGTGCGTCGCTCGCATCAAGCGCGGGCACGCCGTCGAACGGCGTCAAACGCTCGGCGTGCGTTTCGGGAAAACGCCCGTGCCGGGAAACGACGTGCACCGCGCCGCGGTGTCCCGACGCCTCCAGGCCAACCAATACGTCGAGTGCCGTTAGCCCCGAACCGACGAGCAGGACGTGGCCGCCGACGCGTTCGTAGTTGAAACGCCACGGATTGCCGACGTATCCCGGATGGCAAACCATTGCCGGCGGCAGGAAGTCATTGTCGGGCTCCCGGTTTCCGGTTGCCAGCACGACCGTTCGCGCAAGGAAGCGCGCCCCCGACGCCGTCCTCAGTTCGAATCCTCTCGCCTGGCGCGACGCGGCGACCACGCGGCCGTTGATGATGGAGAAGCGCGGACGCTCCAGCGCTGCCCGCGCGATCTCGGCCACATAGACGCCGTACAGGCGGCGCGAAACGAAATCGTCCGGTCCGGCACGCGGACCGAGCCAGCGCACGAAGTGATCCGGATCGTCGGGAAACGCCGACATCGCCCGGGCGCGCGTGTTCAGCAAATGTTCGCGGTGCAGGGTTCCGTAAGCGGCCCCCTGCCCGATCGTGCCATCTTCGAACACGCACACGAAGATGCCGGAACGGCCGCGCCGTGCGAGTTGCGCGGTAACCATGGAACCACTAAATCCGCCGCCGATGACGGCGACATCGCAGCGCATCATCGCGTCGCGTACCCCGCGTCGAAGATTGAGAGCACGCGGTCATAGGCCCCGTGGGCCGGCCGGCAGCGCTGCGCGATGCGGTCGTACACGAGATACTCGCGTAAGGGGCGCGAGTACACGTGCAGCGTGACCGCGCGCGCCGGCTGCAGCGACGCGGTGAACGTCGTACCGGCCCGAACGCACGTCGAGATCGCCGCTGCCAAGCTGGCGGGAACCGACGGATTCGAGCACCGCTTTGCCCGCGATGTCGCCGGCATCGACGCGGACGTAGTCGTCGACGCGTAAACGTCCCTCCAGGACGACGAGCCAGCAGTGCTGGCCGCCGTGGTCGTGGATTTCGGACGCCGCATCCGCCCACCAATTCAGGAGCAAGACCTCGAGGCGGTCGTCCGAGTAGGCGCAAGTCCGGGTGTACGAGCCGGGGCGGCTCGGCAGCCGCGGCGTCAGGTGCGGCTTTGCAGCGGCGGCGGCCAGCAGCCGGCCGACGTCGCGCGCGGTTCGCTCCAGCGGCGGAACCCGCCGCAGGTCGGTGACGAGCTCAAGCAACCAAACACCCTCCCCATAAAAGTTGATGCAGGTCACTTTTATGAGCGATGGACGCGGTTCCTCCTCGACCCCGGCCGCCCTAGGCTGGCCTCCAGCGCAGATCGGGTTGACGCGCGGCCCGCGTTTCGTCTACCCGGCCGACGACGGTGGTGACCGGCGCGGCAAAGAGCTCGTCCGGGTTCTCCGACGCCGTCGCGACGATGTCGCGCAGCGCCTCGACGAATGAGTCGAGCGTCTCTTTCGACTCCGTTTCGGTGGGTTCGATCATCAAGCACTCGGGGACGATCAACGGAAAGTACATAGTCGGCGCCATGAAACCGCGATCGAGCAGCGCCTTGGCGAGATCGAGCGCGCGCACGCCGGTTTCCTTTTTTAGTTTTTGTGCCGAAACGACGAACTCGTGACGGCAAATCTCCGGATACGGCGTTTCCAAAAACTCCGCAATCTTGACGCGCAGGTAGTTGGCGTTGAGCACCGCCAGCTGCGACACGCGCTTTAGCCCGTCGCCGCCGTTGGCGTAAATGTAAGCCAGCGCCCGGACCGCGTGCGCGAAATTCGACCAGAACGAACGCATCGGTCCGATCGACTTCGGACGGTCGAAATCGAGCCTGAAGGAAAGACGATCGCTCGGCGACGGGCCGGCTTCATCGTCATCCTTCTTTACCGCGACGACCATCGGGGTCGGCAAATACTCGACCAAATGTTCGGCCACGCCGAGCGGGCCGTGACCCGCGCCGCCGCCGCCGTGCGGAATCGTGAACGTTTTGTGCGTATTGAGGTGCATCAAGTCGAAACCCATGTCGCCGGGACGCGCGTTGCCCATCAACGCGTTGGCGTTGGCGCCGTCGTAATACATGAGCCCGCCGGCCGCGTGCACCGCTTTGGTGATGTCGGCGACGCGATCTTCAAAGAGGCCGAGGGTGTTAGGGTTGGTCATCATGCAAACGGCGGTGTCGGGACCGAGCACCTTATTCAGTTCTTCGACGCTGACGCGGCCGCGCTCGTCGCTGGGCAGCGAGATGACCTTGAACCCGCACATCGCCGCCGAAGCCGGGTTGGTGCCGTGCGCCGTATCCGGAACGATGACTTTATCGCGCTGCACTTCACCACGATCTCTGAAATAGCGTTTCGCAATCAGCAGCGCGCCGAGTTCGGCGTGGGCTCCGGCGGCCGGGTTGAGCGAAAAGGCGGCCATGCCAAATAGCGAACTCAAACTGCGCTCCAGCTCGTACATCACCTGCAGTGCGCCCTGGGCGAGCGCATCGGGCACGAAGGGATGCAAATCGGCGAACTCCGGCTTCCCGGCCATCGCGTCGTTAATGCGCGGGTTGTACTTCATGGTGCACGAGCCGAGCGGATAGAAGCCCAGATCGATGCCGAACGTGCGCTGCGAAAGTCTCGTGTAGTGACGCACGACGTCCAACTCGCTGTTATCCGGTAACGGCAGATCGTCGCGCAGCAACGACTTGGGAACGAACCGGTCGAGCGGTTTGCCGCCCTCCACGTAGCGGTTGGCGCGTCCCTCTTGGCCAAGATCGAAAATCAACGGCGATGCCGTGCGATCAAACACCGGCGCCGACACGATCGACCTCCGTGAGAGCCGACGCGAGCGCGTCGACGTCGGCCGTGGTCGTCAGTTCGGTAGCCGTCATCACCACGCAGGTCGCAAGTTCCGGGTAGAAACGTCCGAGGTCGACGCCGCCCAGGATGCCGCGCTCTTCGAGCGCCGCCAAGACGGCGGCGGCATTTTGGTGAAAGTCGACGACGAACTCGTTGAAAAACGGCGCCGCGAACTTGAGGTCGATCCCATCCACGGACGATACCGCCGTCGCCAACTGTCGCGAGCGCTCGAAGTTAAGTGCGGCCGCGTCGCGCAAGCCGGTCTTGCCCATGAGCGCGAGATAAATCGTCGCGATGAGCGCGCAGTGGGCTTGATTGGTACAAATGTTCGAGGTCGCGCGCTCGCGGCGAATGTGCTGCTCGCGCGCCTGGAGCGTCAGCACGTACGCGGTACGCCCGGCATTGTCGACCGTCTTGCCCACCAAGCGACCGGGGATGCGCCGCATGTGCTCGTTCGTCGAGGCGATGAACCCGGCGTACGGGCCGCCGTAGGCCACCGGAACGCCGAAACTCTGCGCTTCGCCGACGACGATCTGCGCGCCCCACGAAGCCGGCGTCGCCAAGGCGGCCAGTGCGAGCGCCTCGGCTACGACCGCGACGGCGATGGTGTCGCTGTCATTCACCGCGTCGAGCGCTTGGCTGGGGAGCACGTCGACGTTTCCAAAAAAGTTCGGCGACTGCAGCACCACTGCCGCGTAGTCTTTACCGGCGACTCCTTTGCGCACCGCCTCGGCGTCGGTGACGCCTTCCGCGGTATAGGCGATCTCGTCGATCTCGACGTCGAGGCCATCGCAATAGGTTTTCAAGACCGCACGATAGTTCGGATGGACCGCGCGCGACACTAGAAGCTTTCGCCGCCCGGTCGCATTGAGCGCCATGATCGCGCCTTCGGCTAGCGCCGTCGCACCGTCGTACACCGACGCGTTGGCAATATCCATGCCGGTCAGCAGGCAAATGTAGGTTTGCCACTCGTAAATCGCCTGCAGGTAGCCCTGCGAAACTTCCGCCTGATACGGCGTGTAGGCGGTCAGGAACTCACCGCGCATGGCCAAGGCCCCGATCGCCGGCGGCACGTAATGGCGATACGCGCCGGCTCCGAGGAACGAACGAAAGTTCGCACCCGTATTCTTCTTGGCGAGCGCGTCGAAACGCCGCGCAATCAAATATTCGGGCAATGCGGGAACGACGTCGATGGGTTCTTTCAACGCCAGTTCGTCGGGAATGCGAAGCAGATCTTCGAGCGAGCTCACTCCGACGGCATCGAGCATCTGCGCGACGTCGCGCTGCGTGTGAGGGGTGTACACGGCCGTCTCTCTACAGCGCCGCGAACTTCTCGTAATCGGCGGCGTTGAGAAGGCTCGAGGTTTCGCCCGCGTCGGAAACGCGCACTTTGAACAGCCACCCGCCGGCATACGGAGCCTTGTTGACTTCGGCCGGATCGGCGTCGAGGGCCACGTTGACTTCGAGCACCTCACCCGAAATCGGCGCGTACAGGTCGGAAACGGCCTTCACCGACTCGATGACGCCGGCATTGCCGAACTGCTGCAGCTTCATCCCGACTTTCGGCAACTCGACGTATACGATGTCGCCAAGGGAATTCTGCGCGTAGTCGGTGATCCCGNNTCGTGTTCCTTGCTGTACAGCAGATTTTCCGGCTGCGCCACTGTTGACTATCTCCGTTTGTGCGTTTAGCGTTGGCGTTTGTAGAACGGTAGCGGCACGACCTTGGCCGGGTGCCGCGTTCCGCGAATCTCGACCTCGAGCGCGGTGCCGATGGTTGCGGCGTCGCGTTCCACCAAGGCGGTGGCGACGTTCTGGTTGCCGACCGACGGCGCCGGCGATCCGCTGCGGATTTCCCCGACGGCGCGTCCGTCGAGAAAAACTGCATAGCCCTCTC
>PLLA01000064.1 GCA_003140835.1 Candidatus Tumulicola scandinaviensis | reverse complement strand
TTACGCGGCTGGTGCTGACCCAGATTCTCCTCGCGCTGATGCAAACGCACGAGGGGAGCAGCGAGCCTCAGGTTCTCATCATGTTAGAGGAAGTCGCCGAACTCGGCGCGCTTGATATTGTTGCTACGGCTCTCGCGCTCGGTCGCGGATACGGGTTGAAGCTCTACCTGATTGCCCAAGACTTGAGCCAGCTCGACACCGCGTGGGGCGCCAAGAGCAAATCGCTGGTTGCTAACTGTGCCATCCGTATCGCCTCAGCGCCCAATGATCTCGCGACGGCAGAACTGCTTTCGAAGATGTGCGGCACGATGACGGTCCGACACACCGTTCGCAACTACTCGGGAAGCCGCATGAGCGTGTTGCTTCCTCACACGATGGCGACCGAGCAAGATACGCAACGACCGCTCCTGACGGCGGATGAGGTCATGCGGCTTCCCGGGCCGCACAAGAACGATTTGGGCGAGATCATCGCGCCAGGAAACCTGCTGGTCTTCGTTTCAGGACAAGCGCCGATTTACGCCGTGCAGCCGTTGTACTTCCGCGACCCAACGTTTGCAGCGCGGGCGTCGTTTCGGCCGCCCGAGACTCACCATGGCTGAACAACTGTCGTTGCACGATCAGGCGCACGTGCGTCTGCAGGAAAAGCTGCGGCGTGAACTGGGTCCGGCGGTGCTCGAAGCGCTCGCCGATCCGCGAGTGATTGAAGTTATGCTCAATCCAGATGGCCACTTGTGGATCGACGAACTCGGTGTGGGCATGCGCGATACCGGTAGTCGGATTTCCGCGCCGCAAGTCGAGAACTTGCTCGGCACGGTCGCCGCAACGCTTGGGCGCATCATTACGCCCGAGCGGCCCATTCTCGAAGGTGAACTGCCCATTGGCGATTCCCGTTTCTGCGGATTGCTGCCGCCTGTAGTCGTTGACCCATCGTTCTGCATTCGCAAGGCCGCGGCCAGGGTGTACTGTCTCGATGACTACGTCAACGCTGGCATCGTTGACGGCTCTCCACCGGCGGAGATCGCGAGCATCGACCGTTTTCCCACACGTGGCCACGCCGCCGTCCTCCGGCACGCCATTCGGGCGCGTCAGAATATCCTGGTCGTCGGGGGGACGCAAAGCGGGAAGACGACGCTAGCAAATGCGTTACTCCACGAGCTCAGCGCGTTCGTAGGATCCACCCAGCGCGTGCTGACGATCGAGGAGACTCGCGAGTTACGCTGCACGGTACCAAATTCCATCGCCCTGCGTACGACTGAGACCGTGGATATGACGCGACTCGTGCGCACGTCGCTCCGATTGCGGCCCGACCGGATTATCGTCGGCGAGGTCCGTGGCGCCGAGGCGCTCGCGATGCTCAAAGCCTGGAATACCGGGCATCCCGGCGGCATGGCGACGGTTCACGCCAACGATGCGCGCAGCGGCCTCATTCGACTCGAGCAACTGGTTCAAGAGGCAAACGTGCCGCCGCAACCTGCCCTGATCGCCGAAGCGGTGGATCTCATCGTTGTCATCGTGCGCACGCCAACCGGCAGAAAGATCACCGAGGTGGCTCGTGTCAGGGGCACTACACCTTCGGGATATGACCTCGACTACATCGACTCGACGCTCGAAGGCGCCCCACTTTTGCACCGCCGTTTGGCGGCGGTGTGAGCATCTAACTACGACAAAGGAGAAGTCCGTGGTTCTTCGCATTCGCGCCGCGGCCAAAGCGGCGTGGTACTTTCCACTGCTCGTGATGGCCGCTGTTCAGCCAGCGCTCGCGAGCACGGGCGGCGGCCTGCCGTGGGATACACCGTTGCAAACCTTACAAAACGATTTGACGGGTCCGGTCGCTACCGCCGTCTCGGTGCTTGCGTTGTTCGCCGCGGGCGCGGCACTGGTGTTCGGCGAGGAGCTCGGGCATCTCGTCCGGCGGGCGCTCCTGCTCGTGGTGGCGATCGCGTTCCTCGTGCTGGGCACCAACTTCTTGTCGGCGTTGGGCCTCACCGGAGCCGTCATATGAATGACCGTCGCACGATTCCGATTCACCTTTCCCTGATTCGACCGATACTGCTGATGGGCGCCGAGCGCGAGCTCGCGTTGGTCTCGGGCATCATCGCTGCGGTGCTCGTCATGAGCCTTGGACGGATCGTGTTCACGATCGCCGGCGTGGTCTTTTGGAGTCTCAGCCTCGCGGTTTTGCAAAAAGCTGCGAAAGCTGACCCGCAGTTCAGCCGCGTTTATCTGCGCCACACGCGGTATCGTGCGTACTACGCGGCACAATCAAGTGTGTCAGCGCGATTGGCGCCGGTGCGGGAGGGAATGCCATGCTAGCACTGCGCGAGTTTCGATCGACGGCNNTCGGCAAGTGTTCCAGAGCTGTCGGCGCTCTCGGCCCGGATCAACGCCGCATTCGCGCGACGCGGCAGTGGCTGGATGCTGCACGTCGACGCACTGCGCTCCGAGGCACGGGGCTATCCTGACGTGGGTGCCTTTCCCGATCGCACCACCCTCCTAATCGATCGCGAGCGGCGGAATGCCTACGAAGCCGAAGGCGCCCACTACGAGAGCCGCTACGTGCTGAGCGTCACGTACTTGCCGCCGATTGACGCCCACCATGCCTTCGCGGGGTTCTTTGTCGAGGGCGATCGGCCGCTCTCGCAGACGGCGTCCCGAGCGCTCGAGACCTTCCGTTTAGCCCTTGTGGAAATCGAGGATAACCTGTCAGCGGTACTACGGCTCGTGCGCTTGCGCGGCCACCGCATCGAGGACGTATTCGGCCGAGTGCACGTCCAGGACGAACTCTTGCGACACCTCATGGTATGCCTGACCGGCAATGACCATCCGGTGAACTTGCCGCCGGTACCGATGTACCTCGATGCGGTGCTCGGGGCGCAGGACTTCTTCGGGGGTTTGCGTCCGCGCATCGGCACTCGCCACATTCGGCCAATCGCGATCACCGGGTTTCCGCCTGAAAGCTCTCCGGGAATCCTCGATTTTCTGAACCGTTTGCCGCTGTGCTATCGGTGGTCGACCCGGTTCATTCTGCTCGACACGCCGGCGGCGCAGCAGCAGATCAACCGATATCGTGCGCGCTGGTGGCAAAAGCGCAAGAGCCTGCGCAATCTGCTGCGCGAACAGACCGGGAGCGCCGCCACCCACGTGGATGCTGATGCCGACGCCATGGCAACCGATGCTGTCAACGCGCTTTCCGACGCGTCGAGCGGTGTGGTGAAGTTTGGTTACTATACCAGCGTCATCGTATTGATGGACGAGAATCCCGAGCTGGTCGACGTGGCCGCCCGCGACGTCTTGAAAGCCATCCACCATGCCGGCTTCGGCGCGCGCATCGAAGAAGTCAACGGGGTCGAAGCGTTTTTGGGAACGCTGCCGGGCCACGGCTACCCCAACGTTCGCCGGCCGCTGCTCCACACGCTCAACCTGGCCGACCTGCTACCGGTGACGAGCATCTGGCCAGGGCTGGCGCAGCAACCGTGTCCCTTCTATCCGCCGCAGAGTCCGCCGCTGGCCTACGCGGCGACCACCGGCGCAACGCCCTTTCGATTGAACTTGCACGTTGGCGACGTCGGTCACACGCTGATCGTTGGACCGACGGGAAGCGGCAAGTCGACGCTGCTCGCGTTTTTACTCGCGCAGCAGTTCCGCTATCCTGATGCGCACGTGTTCGCGTTCGACAAGGGGTACTCGCTCTACGTGCTGTGTGCTGCAAGCGGCGGCTCGTACTACGAGATTGGTGCTGATACCGGCCCAGCATTTACGCCGCTGGCCGACATCGATGCACCAGCCGAGCGACTGTGGGCACAGGAGTGGCTCGAGACGCTCGTCACGCTGCAGGGCGTTACCGTAACACCGATGCACCGGCGCACGCTCCATCGCGCCCTTGAACTGCTGGCCAGCACGCCGAGCCGCACCCTCACTGATCTCGTCAGCACGGTGCAAGATCAGCTCTTGCGCGACGCGCTTACGCCCTACACACTTGCCGGCCCACTCGGACGTCTGCTCGACGCCGAGCGCGACGACCTGGACGACAATGTCTTTCAGGTCTTTGAGCTCGAGAACATCGCGACGCTGGGCGAGAAGAACCTCGTACCGGTGCTGTTGTACCTGTTTCACCGGGTGCAGCGGCGGTTGGCGCGCGGGTATCCGGCGCTGGTTGCGCTGGGCGAGGCGTGGCTGGCGCTCTCGCATCCGCTTTTTCGCGAGAAGATCCGCGAGTGGCTCAAGACCCTGCGCAAGAGCAACGGCGCTGCAATCCTCGAGACGCAGAGCATCAGCGACATCACCGATTCGCCCATTCGCGACGTCATCATCGAGTCGTGCTTGACGAAGATCTTCTTACCGAATACCGAGGCGCAGACCGAGCACGCCACCGGCGCCTACAAAGCCTTGGGCTTGAGCTCGCGGCAGATTGAGCTGATCGCTCACGCTGCTCCTAAGCGGCACTACTACTACAGCAGTCCGTTTGGCAAGCGGCTGTTCGAGCTCGGGCTCGGGCCCGTGGCACTGAGCTTTCTCGGCGTTGCTGGCCGCGAGGACCTTGCGGCCGTGCGCAGCCTGATCGCACGTTTCCCAGCAACCTGGCCGGCGGAGTGGCTCTACCGGCGCGGCCTGCGCGACGCGGCCGCGCAGTGGGCTGAGCTCTCATCCCTTTCAACCGTCGCATAACAACTCACCCTCCAAGGAGTCGACTATGAAGAGAATCTCTCTTTCGGCTGCGGCATTGGCCGTGGCGCTTTCCCTAGCACAACCTACGTCAGCACAAGTCATACCGGTTTTCGACGCCGCCAACTACGCCAAGAACACGATGACCGAGCTGAACACCCTTCAGACCACGATCAATCAAGCAACGCAAATCACCAACCAGCTAAAGCAACTGGCCTACGAGGTCCAGAACCTGCGCAACATCCCCAACGGCATCTGGGGACAGATCCAAAGTGACCTCGCGCAGCTCAAGCAGGTTGCCAAGGTTGGCCAGAGCATCAGCTATGCCGACGCTGACCTGAGCCACGAGTTCACGACCATGTACCCCGGCTACGAGGTGCCGACCAACTATACCAAGGCCTACACGCAATGGGCCAACAATGCGCTCGGCGGCATTCAGGGAGCCCTGCAGGTGGCCGGTTTGCAGAGTACACAGTTCCAGAGCGAAGACCAGCTCTTTGGCCAACTCCAGGAGCTGAGCAACGGCAGCCTCGGCAATATGCAGGCGCTGCAAGTGAGCAACATGATCGGCGTGCAGGAAGTGCAGCAGCTGGAGAAGCTGCGCCAGCTGCAGATGGCCCAGCTCCAGGGCGAGTTTGATTATTTGTCTACGCAGCAGCAGAACGATCTGACGAAGTTTGCGATATTGCGCGCGTGGTTGGATAGCCAACAGAGCTATAAGTCCAGCGAGTAGGACTCAATGCGAAGGATCATCAGGGCAGCATCGCTGCTCTTTTTTGTTGCGCTGACGCCGGTTGGTGCACAAGCGCAGACCGCCGTCTGCTCGCCCACGGCCGGCCACGGCGGCATTCTGACCGGCCTCGCGCATCAGTTCAGCACCACGACCGGACCCTGGGCAACGACGGCGCTGGGATACGCCCAAGGGCTGTTCTTTGCGCTGGTGGCCATCGAGATCGCGTGGTCGGCGATTACCTACGTGTTGCAAAAGGATAGCTTGCCCGATTTCGTTGCGGCGCTGCTCCTCAAGATCCTCAGCGTCGGGTTTTTCTACATCCTGTTGCAGCCGCAGTATGGCCCAGTGTGGATTTCAGACATTCTCTCGAGCTTCAGCCAGGTCGGCAGTGCGATCGGAGGAATGCCGCAGCTCGCGCCAAGCGATCCGAGCTCAATCTTCAACTGCGGCACGGATATCGCCAACGCGATGTTGCAGAGCGTTTCGAGTAATCCGGGCGGCATCAACTTCGGCAACCTCCTCCCGGCGATCGAGGCGGTGCTCGCCGCCTTGATCTGCTCGCTGGGCGTCGTCATCGCTTTTGCGATCATCGCCGGGCAGCTGCTCATCACATTGATCGAGTCGTACATCGTCATCGGGGCCGGCGTCTTCATGCTCGGGTTCACCGGCAGCCGCTGGACGCTGGTCTTCGGAGAGAAGTACGTGGGCTACGCGGTCAGCGTCGGCATCAAGCTCTTCATGCTCGAGCTGATCGTTGGGCTGGGATATGGCCTCGGGCAGCAGTGGGCCGCGCTGTTTGGGAACGGCATTGCGCCGCCGGAGACCTACGTCGAGGTCGTGGGCGCGGCGCTGATCTTTGGCTTTCTCGCTTGGCAGGTTCCGAGTCTGGCCGGATCGCTCATGAACGGCGCGCCGCGGATGACCCTTGGCAGTTTCCTGAATACCGCCGGTACAGTTGCCGTGGGAGGCGTCGTTGTCGGCAGCGGCGTCGGCGCCGTTGCCGCCGCCGCGATACCGAGGTCCAGCAGCAACGCCGATACGGCTCCAGCCTCCAGCGATCTCGGCAACTCGCGCGACGCATACGCGTTAAGGACAACGTCATCTGTTCGCGATGGCCGCGGCGCGTCGGATGTCGCGAGTGAGTATGGATCCGGGTACTCATCTGGCATCGATTCATTTGCGACGACGTCGCCCGAATACGACTTCGAATCAGACGAGTCACCAGCTGAGCCGATGGCTGACGGCGCGTCAGAAGAGACGATCGAGACCGAATCGGCGCCGTCAGGAACGCACCAACCCGGCGATTCGACTGATGCCGACGTTACCGCTGAAGTGGTCGCTGCGACCCGCGCAAGCGATGCCGAGGTCGCCGCCGAGAACGATCGTTTGGCACGGCAAGCCGAGCGGGCCGACGTGCAGACTGCTCCTCCAGCGTCCGCGGGCATCAATCCCATGCAAGGGTTCCGGCAGCCGCCGATACCGGACGATTCGGCCGACGGCAGCATCCACATTCGCTTTAAGCATCCTGAATGATCGGTGAACCATGAAGACAATGGAACCTGCGATCTCTGTGGAGACGGCTGGGGCTGAGAATCCGTATATCTCAGCCCGGCGCGAGTGGAACGAGCGCTACGGCGACTACATTGCTCGAGCGCGCTCCTGGCGCTGGGCGGCCATGGGTGCGCTCGCCGTAGCGCTCGTGCTCGCGATCGGCGTCGCCTGGCAGGCGGCGCAGAGCAAAGTCGTGCCTTACGTCGTTGAAGTCGATAAGTTGGGGCAGGCCGTCGCGGTCGCCCGCGCTGATCGCGCCGGTCCGGCGGACGTACGCGTGGTGAAGGCGCAACTCGCTGCCTGGATCGTCGACGTCCGCTCGATCAGTTCCGATCCGCTTGCCCAGAAGAATGCCCTCACGCATGCCTACGCGCTGACCGCTGCGACCGCGACGACCTTTCTCAACGAGTACTACCGCGAACACTCGCCGTTCGGACAGCCGCGCACGGTTGCAGCGAGCGTCGATGCAGTGCTGCCGATCAGCCAACAAACCTACCAGCTGCAGTGGAGCGAGGACGCCCGGGATCTACAAGGGCGCGACCTTGCGACGACCCATTGGCTCGCCAGCGTGACCGTCGCCTTCGACCCGCCCAGTAGCGAACGCGACATTCTCGACAACCCTCTTGGGCTCTACGTCACCGGCATCAGCTGGACCCAACGCCTCTAGCGCTTCACCCACTTTCTTCCTAGGAGAGAATTCATGCTGCGACAGATGTTCGTCATTTTTCTTGCTGCCCTTTGGCCGGCGGTTGCCGCTGCAGGCGCGGTGACCGCGCCCGATGGCGTCCTACGCTATCCTTTTGGGGAGCGTACGCCACCAACGCTGCGCTGCAAACCACTATTTGTCTGCGATCTGGTACTCGAGCCAGGTGAGTCGATCGTCAACGTCGCCGTCGGAGACTCTGTCCGCTGGCTCATCGCACCGGCGTCGAGCGGTGCTACGGAAAGCGCCACGCCGCACGTGCTCGTCAAGCCGACTGAGGCCGGGCTCCATACCAATCTCATCGTCACGACCAGCCGGCGCACGTACTATCTGGCGCTCGTATCGAGCTATAGCAACCCAATGCCGCGCATCGGCTTTCTCTATCCGCAAGATCCGCAGTCGGCTTTTTCGACACTAATCGGTGGTCACGCTGTGCATCCGGATATGTCGTTGCCGGTCGCAGCGATCGACAAGCTCGACTTCAACTACCGGATGAGCGGTGATCGCAGCCTACAGCCCGTGCGCGCCTTCAACGACGGCTCTCATACCTATCTGCAAATGCCGCCGGGAATGACTAACGTTCCGGTACTGTTTGCGATCGGAAGCGACGGCAAGAACACGCTCGTTAACTACCGGTTCACGGGCCAGTACTACGTCGTCGACGGCGTGCCCGAAGGTATCGCGCTCGTCGAGGGCAGCGACAAGCACCAACGCCGCGCACTCGTTACCCGCGGGAGCTGATTCATGGACCGCAATCCACCACCATCGCCCGTCGAGCTGGTCGAGAAAGCGTGGCGGGGGCCCGTTCTCGGCGTCATCAAGATCAGCGCAAAGGCGGGATTTTTTGCGGCGCTGCTCCTCGCCGTGGTCGTTGGCCTGATCGTCTATGGCATCTCCACAGCGGGGCATCGCCCTCAATCGAGCGCAAAAGGCACCACGCTCACGAAAGCGTCGGAGCAAACGCCATGGTGGAATGTCATTCCCGACGCGCAGCCGTCGCCGTTGCGGCTTCCGACCTTGCCAATCCCCGAGCGCGTTCCGCCGCTGCTCAAGACGACCGACAACTCCGCGCGTGTGCCGGCAATCGCACAGGTTTCGCCGTTGCAAATGCAGGCGCAGCAAGCGGAGCGCGAACGACAAGACCGGCGGCACGCGCTCCTGGACGCGGCCACCTCGGCGCCGCCGATCGTTCGGCTCAACGAGAGCGGCATCGCTACGGGTGCTGCACAAGGCGGTCCAAGCGGCCAACCTTCGGTGCCGGGACTACCGGGAACCGCAAATCAGGCTGGTCAATCGCCAGCGCCGGATCAGCCCGAAAGCTTTCTGTCGTTTGCGGCTAGCACTTCACACCAACGAATGTTCTCAGCCCGCGAAGATGACCCATCGCCGTACGAGTTGCACGCCGGCAGCATGATTCCGGCGATTCTCCTCACCGGCATCAACGCAAGCCTCCCGGGCACGATCGTCGGACAAGTACGCGACGACGTCTTCGACAGCGTCACGGGGCGCTTTCTCCTGGTTCCGCGTGGGACAAAGCTCGTCGGCAGCTACGATAGTCGTGTTATTCAGGGGCAGCGCCGTGTGCTCGTCGCGTGGTCGCGCTTGCTGTATCCTGACGGGTCAAGTCTCGACCTGCGGGGCATGGCAGGCGTCGATCCGGCCGGATACGCCGGCTTTGGTGCGGACGTCGATGAGCATCTCAACAAACTCTTCACATCGGCGCTCCTACTGAGCATTATCGGTGCGGGCGCGCAGCTCAGCCAACCGCAGCAGCCGGCGAGCATCGACGCCGCTCCGGGTATTGGTCAAACGATCGCCGGCGCCGTCGGACAGCAGATCGGCAACACAAGCATCCAGCTTACCCAGCGTCAGCTGGAGGTACCGCCGACGCTCCAAGTGCCGCCAGGCTATGAGTTCGATGTGCTAGTTGATCGCGACATCGTCTTGACCGAGCCGTATACCACCAGTGCGCCATGATCCCCCATGCAATAGCGCTCGCGGCGCTCATCGGGCGTTGTGCGCCAGAGATCGCGCCTTCCACGATGGCGGCTGTCGTGCGGGTAGAAAGCGGTGGCGATCCTTTGGCGATCGGCGACAACACCGCGAGACGCTCGTATCACCCCAGCAGCCGCGCGAGTGCCGAAGCGCTGGCTCGTCACCTATTGGACGAGCGGCACTCGCTTGATCTCGGAATGGCGCAGATCGATAACGTTAATTTTGCTCGTTTTGGCGTAGACGTCCACGCCATCTTCGACGCGTGTACGAACCTGAGCGTTGGAGCGAAGATTCTCGCCGGCGACTACGCGATTGCGGAAAGGCGGTACGGCAGTGGTCAGATAGCGCTCCGCCATGCGATTGGCATGTACAACACCGGACAGCTCGATGCGGGTGTGGCTTACGTCAACCGCGTGCTCGATGCCGCGGGAGTTCAACAGGATTACAATGTGGGGCAGCGCGTCATTGCTCCCGGAGTGCCACGCTCCTCGGCCCGCGTAGGTCCTCTGGCCGTGCGTCGGCAAAAGCATCAAACTTCCCGTAAAGTGGTAACGCCTTTGCGGGCACCAATTGTTGTTACGGTTTCAAGCCGATCTCTCGTGGTGCTTTTTTAGTAACCTGCGGATGAGTCAGCCCGCGATCGTGCTGTCCGTTTCACTCGCATTTGGGTTATTCGGAACGGCAATAATGGTCAGAGATCTGTCGCAAAGGACGCGAATTTCTCGCGCTCTCGGGGGCCTCGCGTTTTTTGCGGTGGTTGCCTTCGGATGGGATACGATTGCGGCAAGTGGCCTACGAGTCAACTTTACTCCGAGCGTGCCAATGGGCTTGTACCGATTGACCTCGATCCCGACGACCGGGGTCAGTCGGGGCATGTTGGTCGCAGCGTGTCCACCGCCGGATGCAGCTGAGCTCGGACGGCGCCGCGGGTACGTGGCAGTGGGGCCCTGTCCTGAGAATGTAGAGCCGCTTCTCAAAACCGTTGTCGCCGTCGAGGGCGACGTCGTTGCTGTTTCGTCCCGCGGTGTTGCCGTGAACAACTGCTTTCTGCCTAACAGCGGGCCGTTGTCAAGCGACAAAATGGGGCGGCCGCTGAGACCGTGGAGCGTGATCCCTTCCTTGCTTCGGCGTGTCCAGGGATACGAAGTCGCCGGCGACCAGCTCCAGCACGCGGAATGCCACGATCCAGCATGGGCCTTCGGCGAAGGCATCGTAGCCACGGCTTCAGACCTGTGTCTTTTCGGTAGCTCTCCAACGAACATCCTAATGTGCATTGGAGCCGATGATTGGGCCTAGCCTTCGAAGCCGTCTGCGTAAAAGTCTGTACGGGTCCCATCGGGAAAACGTCAAGAACGCCATCAAGACCTGGAGGAGCAAGGCATCCTCAAGGGGGACCGTCCAAAGGGGCCACGCTTCGGACCTAGGATTCTGCGGATCGCGCGACTTCGTGGCCCACAACGAGCTGGTGAGCCTGCTGAGGCGGCTGCCACCGTATGGCCGGACTTCAAGCAGTGGACGGATCTGGCCCTAGGAGCTTCGCTGACTCCGAAGATGCGGGCCCACCTTAAAAAATTGGCGCTTAATTTAAGGAAGTCAAGACCTTTTCATATGGTGTAGAATCTAATAAGAGTGTGGGCAGGCTGCATCCTTCGCTCGTCACTAAACAATTCGGAGCGAGACTAACGTGGGTTTGGGTGAGTGGTTCGACGGTTTTTGCAAAAATATCGCTGTTAAGGACGGCGGTACAATTTCGGCTAGGTACAGGCTACTAACGAAACGCCTAAACACCGAATTTTGGAATACCGATTCTGAATCATCACATAGTTTATATATTGGCTCCTACGGTCGCAATACTGCTATCAGTGGATTTAGCGACCTAGATATGTCTTTTGAATTGCCGAGTAGTATCTACAAGCAATACGATCAACATGCTGGCAATGGGCAATCAGCATTGCTTCAGGCTCTAAAGAACGCCATTGCGAAAACTTACAGCACCAGTTCGGTTGGCGGTGACGGGCAGGTCGTCGTTACCAGCTTTACTGATGGTCTGACCTTTGAAATCTTGCCAGCCTTCGTCAACAATACTGGCGGCTATAACTATCCAAACGCTAACTCGGGGGGAAGCTGGAAAAGCACAAACCCTAAGGCCGAAATGGCCGCCTTCAGCCAGCGCAACAAGGACAGCAACTATAACCTTGTGCTCTTATGTAGAATGATGCGGTCTTGGAAGGCAAAATGGGACGTTCCGATAAGCGGAATGCTCATTGACACGCTCGCCTATCAGTTTATAGAGGGGTGGCAATACCGAGACAAGTCCTACTACTTCTATGACTACATGTGCCGCGACTTCTTCCGATACATGGCAGATCAGAATGATAAGCAAACATACTGGCGTGCACCCGGAAGCGCCGACTATGTGGCTACGAAGGGCAATTTTCAGTACAAGGCAACTCGGTGCCACAATATTTCACTCGAAGCCATCCAATACGAACAAGCCAAGCCGAGTAAGGAGTGGTCCGCAAAGGACAAATGGAGAGATATCTTTGGAACAGCATTCCCAGACTAGCGATACGCTGGAGTCACGGCGCATTCTCGAAGGTCAACTTCGGGAGTGCTACGGCCGCGTAGTCTATTCTCACAAAACTCACGAGAAATGCGCCGACATTCTGATCCAGCGCCAGGCAGTTATTAAAATCACGCAGATCGCCTTATCCGCTCTTACGGCGTCGGGCTTCATTGTGGCCATTTTTACGTCGGTCACACCTGTCGCGATAGTTGGAGCTATAGTGTCAGGAACACTGCTCGCCTTAAACGCTTATACGAAAGACTACGACCTTGGTGCTCTTGCGCAAAAGCACAAGCAGGCCGCGAATGACATCTGGATGATACGAGAACGCTATCTTTCTCTCATGGTCGACCTTGCGATGGGGCAGCAACCACTTGAGGCAATCCAAGTAGAACGCGATAAACTGTCAGATGAACTTCATTCGATCTACGAAGGCTCGCCCAGTACAACCTATCAAGCGTATCGGAAAGCTCAGGCGGCGCTCAAAACGCAAGAAGACATGACATTCAGCGACGAAGAAATCGACAAACTCTTACCACCAGAGCTTAAGCGCACGGGATAACCGTGATCGAGAACGAGCACAGTGCTCAGGGAGATGGTAAAATATCATAAATGAAACCGAGATCCTCAAAAGCGCTACACCGAGCAGGAGATCAACGACGCGGGATTGCGGCCAAGAGAGATCCCGCCCCCTTGGTGCGCAAGCCCTATAAGACTCCTTACTTCCAGCGAGCGATTTGCGGGGCGAATGCGGATACTTTTTTGAGAATGGCAGCGTTAACGGCTACTACCATGTAAATTTATGTCAAGACCACCTCGACGGCCTTCCGGGCTGAGCGGACTTCGAAAGAGGCTTTGATGGCGAAAATCGTTCTTCACGTCACCCTCGTCAACGGGTCCGACTTTTCTCCTCGAGAAATCGATGCTCTCGAGTTGAAAAGCCTGTTCGTTGGAGATGACCTCAGACCACCCGCCAGCGGCATCCACCTAGAAATCTACACCGACGACAGTCAACGCGTTTCCTTCAGCATTCCGCCTGACGGCGTTGGCGAGTGCCACGCAACCGTGGAACCTTGGGACGGTAGCCGAGTTAGAGCTGACGCTCCCGGTCCTGTGATGAAGGTGGTCACTAGGCAAGAAATCGTCAATATTATTGGCGAGCCAACCGGAGTAACGTCCGGGCACGGCCTCTCGCACAACGTGGCAAAATGGGATTGCGGGTGCAGAGGGTATCCGGACTCGGGATCCGTCGGTGACCCCGATTCGCAGCTAGACGAGTGGGTTCAATGCCCGGTGCATCGAGGGCTTGGGGCCGGACCGCTGAGGCACGCTCCCGTGCGATTTGGCTTCGACTGAGATAATGTGAAAATCGGGCCATCTGGTCGAGATAGTGTGAAATTGCCCAGTTACCGTGAGTCAACGCGTTCCAGAGGATTGGCGCCCCGTCACCGTACTCAGGTTGCAAAGAGGGGCCGAAGTGGCATGCGCAGCTACCGCGCCTTCATCGAGGATGGGATTCACGGGATTTTGCCTTCTGCTGGCTTTCGGCAGGTGGTCTTCAAGTAAGAGTTTGACGCACTAAGCGGCGAGTTCGGATGTCATGCGACTTTGTAACATGGCACGGACCGCGCTCGCATGCCAAGCTTTCTCGTGGTGTGGCTTTGGCTCCGCGGTCGGCGAGAAAATGAGCGATTTCGCGAACCGAAGCGCCGGTACGATCCATGCGTATTGCTTTGCGAAGGGCTTTTTGCTCAAACGCGTCGGGGATAAGAACGTCGCCCTCGCGGCGGTAGCGAAACGGTACCGTCGCGTAGGCAAGACCAGAGCGACGTTTGTGGGAAAGGACCATCGAAGTGCGCTCGGCGATGGCTTCGCGCTCCCATTGCCCGACAACACCGAGCATATTTACGACCATGCGCCCCGCAGCCGACGACGCGTCGAGGGTTTCACCGACCGACACCAAGACGACGTCGTGTTTCGCGCGTAGGTCGATGAGGTCGGAGAGGTCGCGAATGCTGCGCGTCAGGCGATCGAGCTTGGCTACGACGATACGTTCGATAGACCCATCCCGTACGTGTCCGATGGTCGTGGCGATTCCCGGTCGTTTGAGACTCTTGGCACTCTCGCAGGCGTCGCGAACGACCTCCGGTACCTTCCAGTCGATCGCCGTGCAGTACGCCCCGATTCTCGCCTCTTGAGCATCAAGCGAGACGCCCGTCGTTGCCTGATCTTCCGTACTAACGCGTACGTGGGCGAACGTACGACGGTCGGCGGTGGCGACTCGGGCGCGGCGGCCCCTCACCAGTTGGTTTCCTCCTTCGGACCCGCGTACATCGCCGGTCGGCAGTGTACGGAAGTAAACCCCGAGCGATCTGCCGGTAAAGACAAATGGAGACCGTCTAACGGGCGTCTAACGGATCTGTCAAAAAGCGTCGGGACTAGTGGGGACAACCCAAACCTCGAAACGAGAAAACCCTACACGAAGGGGCTTATCGGCAGTCGGCGGGAACGGCCGGGACCCCGATTCACGGGTTCGATTCTCGTTGACAGTAGTACCTAGTCTCTTATCTGCGAAGTGCCCTCCCACGGCGCCCTAGTCGCGCAACGCTGTCGCCGATTTTGCGAAGCTGAGTGTTTGGCGCGTAGGCATAGGCCGCACTTGACACGGCAATTGAGCGATGCGATAATTGAAGGCGCAAAACCGCATGTGACTTCCGCCCGCATTTTAATGCGGGCGCAAGCGTCGACTTCATCTCTTCCGCGTTACCAGGTCTTGCTTCTCTGACGGCAGCTCTCGCAGCCAGTCGGGGCTAATCTTAGCAGACACTTTAATCAATCGGGAAGCCGCCCATGTGAGCGGCTTTTTCAATTTCGTGAAAGCCACCGATACAGCCTTGAATGCCGAAACACCGCGCGCGATCCTGATAAGCGAAGTGACGTCAGAGGTTCGTCGCCTTTGCGAACTCCGGGCACTGATGCGCGCAGGTAAGCGCGAGGCGCCCGCGATCGATGGGCATTGTGAGACTAGGATCGTCAACGCCTGCGATGCCCGCGACCATTAGGAGGAGGCTCTAATGGAAAATGCTCCTATGTTTGGCGCGAGACGATCTGCCGGTGTGGGAGGGAGATTCTGGGTATTCAAGTACATCTGCAAGCGGTCCTGCCTTCCACCCAAGAAGGTTTCGAGAGTTCCGTCCACCGTCGCGATCAGGCCGTCGACGATGTGGGAAAGCGTTTTCGCGGTGGCTCGTTGCTCCGGCAATGCGGCGCTCGGCCACAACTTAGCGAGGTCTATCAGTACGTCCTGAAGACGATCCTCTGAGAACTCGCTCTCTAGCAGCGCTTCGAGGTGACCCTTATCCCGCTGGATCGATCGCGCTACGGAATCGATCTCCGACTCGATAGCTTTCAATCGTTCGCGAAGATCGTCGTTTGATATTCCACCCTCAGCCGCGCTGTCCCAGGCGTGAGTCTTACGCCGCGCGAGCGTGGCGATGTACTGCTCCGCGGATTGCAAACGCGCTTCAATTTCACTGCGTGCCTTGCTGCCCTCTCGCGCATACTGTTCTTCAGCCGCCGGCGCCGCCTGAAGCCGGGCAAGGATTGACGGGACCTGAGCCTCGAGCTTTTCAGCCCGATGTCGTAAGATCTTCCCTCCATGAGCGATGAGGTTTAGACAAGTGTAATAGCGATATTCGTAGACCTTGCGGCTCTCCCAATTCGATTTCGACGGATTGCCGATAAGTCGGCGACCGCATTCGCATTTGACGGCGCCGCCGAGCGGCCACGGATACGGTGTCGACTCTTTGATTACGAATCCGCGGTTGGAGACGGCGTTCGCCCGATCCCACAAATCTGGGTCGACGACGACCCCCCGATACGTTTTGCAGCGGATCATGTAACGCACGGAGGACGGGTTCCAAGCGAGTGCGCGAGCTGTGCCGTCGCGTTTCACTTTGGGTGGAGACGCGGCATGAAGCTCGCGCACGATCGTGCGATAGCCATGGCCCTGCTCGCGCAATTCATAAGCACGGCGAACAATGGACGCTTGCGGCTCAACGGGTTTAGGCTCGCCGTTGGTTATTTCAACGCCATACGGCGCGAGCGATCCTATGTGTTTGCCGTCCTCGCGCCGCTTCTTATACGTCGCGAGCGCCTTATCTCGGCGAGCTTCGTTCTCGGTCGCCGCCGTTAGCACACGGATTACCGGTAGAAAAACATCGGTAACGGCTGAGGAGAATCATACGAGATCGGACGCCGCAAGAACATAGCGGACATTATGTCCGTCCTGCGCATCGCTTACCCGGAATCGGAAGGATTCGAGCAGCCGGATTGACCGGAGATTGCGCGAATCGACGGTCGCCAAAAACGTCGGCGCGCCGATCGTCTTTAGGTGTACGAGCATCGCGCCCACGGAATCTGACGCCAAACCTGCGCCCCAAGAATTGCGCGCAAGGATGTACGCGATACTCGCTTCGCTCATTGCTTCATCCACCGTCGCTTGAACAAACCCGATGACATTTTTGCTTGCCTTCTCTTCGATGGCCCAGTTCAGCCAGTGCTCACGACCGTCATTGCTGCGCCTAGACTCCAGGCGGGCGAAGGCATCGCGCATTTCATCCAGAGACTTCGAGCGCGGTCGGGGCGCGAAGCGCCAGAGCTCAGCGTCGCTCAGAATCGGGAAGAGCACTCCGGCGTGCTCGGCGAGCAGCGGATGAAGCACGACGCGTTCGCCGTGAAGCATCGGACAGAGGTCTGGCGCAGCGGAGTTGCCGGTCATGGCGACTGCTTCGCAAATAGCGTTAGGGCGGCAACACAACTCCACATCAGTACGGCGCTTTATGTACGGTTCGGTCCATATTTTCTATTGCCACTAGTTGGGAGTGCCTTTAGTTGGCGCAGGTTTTGCCGCGGCCAGCTTGATTCCCGCCTTCTTGCGCTCGCGTAGTCTGAAGCTCTCGCCGCTGATCGTCGCGATGTGCGCATGATGCAGCAACCGATCGAGCATCGGTACGGGCCGCCGGGGCAAGAAACAAGTCCGCCATTCTCGTTCGCGACGATCGCCATCGAGCCGGTATCCTCCATCGCATAGGTGCCCCCGAGGTCGGAACAATTCACCTGCGATAGCCAGTCGCGTTGGTGAACCATAGACCGGCTGCGATAGAAGCTTTTCGGCCGCTCTCAAAGGCTTTCGCATATCCTGCACTTGTGCCGGAACATGAGCGATCTCCGCGTGCGGCAGCATCTCAGAAGCTACAAAACTGAGCTTGTCGATGAAGGTCGCAGCATCGGGACATACCTCAGCGCCGCGACGCGAGAAGAGGCCCACACCCAATAGGATCGCGCACGCCATGGGCTTTGGCACCGAGACGACTCGGAAGATGCCATCCAAGTTGTGAGCTGTCGCCTGATGGTATCGGCTCGCGAGGCTGGGAGGAACGTCCCGAAGATCAGCATCTTGAGGAAGCTGCGCTCGATGAGTCGGCTCAAAGAATGATGCGCCATCGCGCGGAGAAAAGCCGACGTCATCCGCGCGGACCCAGGCCCAACCAAGTTGATAAAGCTTATCCAGGTAATCCACGACCGCTGAGTAGTGGCCTGCCATCCATAGTTCAGCCGCGCGCTCCCAGAGAGCACCGCTCCAAGTCTGGATTGAGGGACCATTGTCATCTTTCGAGCCAGCTCGCGAACCAGCGCAATGAAACTGAGCGGCTCTGCAGAATCAATGACGAAATAGGCACTCGTGTTGTGAGGAAGGCATGCAGCTAATGAATGCATCCATTTTCAAGGCTTTTGCGGTGGGGGCCAGCCTGACTCTATTAGTTAACTGCAGTTCCACGATCAGCGGGTCAAGGAACGTGCCGGTAACTCAGCCGTCGTCGAGTCCGCCCTCTGCGATTCAGCACGTCATTGTCGTGTTTCAGGAGAATCGCAGCTTCAATAATTTATTCATGAGCTTTCCTGGTGCCGATACGAGCACTACGGGCGCCTGCAAACCATACAAACCGCCGCAACACAAGGAGATTTGCAACGATCCGAATCCGAAAAACCGCATAGTTAAGTTGAAGCCAATAACGTTAGAGACGTGTGGGTGCCTCGGGGGGACTGACATTGAGCACAGCCACAAGACCTTCGATGTTGAATATGATGACAAGAAGATGGACGGCTTTGATGCGATAAATCGCGGGACAACTGGCGGAAATGGCCCGGCACTCTTTTATCCCTACGCATACGTCGTACGCCGCGAAGTACAACCGTATTGGGAAATGGCTGCTCGTTACGCTCTAGCTGATCACATGTTTTCTACCGCGACTACCGACAGCTTCGTCGCTCATCAACAGATTATCGCCGGCACAACGCGGCTCAACTCTCGTGAATCGTTAGTAGACACTCCATCTAATTTTCCGTGGGGGTGCGACGCTCCGAGAGGCACCGTAACGGGTCTCATCTTCGCCAATGGGAGGGTGAACGACTTCGGGGGGCCTTTCCCATGCTTAACGCAATACAATACAATGGCCGACGTGCTAGATGCGGGCGCGGTATCCTGGAAGTTTTATGTTGCCTCATACGACCATAGTTCACCATATCTGGACTTTTCCGGTGAAGTGTGGGATGCATACGATGCGATTAGGAGTGTGCGCTATGGAGCCGATTGGAAAAATGTTAGTATTCCGAACACAAGCATCTTCACTGACATTAAAAAAGGCACGCTACCACAAGTATCTTGGGTTATTCCGCTCCTCGCCGACTCAGATCACCCAGCGAGCGGTTACAACTTAGGACCCTCCTGGGTCACGTCCATCGTTAACGCTGTCGGCAAGAGTGCGTATTGGAAGAGCACGGCCATCATCGTGATGTGGGACGACTGGGGCGGGTTCTATGACAACGTTCCACCGCCGCAACTTGACTATACGAGCCTCGGGATGCGAGTGCCGATGATCGTGATCTCCCCATTCGCAAAGCGGCACTTTATTTCGAAGACGCAATATGAGTTCGGGAGTGTCTTGAAGTTCATCGAGCAAAACTTTGGCACCGCGTCTCTCGGCTC
This sequence comes from Candidatus Tumulicola scandinaviensis, assembly GCA_003140835.1. Taxonomy (GTDB): domain Bacteria; phylum Vulcanimicrobiota; class Vulcanimicrobiia; order Vulcanimicrobiales; family Vulcanimicrobiaceae; genus Tumulicola; species Tumulicola scandinaviensis. The sequence goes on along the minus strand of PLLA01000064.1, from coordinate 4,454 downwards.
GACTGACCTTCGCGCGAATTCGATTGGCGATGTTTTCAACTTCGGCCAGCGACCCGACCGCTTTCAAGACATTAGCGCCCCGTTCAGCGAATCGTATTTTCTGCATCAGCGCGGGTCTACTCAGATCAAACAGATCATCGAAAAGGANNCGCAGCCACGCCGCCGATCGCGGCGCCATTGCACCTGCGAGCGCCTCGCATACCGGAAGCTTCGCCTCGCAGCAACCTCGCAGCTAAGCGGCTAAGATCCTAGAGCGCTGATGAGCCGCAGCCACATCGGCGGCGCTGGTAGCCGGCGATGATCCCTTCGCACGTACACCGCTTCCAAGTGTTTGCTGACGATGCCGTGAGGGAGGAGCCGAACGCCTACCTGAGTACCTATTAGAGATGAGCGTTGCGGCAACTATGAGCTATGGGGTGGATGCGTATGCGCTCTTTCTTCGAACGAGATCAGCGTTAACATCCGTACAATACCCTTCGCGTATTGATTACACCATAGCCGTTCGCGGCACTGAAGGGGCCGCCGTTCGGATTAACCACTACCGAGCAACCTGTAATCCAACAGATCAGAGTATTCGCATCTTCCCTATAAGCGATGAGGAGCTCGCCTCGCCTCCGCCAGTGCCACATGGAATAAACGTCTTTATCCAAGGGAACTACGAATCGTTCGGGCGCGTCGCGCCTCCTCCGGACATCATAGGCGTGCCGGTGCTTTCCCCAACGTATACGTTTGGCTTGGGTTTTAACCGCGCGGTGAATGGTAGTCTAAGGGATTCTACTTCAACAATTCCCACCATCGTTGTTGTTTCATCAAGAGTGCGCGACTACAGTGTTGTTCTTTTGGACGAACCAAATCTCGACGGCGTAGCGACCTACCATCTTAAACTGACGCCTCTGCATTCGCCAAAGCAGAATCGTCTACGAGAATTGTGGATTGATGCAGCTGACTATCTACCGCAAAGAGCTGTTCTCGCCGGTAACTTTACCATAGCCCCCCTGGTCGACGTGCCATGGGTTGTAAACTTCGCGCACTTTGAGGGGGCGCTGTATATCAGTCGTGAGTCAACGGCCGCGACATTACATTTCTCACATAGGCGCGCGGTTCAAAACGCGAGCATAACGTTTGAAGACATTCGTGAACACTCCGGGCTCGAATACGATATGCCTTTGGTAGAACCCGAAGACGATAACAACAGGCTCGTCGAGCCCAGTTCGGCTATATGAAGCCATAGCCGCCCCGCAGCCGCCCCACCGATCGTGGCGCCATTACACCTGCGAGCGCCTCGCATCGCGGAAGCCTAGTTCGCAACAGCCTCGCAGCTTAGATCGCGACGCTCTGCAGCTGAGCCGGCCGGGAGGGGGCGCCATCTTTTTGCGGGTCGTTGAGCCGCTACGAGCGATCCAGGCCGAACGCATAGAACGTGCGCGCGAAGAATATCGTGATCGAAAACGGGAAATCGCCGATTCGGCGCTCTCGATCGAAGAGAAACTCGACGCCGGCCGCCTTGCGCGCGATGCATGCGAAAGGTCGTTACGACAGTCTATCGCGAGCTGGGCCCCCAACCGTTCGGAGAGTGGTTGCAGGAACGCGACGAAGCCCGGCAGCGCGCAAGGGCGGCCCGCGATCGCTTCGACGAGCGGGCCCAAGCCCAGGGCCAGGAGCGGGCTCAAGCGCGGCACGAACGCGCCGAGGAGAGCTTCTTGGACGCCGAGCTGGCCAGGAAGCGGCAAGGCAGGCAGATCGAGCGATAGCCATCAGCAAGCCCCGACCCTTGACCGCCGAGCGCCTCCTATGGCAGAATTGCCATACGCTTTGGAAAAGATGCATCAGAAGCCGATCGCGTGGGTCGGCTCCTCCAAGAAAGAGCTGAAGTCGATGCCGGAAGAGGTGCAAGACGATATCGGCTACGCCCTCGACCTAGCTCAGCATAGTAAGCAAGCGGACTATGCCGAGCGGATGAAGGGCGACCTTCACGATGTTATCGAGATTCGAACCCAAAACGAGCGCGGGGACAGCGCGTTTCGCGGCGCCTACACCGTCGCGTTAGGCGACACGGTTTACGTGCTTCGTACCTTTCAAAAGAAGTCCACGAAGGGTATCGCGACTCCAAAGCGTGAGCTTGATCTTATTCGCCAGCGTCTAAAGCAAGCACGGGAACACTATGAGCAACAAAAACAAAGAAACAGAGATTGAAATCGGAGCCGGAAGCGTCTTTGAGCAACTGGGCCTGCCGAATCCCGAAGAGCGCCTTCGTAAGGCGCGACTAATGAACGTCATCAATGACGTTATTAAACGCAGGGAACTTTCGCAAAAGGATGCCGCGGAAGCGACGGGTTTGAATCAGGCCGACATTTCAAGGATTCAGCATGGCCGCGGCGCTCGCTATTCCACCGACAGATTGCTGAACGTCCTTGCTAGGCTCGGAATCGATGTTGAAATCGTACAACGTCATGATAAGGCCGGCGCGGTGTTGATCGAAGTGCGCGAGCTCTCTCATGTCTGAGCACTAGCAGGGGCATCTTGAACATCTCCAGTTTGGGCATACGCGGGTTTAGAAATCTGCCGGACGTTACCGTCGATTTTGAACCGGATTTCACGGTTTTAGTCGGAGACAACAATTCTGGAAAGACGAATATACTCGACGCCCTGTACGCCGCCTTGCGCGTTAATAGGACGATCAAACAAGGCGCATTTGATCTCCACGATTATCACCTCGCCTCCGGCACTGCCATGGCCGGTGATGCCGGCCCGATCGAGCTCACTCTACGATTCGAGGAGCGTGCACCCGAAGAATGGCACGATGACATTATATCCGAGTTTAGCGATGTTTTGGCCCTCGACGTAAACAACGACAGAAACTCCATTACTTTGCGTGTCATGAGCACAGCGCCAGGGGCGGCGCAAGAAGAGACCTACGAGTGGGCATTCCTCAACGAAAAGGGAGAGCCGCTAACGAAGCGGAGATTCATCGGCGAGCTCAACGCTCTTCAGCGACTTCGGCCATTCTATCAACTAGGGGACGTTAGCCGAGAGTTCACAAAGCGATCAACTTATTTCACGCCATTCGTAACCGACCCAACATTCAGCGACGACCTGCGCACCGAATTGAGCGAATCTTTGGCCTCGATTAACGATAAGGTGCTTGAGGCTCATGAAGCATTCGGCACCTTGCGCGAAAACATCGCCTCCGGCGCAGCAACGCTCGGGAATGGGCGGTAATGGCTGGAAGCGGAGAAGAGCGGAATCCCTCATTTTAGGGACGTTTCGGTAGCGGTCGGGAACGGCCGGGACCCCACTAGTAGGGTTCGATTCCCGCTGACGCAAGCAGAATCAGCCTTATGCTGTTGGGATTTTTCGCCTGCTTGACGGCTCAATATCTAACAGTGGTGTAACGGAATCGCAAAAGGCGCTCTCGCTCCGCCCGGGGTCGATACCGGAGCCGTCACCCGGCTCTTACGCCGCCTTGCCGAGCGCCAGTTCTCGGGCGCGAGAGGAAGCGATGATCGAAGCCTGCCGCACAACCTCGCTGCGCGCCATAGAGATTAAACGCGCCGTGCCCGTGCGCCGGCTTCAACCAAATGAAGAAGCCATGTCGGATACATACGGTTCCGCGCTCAACGTTTTCGTTGCAGCTCGGCCGCGCGCTTGACGCTGCGATCCGCGAGCGCGATAATTGTGGTACAACGCTGTATTTGACTTTCGCCCGCATTTGAATGCGGGTGAAACCCAAGTCATGTTGCAAAAAAGGTGTCCGCGGGACTCTTTTCTTTTTTGCCGCGCCGGTTCCGCTGAGGTTTTTTCGAACAATGGTGGATACAAAAATACCAAGCCTGTCGTGGGAGAATGCTCCCGACATCCTAACTGTCAGGGAAGCTGCGGCGCTTCTCCGAGTCTCAACCACTGCCGTCTATGCTGCAGTGAAACTTGGCTTGTTGCCGGCAGCAAACTTCGGCAAGCGTCAGACTCGTATCGCCAAGCATGTCCTAAGGGAGGAACTTGTAAAGAAGAGCGAACTACTCGGCATGACCGTCGCCTTCGGCCATATACCGGAGGCTAACAAATGAAAGGCTATCTCCATAAGATTGGTAAGGTCTGGTATACGACCGTAGACGTGCCAAAGTTACCCGGCGAAAAGCGTCGCCAAAAGGAAATCAGGCTCGGAGTGCTTTCGAAGACCGATGCCCAGGCAAAGGAGCGCGAAGTTCTCCGCGAGATCGAAAATCATCCCGTCTTTGAAGGTGCGAACATAACTGTCGAGTCGCTCCTAAGCTCATGGCTATCGCATATGTCTCCGACCGCGACCTCGCAACCCATCTCGCCAAAGACTCACGAAAGGTATACTTCAATCGTTCGTAATCAGTTGATACCGAATTTGGGTAGGCTTCCGCTCGCAAAACTCAATCCAAGGACCATTACGGAAATGCAGACAAAGCTAAGGATGCGCTGATCAATCA
>PLLA01000023.1 GCA_003140835.1 Candidatus Tumulicola scandinaviensis | reverse complement strand
AACCAGGCCGCGGCTTTTGACAGTATCTCCGCTTCCATTTTCAAGCGCTTATTCTCGCGGCGGAGGTGCACGAGTTCTTTGTGCTCTTCGGTCTTCAGACCGTCGGTTCGCTTTCCGGCATCGAGATCGTCTTGCTTCAGCCAATTCACGATCGATTGGCGCGCGACTTCGAACTCGCGGGAGAGGTCACTTACGCTACGGCCGGCTCGGGCCAGTTCCAAGATCCTACGCCGGAACTCCAGGGGGTATGTACGACGCTTTGCCATGGTGGATTCTTTCTCCGTAAGAAGGAAAGTATCCACGGAACCGGGTCAGCTCCAGCCACGCTGCGGTGAAGTCTTGCCACATCGGCTGCAAAAACTCGCCAAGACTCCCGTAGCCATAGATAAGCGTAGGCGTGCGGCCGTCAAGCTTTAGTCCCCGCCTGTGCCCAACGAAGACTGGCACCTTTACGCCACCAGTTGACGGCGCAAAACATTCGTCTGTAACGTAATCACTAGTATTAAACGGTGCGGGGCGCTGTGAGTAGACTGTGCTAGCATTCATGCTAACGTTGTACGCGTACGTCGTTGGGGGCATCGTAGGGCTCGAAAACATGAAGTAGCCGCTCGAACCTTTTGTAGCGGTCATATCCGTTGTTCCACCTAAGCCTGGCAGCGAAATGCGATGTAGAGCTTTACCGGAGTAGTCAAATACAACCAGATCCGATGCCGCATCTCTAAAATAATGCGCGACCATGCGGTCTCCAATTGCCGTAACGCTGCCCAAGATTTCGCTTGTCTGTGGAACGACATTTATGGCGTGGTCTGGATCGCGAAGATTCAGTTTAACCACCTTACCTGCCGAAGCATCGTAATTGGAAAGAAAATAGAATTCCGTCCCAATATTGTTTATGAACTGGTACGAGGAGTCTCCAGGCGGACGAATTGTCGCAACGAGGCGCCTCTCAGTATGCTTATCGCGAATCAGCAGCATGTTCGCATCAGACGCTTCACCACCGGAGGTACCCAAAATGAGATACCGGCCGTCCAACGATTCGTACGCATAGGGAAAAAGGTTAGGGCGGTCCGGCCGCTCATAAATGAGCACATCCTGCGACTGCAGCGTCCCCAGGCGGTGGAAACGAGTCTGATACCCTTCACCAACCGGGGTTCCGTTTGCGCGCGGTTTTTCCGATCCATATCCTCCGTAATAGAATCCAGAGCAGTCTTGAGCCCATGACAATTCTCCCCAGTCACGGGTGCCAACGACCTCACCTGGTATATCCGCTCCGGTGATGGTGCTCAACGCGCGCCAGCGTACCCAACCGTTACCAGCAATTTCGGTAGCGTAGGCCAGTTCCAAACCATCGGGGGACAGCTCAAAGTCGGCCAGCGACATCGGCGCTTTCCAACGCTTCTCGGGATCGAGCAATACCTGTGTCGTGCCGTTGCGCGTCACGTTGAGGGTTCCCGCTTTTGCAAGGAATACAGACGCATATTTCCCTACTTCCGGCATCGCGTCAACCTTAGACCGCATATGCACGATGGTCGATCTGAAAAAATCGGCCTGCGGAATTCTCGAAAGTACTCGCGAAGTCAAAACCATCTGCGCGCTCACCCACCGCTTGACTTCAGCAGAGTGCGTTTGCTCCATCCAACGGTATGGGTCGTGAACCGTCGTTCCGAAAAATGCCTGGGTTGCATCGCTCCTTAGAGCCGCAGGATAGGCAATGGTCCCAGAAGCATCATCGGCGGTGCTTGGGCGCACGAGTGCAAGGACACATGCAAGCGCTAGAATGGCCGTAAAGCTGAATCTCTGAGTCATGATGTTCGATTCCACGGGTGATGGGTAGCGCCCGCCAAATTAAATCATCTCTAGTCCCCCGGCTAACGCAAACACTCACCACCGCCGCTCGCTCCGACCATGAGAGGGCCGCGGCAAGCTCCTGCATCCAATTAGTACGCGACCAAGCCAGTCCGCGCCGGGCCCTCCAAGACCTCGTCTGCCAGCCCAAGAAGCCGCGCCGCCGGGAGCAAGCCCCACTTGCAATAGATTGGTGCTCCGCGTCCCCCAAAAGCCAACGCGGGGTTAAGGCGGTTATCATTGTTGCATTCTCTTTCTGTTGGGGTTAGAGTGCTCAAACTGGTTCCCGTCACGCAGGTGTTACCGCAGCCGGCACGCAGTATGCTAGTCGCGTCAAGCTGAGCCTAACACTATGATTTGGGGAACATGATGTACACCGACCAAAGCCTGACCTGCGCCGAGTGCAACGCGACCTTTACGTTTAGCGCTGGCGAACAGCAGTTATTCACACAGAAGGGCTACAGGGACAGACCGCGCCGATGCCCCGACTGCCGTCCAGCGCGCAAAGCATCCGGACAGGGCGGACAAAGCAGCCGCGGTGGGTATAGTTACGGCCGCGGGACCCAATCCGACCGGGAAATGCACTCGGCGACCTGCGCAGAGTGTGGCAAGGAAACACTCGTGCCATTCATGCCAAGCGGCGGCAGACCAGTCTACTGCCGCGATTGCTTCGCGTCACAGCGCAATTAGTGTTTTAGCCCACTCTTTCCGTAAGACTCCCTAATATTCAAGAACCATGATTTTGCGGTTAGCACGATTGCGACGTACGTCATGATGCGCACCGTGGGCCTTCGGGTCCTACAGCGCGCGTCGTTAAGGTCGCTGGAACGCTATGGTGAAGTGATTAGCGGACTGTTCGTCGCCGCCATTGGCCTTACGCCCTTTTTTGCAGCTTAGTAAATCGGCACTACAATCGAAAAGCCAACGCCGCTTTAATCGACTACCGACGTGATCGGGAACGTAATAGAATGGAGCCGGGCCGTTCCATAGCCCCAAGGTACTGCCGCCAAGGGGCACCTTTAGGGCGCGGGCTCGCTCCGCACCTTCGGGGCTATGGCACCTAAATCGTCCGGTACACGCCGAGGCTCTTGAGCACACCTGAGGCACCCGACTTCAATCACCGGACATGAGTCCGGAAAGTTAGAAAACGGACCTGGCGTATTGCCACGGCTGCTTGAAGTAGTAAGATGTGACCACTCCAAAAGAGCAACCGCGGGGCTCAGGCCCCGAGGCGCAGGCGCGAAGGGGATCGGAGCAACGGGCCGGTTCCCTTCGTATTTCTCCAACTGAGCGGTTGGAAAGCGGCTTGAGCGGGTAGGCGATTACAAAAGGCGTTCGCTCCTACATCGAGCGCCTTTTTTCATCGCGTCAACCATCGATCTGCTCCCTTTCACGGTTTTCATACTCAACTGCCACGCCGCATTAATCGACCGCTCTCTCAATGCGGGGATAAATAGAATGGAGCGGGCTCGTTCTTTGGCCCAAGGTTCACACCACCGAGGGGCACTCTGGGGCGGGCTCGCTCCCTCGCGGTTTGAAGGGCCGAGAAACGGGTAGGAATTAGACCTCCGAAACCACGACATCGGTAACGCCGCCTTCGTCTCTGGTTGCAGTTTTTTGGCGCGTTTGAGGGTCGTCGAACGAAACACAACGTTCGGCTGCAGCTCCGTTTTTTACTTCGGCCGCGTTTCGCAGGCTTTTTACTTCGCATGTAAGGGGCCCGGGTTCGAGTCCCCCCATCTCCACTATTGAAATCGTGCGGATGCGGCCCGAACGATTCCGACACGCGCGATCAAGGCGCTCGCCGCAGGCCGTTGGGGTGCTTGCGGCGTTTTCTGACTCTCGCCGCAAGCTCCCCATCGAGTAGGCTGCGCCTA
>PLLA01000046.1 GCA_003140835.1 Candidatus Tumulicola scandinaviensis | reverse complement strand
GTTGTTCACGGCAACACCGCGGACGAAACAGCAACGATGTCCCCGTCGACGGCGACAACGGTTTTGAGAAGCGGCTCTACATTCCCAGGACAGGGTCCCACTGCCAGATACCCGCGGCGCCGTCCGAGCTCAGTTGCGTTAGGTGGCGGGCACGCCGCGACCAGCATGCCCCGACTGACCTCGGTCGTCGGGATCGAAGTTTGTCGGTACAATCCAACTGGTACGCTCGGCGTAAAGTTGACTCGTAAGCCACTTGCCTCAATCTTATCCCATGCGACACCAAGCACCGCAATAAACGCGAGGCATCCGAGAGCACGAAATATTCGCGTCTTTTGCGAGTAGCTTTTTGCCATTATTGCCGTTCCAATTAACCCGAATACGAGCGAAACGGACAGTACGATAGTGGGCTGACTCATCCGCAGGTTATTAGAAGATCACCACGAGAGAGTGGCTTGAAACGGTAACAATTATTGGTGCGAATACGTCGTCGCGTACTTGTCCGACGATCGTGCCAAAGAGGCCAGGGGTAGAGGACTCCAATGCGCGCTCGGGACTTCACGACTGGCCTCGGTATGGCGGTATCGCAAGCTCGCTCAAATGCGAAGGCCATGAGCAGAGGCATACCAACAGACACGCGTTTCATTGTCCGGGCTTATTAGACGCGAACACAATCTGCACTTCTTCGGCCGGATTTGCTAGAGCGTGCCGTTACTGCGAGGCAACTCGAAGGGTTTGTTCGCGAAAGTCTCAAGGTCTGGAAACCATGGGCGGTCTTTCCGTGGTCGTACCAGGGAATGGCCGGTACTATGGAGGTGGGGGCACAGCGCGAGAGGTGAAACAAGAAGAACGTGCACTTGCCCTCGGGCAAGACAATGAACGTGCCCTGCTGATGCTGCGAAATCACTGCTTGCATGCACGGCCGACGATTAGTGTTAGTCCGTATGGACGGGAAGTCGGCCTCCCGATCGGGCCAGCCGAGATCGCGTGTGACCACGCCGCTTTCTTCGGTATGTCGGGGATCGACCTCATGAGTATCGCCGTCGAGTTTTATGAGTCTCGCTGCGTCGAATGCCCTTATAGAATGCCAACGGGTCAGCTGCCGACGATTGGGACTGAAGCGGAACGGCGGAGAGCGGAGCAAAAGGCCCAAGAATTGATCTCGCATGAGCGCCAGGCGGCGCTGGAGAGCCAGCGACAGACGCGAAGCGAGGCGCGCGACACGGCTATAGCGGACCAGCCGTACACCGTGCGCGACTTAGCCGCCCATATTAAGCAAATCGACAAGGCTCTCGATTCTGAATCGGAAGACCAAAGCCAGGAGTCTCGTCGCCGAATAGTTGAGATAGCGCGACTTTCGCCGGAGCATTTCGTAAGCGTCCTGATCGATGACCTAGAGAGGCTCGCTCGCGCAGACGATGCTACGGCACTGGAGGCGCTGAGGGAACTCGCTTCTCATGGCTCGGTGAGCGCGACACGAGTTGCGGACATTGCGGCAGACGTTTTGTCAACCGGAGCAAATATCGAAGCTGGCAAGATTGTTGCGCAGTTTGCGGCGGAGGTCTCAAAGGAAAAGATACCTGCTGCTTCGCTTGGCGCAATTGCTCTCGCGAGCGACTGGGACGCGGCGTTCCCCGCACCCCGACGACCAGCGAATCCAGCCTCCGCAATCGCGTTAGCCCATCAGGCGTGGGAGCTGTTTTATTCGACTCTTTCGCAGGAATTGAATCAAGACAACGACTGGCGTCGCGAGGCAGGTTGCCACGCAGCCAGATACGTCTTAACCGATAGTGCTCTTCGGGTCGGAGAACTTGTGGGCCCAGTGCTTTCGTCAATGCGAGGTGAAGACAGCGGGTACGCCGGTAACCCCGCGCCCGGAGCCGCCGCGGTGCGTTCCATCGCAGCGGCATGGATCCACCAGCCGCGCCAATGCCGGGATGCGGTCGAACAATTTGGTGAAAATGCGAGCAAAGAAGTTCGCGAGCTGCTGATATGTATTCCACGCTTTCTGGAACGCGCCGCCAACACGACGTCTGAAACCGAGGAACAAGTGATCGGGTTTCTCATGCACCGACTTGACGGTGACTGGGGAGCCGTTATTGCAGCAGATGCAAGCCACGAACTTATTGAGATTGCCCGTAAGAAGCCGCAGTTGCTGTCGACTTCGACACCGGCGCTCGTCGGCAGCCTCATTAGTGCGTGTGAAACGCCATCGCCGACGGCCCTTCATACACTTGGAGATCCTCGGCTCAAGTACTTCGAGGACATGGCGGATAGACAGCAGCGAGGTTTTCTCCGGCGCAATATCGCGGACATCCTGGGGCAGCTCGGCGTTACGATGACAGCTGAGGTTTTCGATGCTTGCTCGACGGTACTCGCAGCGTCGACGGGAAGCGAAGAGCAGGATCGCCGCGTGCGTGTCGCATTCTTGAAGGTCTTAGAGGCAGCTGCAACTCCGCAGACGGTCTCCAAGATCCTTCCACAACTGTATTCGGCGCTACTTTCCAGCGATGCTTTACTGAGGGCCACCGCGATCGAGTTGTGGCGAGCATGTGCCCGTGCAGCTTCAACACTGCCTGCTGAGTTGGCAGAGCTTGCTGAACGCCTCATGACTGACACCTACGTCATTGTTCACGACGCGATGATCGTTGCTCTCCCCTATCTGCGCCTTCCCGACACGCAGATAAAGGGACTCCTCGGGCTTGTGTTTGCGTGGGCGGCAACATACGCGAAATCTGAGGACGCGAGGAATCTCGAGCGGGCCCTGGATACGCTCTTATGGGGTATCGATCGACTGAACGATGCGTGGCAGCCGCAAATTGCATCTTTTGTGATCGAAGTGTCAACGCAACTCTCCGCGATGCGGCGTGAAGACCTTCTTCTTCGAAGCGCACTACTTCCATACCGTGAAACGGAGATCTGGGCAAAAGCGGCGCTAGAAGTATTGGCCGCTACTGATCGCCACGAGGTGGTTGTTTCACCGCGAGATGACCGCCTCTTGGCGGCGCTTATTCAGGAGCCTGGTGGTCTTAAGAAGCTTCCGCTAGAGCTGTTCCAGAGTGTCGTGGCTCGCCACGGCATACGGTTTCTACACCAGCGCGCTGAGATGATCGAACTCCTACAGTCCGTCGGACGCTGGAGTGAAGCTGAAAGGCTGGCAGAGGAGCTACTGGACGCAGTTCCACGAACCAAAGAGTATGAGTCGCGCCGCGAGTGGGCGGCATTTCTGAAGGAAGCAGTCTCGAACGAACGCCTCTCCGCCGAAGGGCTGACGCCCCGTTTGAACGTGCCACCAGGCGAAGAAACAAGCGCGCTCCGAATCCACGTTCGGCAAAGGAGCGTAGTCCGCAATGCCTTGCGCACCTTGCCCCTCGAGAATCCAGCGACCGCCGCGAGGGCGCTACGCGACGCTGCGAAAGCGTTGGCAGCCTCGCAAATTGGCCGACCGCGGGTTGACCTGTTTGCAGAGATGCTTTCCATTGCCGAGCACCTGGTGGAGTACGACGCCTCGATTCGGGAAGCAGCCGGTCCTACTCAACACCTGGCTGCAGCGCGCAGGCTCGCACAACTGCTGCAGTCTCACACTGCGATGCTAGCATCCGACGACATCTTTGCCGTCTTCGCCAAGCAAGTCGTCGAAGCGAGTGCGCTGCCTATAGACGACCTTCTATCTCTTGTTCGCCAAGCTCCATTGCCATTGCCACTATGTCCGCCTGAGCGTCCGACATACACACGATCGGACGAGGGAAGTACGGAGCCTGCGTCACGTTATCCCCTCGTCGTTTGCGGAATTCGGTTAAATGGTGAGCCCATCTCGATTGTTAGCGTCTTGTATCAAGATACTATTCCAGACCTGAGCGTAACTCTACGGCTTTCCGAATGGCCGAGCGAAGCAAAGGAATGTCGGGTTGAGTTTCTCAGTACATTTCCGGCAGATGCACTTTCCTGGCCGTCGTTCTCTTTCGGACCCGGTGAAGTCACAAAAGACAGCCGCGGATTGACCGTAACAAAGTCCGGACATCTGAATTTAACTGCGAAACGCCCACCTGGCGCCGCTCCCATCGAACTGAGAGTGCATATACAGTTCATTGATGGCGATGGACGTGCTACCGTCGCATCGGTCGCGGGGCACGAGCGTCTGCTCGTGCGCCCGTACGACCCAACCTGCGATACGTTAACGAGTCACCGACCGTTGGACCAGCGGCTACATGAGATGTTCGCTGACCTGACGCTTGATGCGTCGATTGATCAGCGCGACCAGGATGCATTGTTCCGCTTTTTCGCGGCGTGCGTGCGCGCTGCTCGTGAAATCATGTTTGACAAACTGATTAAGGCTGGCGGAAGGGTCACCGAGAAGCAATTTCACGACCGCTTTGAGAAATTGCTCTTGTCGGACGAGCAGTTAGGAGGGCGTGTAACTCGCCGGGACCCTGTCGCCGGTGGCTTCGATGACCTCATGCATGATGATATCGTCGCGGAACTGAAGGTAGAGCGCAAACACCCGCGCACGCCGGCGGACTGCCATTCGTATATCGGGCAGCCAACGCAATATGGCGTCGGTCGAGGAAGCAGGCTATCTATACTTGTTGTACTGGATCAGACGGCGAAAGAGTTGCCGCCGGCGGTACTCGATAATGGGGTGGCTTGGATGTTCCCGCGCGTTCACGGGTACGACGATCCGAGATATCCCTCGCGTGTCGCCGTCCTTGTGATTCCCGGAAACTGGAAAACGCCCAGCAGTTGGTCGCGCCGTAAGATCCCGACCGCGAAACCCAGTAGGTAAAACGACAGCGAATGGCCCTAGAGCCAAGCGGGCGACTTAGGGCGCGGCCTCGATCTGCTCTCGTGGAGCTAACGCTTCTTGGGGCCGCCGGCACGCGACCATGGTCAAGATTCCAATGAAAGCGCTCCGATTGGCAAACGCTCCACCTAGTGCCCGTACGACGGCATTCGCGAAGTCGCGCCTCTCCGGATAACTTGCCGCTCCGTACAACTGACTAAAGGATCGAATCAGCCGCAGCGCCGACTCGCGGTTCCGTCGCTCACCGAGGCCTGCGCGTTGTTCCTCCTCAAGCTGCTCGAGGAGTGCGCGATCCGCCCCTTGCTGCTCCTTAAGCGCCTCCATTTGGCGTCCCGCATCTTCCTGTAGGCTTGTAGGTCCACTTAGGAGGATCTCCCAGATCTTCCGTCGGTTCGCATCGAGCACGTTTTTATCAAGTGCACGCTTAAGTTCCGCGATGCGGTTCTTTACCGTGCGCAGGTTTTGTGACTTGGCAGGTGTGCGCGAAAGCCGGCGTTCGAGCAGAGCGGGTGACGCCTCGAGGCGGTCTAGTGAGGCGTGGAATGTCGCTTCCACTGCTTCCGCGTTGATGCGATACTCACATACGATGCAGCTGTAGTGGCGAACTCGCTTGCTCTTGTACTCTTTGATTTCGCCGCTAGCAAGGCGCTTCTTCATTGTTCCGCCGGAGCATGCACCGTGAAAGTGCCCGCCGCAGCCGGCACATTGGATTGCGCCGGAGAGCGGGTATTCGTATTGCTGTTTCTGTCGAATTTTCGGGCGAGCTGCTAGAAGCGTCTGGACGCGATCGAAGAGTTCTGGCTCGACGACTACGCCACGATATCTGGGCTGATGCGGGAGCTTTAGTATGCGGTTGTACTCCCAAACCACGTGCCGTCCTCGTATGATTCGATTTCCATCTCGCCCAAAGCGTTGCGTCAGAACGCGGTGCGGTGGCGCTTCCATTCGAAAGCGTTTCGCGATGGTTGGCGTACCGATACCGCTGGCGTAGAGCTCAAAAGCCAGACGCACGTAATCTGAACTTTGCTCTGACGCTGTATCACGCTCGTTCTGAACCTGAAGGCCATACGGGACCTTGTTTGAGGTCGGATTGCCCTCGTGACGCCGCCGAGCCCAACTCCCTTTCATGAGCAGGCGAGGACCTTCTCGCTCCGCATGCGCCCCCATGGCCCGCCCAGTGAGCGCAGCGATCTCTGCGAAAGAATCGGTCTGTACGAATCCGTCATCACGGGTATACACCTCAATCCCGCGCTCCCGCAAAAGATAAAAGATCATGCCGTTATCCAAGATGTCCCTGGACAGACGGTCCAAGCTTACTGTCAGCAAGTACCTCGGTCGCTCGCTTGCTTTTAGGTCTTGAATCTCATCTAGCATCGCTCTCATTTGAGGGCGCGCGTGGATCGTCTTCGCGGAATGCTGCTCGGAGAAAATCCGCAAGTCCAGGATATTACTTTGCGACCTGGGAGCGCACCCACGCGATCTGCTCATGTAGCGACGGCTCTTGCTCCGTCCAACTTCGTTGTTCTGTTCGTCAATAAACCCAGATAGTTATCCGCAAGTGTTCTGGACCTCAGGAGCGGCGCTATCGCTAAAGGCCGTTGTCATACTTCGCGACGGAGCGTCCATCCCATCAAAGAAGTTCCCACGAACGTCTGTCCAGTTGCTCACGGAGGATGCCCGTGAAACGTTCAGCGGTGGCCCGTTACGTCCTGTGGACGTAATAAGCCAATTCGATTCGATCCCCAACGAACGTGAGCGTCACCGTGAGCGGCCCGGAAAGCTCTCAATCTTCAATCCGCGTTGATGGGAACGCTTTCAAACCAGGTTTCTTTTTGATGCGTCCGTTTCTCGCCAGTACTTCGTTATTTCGGATCGCAGCTCTTCAACACCCAAGCCTTTGACCTGTGGAATCGGCAGCATCCCGTATCGCCTACCTTAGGCGGTACACCGGCGTCGTATTCGCGGACGATGTCAACGATCTGCGCCTCGGTAAAACGGCTCTTGCGCATGAGCGGATCTCCTTCGCTCACGGTTGGGCGGAAATCCACAGTGCACCCTGGCTCCGGTTTTCAGGACCTAGCCCAAAGAAGGCGCGACTTCCCGCAACGAACGATTGATTTTGGGATAGACTACCCCACCGCACTTGTGTTACGTCCGTAGCTCTAACTTACTCTCTAAACTATTATTCAGTGGCCATTATCAGCTGATCGTCCACTTCACCGAGCCGTCGTTCACACACCACGCGGCGGACACGATCGCCTTTATCGCGTCAGGAACTTGTAAATCGCAAGATGCCGGCACAGTCAAGCAAAGTATGTGCGAGCGCAATCAATTCGTCGTTATTGATTCGACACTGATGAATCCATGTACGCGAAACCACACCATAAAAGCGCGGTTCCACGTGTTGACTTCTCAGCGAATGAGATCCGGTGGGCGGCGCCAGCTCGGGCGCCACACTTAAAAATGCCACGGCTTGCTCATGGGGCGTGGAGACGTTGGCTTCTCGTTATGCGAAGTCTGCCGTATGGCAAACTCCGGTTGGGATCCGCGCCGCGCCGTGGACGCGACGCGGAACCAGCTGCTATGGTTGTAGGACCCGCACGTTATTGTTGTTATCGTCGTTGAAGTAGATTTTTGTTGTACTGTCCGACGCGCCTGTTGCGACGATTCCGAAGATCGCTCCGGCGGGACCGTTGTCGACGTTTTTGTACGCGAGCAACGTGCCATCGCTTGCGATCTCTACCATTAGATTCTTGCCGTTTTTGTTCAGAGTGTTACCGAGCACTAGGTTCCCATTCGGAAGGACCGTTGAGCTAATCGGCCCATCCAGCGGATAGCCATGGAAAAGGAGCTTTGCGTCTTTGGCTTTCGGACCGCTAAAGGTCATACCGTTGGATCCTACGGCTATTGCGTTCGCCTGAAAAAGTTCACTATAAGGGTGTCTTATAGCCACCAACGTATTCGTCACCCCATCGGCGATGTAGAGGGTATCCGTATTGCCCCCAACGTACTGCAGCCCTGAGGGTCCAAGGATGCTGCCCGGCTTACCATGGTTAACAGCAAATCCCGAGATTACCGGCGTGTATTTCGGTTTGCCGCTAGCCGTACCAAGATCGATGCGCACGATCTTGCCGCTGTCAGCGTCGGAAACCCAGAGCCCGTCTCCTGGTGGGTAGCCTATGCCTGTAATGTACACGCTTCCCCACGGCTCAACCATTAGTTTCGAGTTCTGGAGCGTTTGCGTAATCTTTCCCGACGGAAAGATGCCCACGGCATTTTTTGCGCCGGAGTTCGTCGCGAACACTTCATCGAACCCATTGATCACAAGCGACGCGCACCCTTTGAGAGATGAGTCTTGGACCAAGCGAGTCGGACTTGAGCCGGTCGTCGATGGCATGTATTCAACGGTCGTGCCGTTTCCTTGCACGTTGCCCTGATCGTTGAAGTTGCAGACCACCAAGTCGCCCTTTTTCAAAACGCCTTTCCCGAATGGTTTATACTTGATATAGACGAGACCATAAGGGTTTTGATCGCCATTGGCTGGATCAACCGTCGATCCGATAACAGCCTGAGTCTTGAGCATTTTTAAGATAGATGTATGATCGGCGCTGGGTTCGACCTTGGCGGACCTGTTACTGTGCGCTGTCCGTCCCAAAGCCAGTGGGATTCCTTGATTGGTTCCGGTAGTGTCGCAGGCGCTAGTGAGGAGCAGAAGCAAAAAGGCCAAAATTGGTCGTAGGCGCATATCGAACTCCTTTGAAAGGTTAGATCGGACTCTCCGGGCAGTTGAGTCGCTTTCTTCATAGTACGCACATCGTTGGGGGTCATTTTCTTGGAAGCGCACTGACTGAATCGTCGCGAGTCCCAATCGAAGCGATTCCAACCCCTCGGCAATAGCGGCCGATTTGATCATTCCGGAGTCGCTTGCTCCAAACACTAACGTCGATAAGTTTACCAGTGCAGTCGAGCCGTTCATCTTGTCAGTGCCAAGCTGAGACGTATCGCCGAGGGGAAGAACGTTCGCGGATGAGTTGGGCGATATTCAGATTTGAGGCTGTGAACGTATGGTTTATAATTTCGACTATTCGGCCGACGACCCTTTTGCTACGAAGTTCAATCAATGCAACCCAAATATATTAATAATGATCATTTTTCCAATAGTCAGAATCGCGGCTGGAGCGATTCCAGGCATCAATAGAAGCCTTAGCGTGAAAAGAGCGAGGTGGTTCATTATTCTGCACCCGGACCTCCCTCTGAAGATCGACCAGCGAACGAATACCGATCACCCTGTCGGAAGGTCGCCGAGGGATAGAGTGCGGACAGGACCTACACTATTAAGAGCCGCAGTATCGCGTAAACATCAACGGTGAGCCGGCAGACAGTTGGGTTGGAACTCAAATCGGGTCGCTCACGTCTATAATTCAGGCTCCAGCGCGGACCCGTGTCGAAGCAAAGCGCGGCCAAAGGCGCATGACTAACTCCAGTCGCTCCGATGAAGACGATTACCGTGTGGTCCGAATGTCTTTGCCGGCGATGAAACCTTTGCAGATCCATCCTAGTGAGGGCATTTACTCCTCAGAGAGACCGGACGGCTTTGTATACGTTGGAAACAAAACAGGGCCAGGTCACTTATTCTTCGTAATCATCGACTTTTGATAGCCTAAACTTAGAGTTTTTGTGTCTTCCGAATCGCGAACTGCAAGGACACACTGCGTCTTTCTCGGAATCTCCTACACATAAAGAAGTGCGACGGGCCTATAGGCATAGGAAGAAATGGCAGCCTTCCTAAAACGTCAGCCTGCTTTCTTTGGCCGGTCACAGTGACATCGTAAGGGTTACTGGTGTATCAAGAGTTGTATTCGAACCTGTGATTGTCGAAAGCGGCGAAGCGTTGCCATTAGCATCCGGCGCAAATTCGAAGATTTTATTGTTTACTTCCTCAGAAACATAAATATTGCCTGAAGCATCCACGGCGACGCCTCCAGGATTATGAACCGTTGTGATTACGGCGGATGGAGTTGCATCACCGGTGGCACCGGAGTTAAAAACGATAACTCGCCCCTGCGGGAAGTAAGATGAAACAATCACGCGCCCACTGCTGTCGATAGCTATTTGAGACGGATTTTGTAATTGAGTGTTGGGGCCTTTTATTTTGGCGATCGGGGACACATAGCCGTTGCTCGAAGACAAAATAAGTATCGAACCGATATTGCCGCCATATCTGTTTGCGACGTAAAGGTTACCTAACGTATCAAAGGCCATACCCCACGGATTAGTAAGGAATGAGCCTTCAATCGTTCGGATTGGCGGCGTGAGGGGATATCCGTCATATTCATTGATTGCTTGAGTGCCAGAAAAATCGGCGGCGGCCGCACTTGCCCATACATTTCCGTCGCTATCCACGGCGACACCTAGATCGTCCCATCCCGTGGTGATTAGGACGCGATCTGGACTAGCATTACCAGTTGAGCCATCGGTGTAGCGCTGCAAATAGGTCTCACCGAATTGAGACGTCCATATGTTGCCCATTGAATCGACTGCGATGCTGGAAATCAATGCGTTCAGCTGCGTTGCTACTCCACTTATCTCCTGGATTGGTGCGATATTTCCGCCAGAGGTTGGAATGCCGAATCCCAAAACCGAGTACCCATTTATATTAGCCACCAATAGAGTTGAGAAGTATGGGCCTGGATGGCGCGCTGAGCGCTTCACGCTTACCGTCGGGATGGGTTTCCAGGTGCTCGCATCCAGCGTGTTTGAGGCACACGCGGACAAGAGCGCGATAGTCGCTAGGGATGCGCCTATTATGACCATTGCTTTCACGGTTTGCAGCTTTCTCTAGCTATCGCGGTAGCCGCGTATTCAAACGACATAGACTGTCGAAATGGAAGTGGGTTGTTACTCCGTAGACATTTAGGCCAAATGAAACGGCTTACAGCCTGTCGACAGCGTTTGCGCGCAGCAAATTTGCCTGGCCGGCAAAAGCTGACGCTAGCAAGTCTTGCAGATCTGGCCTTAAGTCACTCGATCCGTTGCTTTATGACTTAAGCCTTACGCGCGCACAATTTTATTTGATTAGAGTCTTAAACGAGGCACTACTGTATGTAAATTACGCGCCGTCGCAGGTGAAATTGATCGTAAATGAAGTGCCGCTGGAAATTGTCCTACCAGTCTCATTCCGGAAGCCAAATGAAACATTGGACGTAGTGCCTGGGAAGACTTGCATGACAACGCCGTCTGAGTAGCTATCTGTTCCCAAGCCATGACAATCGTAATTGGTGTTAGCGAAGTCCGCTGATCCGCTGAGGGTGGCACCACTCGTGAACCCACATTGATCACCGGTCGCGCATGAGTTGTAGGTATCAAGGGTCACCTGACCGTGCACGAAGTGATACGTTGCGGCGCAGTCTGTTCCGCCGGGCTTGTAACAGGGACCTGTTACGGAATCTGGACGCACATGTCTGTTTGTATTTTGCGCTTCCGCAGTCATCGGTGCGGCAAAATGCATTGCGGACGCGGCGCACCCAACCAAGAATGCGCCAAAGATCGTGACGACTAACAAGCTACGCTTCATAGTTTAACCCCTCCAAATGGAATTAGCTAGAGTTGTCTATTAGGTAACAATGCCTGAACCGTTTGCTCACTTTTTGTTCGAAAATGTTTAAGTCCAAGTGGCACGGATGTTTGGGTTAATAACCCTACACTAGTCGAGTTGATCATGCGGAGCGCGTTTGCGCACAAGCGCGCCCTGCGTCTCCCCTCTCCATGGAGAATCGCCGCACTCTGCGAAGAGCTGACGCGAGAATGTCGACCCACAGAGACTTCCGAGGTCAACCGCCTGACAGCCATCCGAATCACCCGCGCGCTTTCTCCGAGTACACCAGCTGAAACCGTAGGGGCAGGAGGCTCGTACTCTGCCGTGACCGACGCACCAAAAGCTCCTACCAGGGAAACGAGTATACGTCAGCTAGGCTTCAATTACTAGCCCTATAGGGTTAGTCTATTAGGATTAGATTTGGATCATGGAGCCTCGGTAGCCGCGTGCATTGCAGACACTAGAGAGCGGACGTTCGGGCTCTGCGAGAGAGAACACCGCGAACGTCAACTCAAAGCGCGATGGTTCTGAGCCTGGACGGATTGGCGTTCTGCCTGAGGGACGAGCTGGAGCAGAAGCAGAGAGCGACTAGGGGGTCAGCATTCCGCGCCGCATGGCCTCAGCAAGCAGCGCGTGGCGGCTGCTCACGGAGAAGGCCTTTAACACGGCTTTCGCGTGATTTGCCACCGTCGAGACAGTGATTCCCAGCAACGACGCTATTTCCACATTCGACTTGCCCTCGCAGATCAATCGGAAAACGCGCTCTCTCATTGGCGTCAATCCCGAGGACCGCGGACTCGCGTGGCGTCTCGCCCGTAGCTCCTCAGCCAGCCAGCTGCCGCCGTAATGCCTCAGCCAGTTTTCAGCCAAGTCCAAGAACGTCGACTTCTTGGTTGCATCGTACAGATTGAGAGCGGCTCGCGCTGCTCGCCACTCGAAGCCAACCTGTTCGTAGGCTTTCATCGCCGCCTGCAAGCGCGAGACGGCAAGCTTACGGTTTCCAAGCTCAAGCTCCACTACACCTGTGGAATAGTTTACGAGCGCCTCGAATCGGCTGTCCCGTCGCATAAGGGACCGGGGGTTTCGGATGTCGGTTATGCTATGGAAGCGAGCGAGGTACGCCGACGCCTGTGCCGCATTCAACGGCGCTAGCAACTCTGCCAGCAAAAGCAGCGCGATGACCGACTCGTCTTCGCGCCCTTCCCAAACCGCGAGGTCGGCTGCTTCCTCCGCATCCGACAGTTCCTGCCGAAACCACAGATCCTCATGACGGACACGCGCGAGATACGCTCGGTCGCAGAAGGCCATCGTGCGCCAAGCCGCATCCGGAGCTATTGAGGCGCTCTGTTTGAGAAAGCGAAACGCGTTGAAGTAATCCCCATGGAGAGCCTTCGTCCACGCAACGGCCTTCGTCGTTTGAAAGCGGGCAATGTCAAAATCGGACGGCCACTCCACCAGCTCGAGATGACGCTCAATCATGGGCAGGGCTTCGGGGATGAACATTTCGCGCGCGAGGGCCGCCAGAGTCTGAGTCGCGCGGATGCGATGCTCCATGTGCCTGGTATCGCGCACATCGAGCGATCGCAGCAGCTCAATCAGGACGCGCGCCTGATCCCGCGCTCGGGCCTCGCGGCTCAATATCCAGCTTTCGAGGTGAAGCGCGTTGAGCCGCGTTTCTGTTGACCTGCCTTCGCGGACTAGTGGGAGATACTCGCGAGCCCTGTCCGGCTGATTGCCCGTTACCGCATGTCGCCGTCCGATTCGATAGGCTACGTCAGCAATCAGGTCACGATCCGCGGTGGCCTTCGCGGCTTTGAGCGCCGCTTCGAGCCGGCTATCCGCGCCGCGTTCGTCTCCAGTGACCGCGTATGCCTCCCCTAAAAACATCTGAAGCCGAGCAAAGTCAGCGCCTGTTTTCGACGTCCGGAGTCGATTGAGCAAAGAAACAGCCTTGTAGCCCTCTCCAGGCTTTCGCATATGAATGCGTGCGCGCAAGAACGCCGCATCGAGCGGCGCTAGCGTTCCCCGCGCGTTGGTTTCGTAGAGATCTGCGGCGCTTGAGTATTGACCCTCATCGAACAAGACCGCCATATCCGCGACCCAGCCGTCAGTCCGAAACCCGCGCTTGACTCTTATTACCGCCACGATGCTCGAACCGTTTCGGGAGCGGGGTAGCCCTACCATCTTCGGGCTACCCCGCAAGGAGCAGTCCTAGCCCCCCGTCGCCTCGCCCAACGTGTCCGCTGGGGAGCTGATGGTGTGATGCCCGGAGATTTGTGCTTGCTGAGGGTGACCACCCAACAGGAGTGCCAAGAGCAGGCCAAGCAAGGCCATAATGAAGCCTCCAACGCGCGAAGAGCGCAGAAACTAGACCTTATAGTCTAGCCTCTAGAGGCTACTATGAAAGAATAGGCGAACCAAGAGGACGGAACGAGATAGAAATGGTGCCTTTGTGTCACCACAAGGCGCGCTGTGTTTACGTTTGCTCAGAAGCCCCGCCCCCAAAAAAGAGGAGACGAGGGAGAACTCCAAACGGCTCTCCCGAGGGATCGCTTCATATACTTGAACTTATTTAGGCTAGCCTGCAGGAGCTATTTTACGGGGGGTTAACACTCCAGGCCCTTGCTCGCATTTTCGAGAGAGGCAAGGCTCGCCAAAGCAGATCGGAGGAGGCCTCAATGGACCAAGATGTTCAGTCGCTCATCCAAAGCCAACTCAGTGACAAAACGGATTATGACGCAGCTGCTGCTCGGCAGTTCGCGGTGCACCTTGAAAATGCCATCAGTCTAACAAAATCGCCGAATCCACATCCAACGCCCACACAGAAGGCGTGTTACGCCAAGTGTCAGGAAACGCGCGACGCCGCTATGGCGGTGTGCGCCACCAAGCCGTTTCCGCTCTCGCTTGCCTGCATTGGGGCCGCGGTTATGGCTTTCAACGCGTGTCGAGCGCAGTGCGACCACTCGTAGTCAACTGCCGTCAAGCTCTCTGAAATGAAGAGAATGCGCTTGCCAATGACTCGAGAGAAGCATCCATGAGCCTGATTGCTCTGGCAAACGACTACACGTCACGTCGCGAACAATCGCGCCTTACTGGTTTGGTGCTCGAGGCCGAGCCACCACGCTCCTTTGTGTCTTTATTGGGGACGACGGCTAAGGATGCGAGTGGGGCCACGGTGACCGGCGATTCCAACTCTCAGCAGTTTATCCAGGCGCTGATGAAATACGTGCCAACAGAAATCGTCAGTGCCTATCTTGTGCTCGTCGGCTTGGTCCCATCAACTGCAACCGCTTCAGCGGGCCCGTATCTCTGGACGGTTTTCTGGGTTTGTCTCATCCTCGCCCCAAGCATCGTGTACGCGTTGAGTTACGCATCCACTCGAGCGGTTTCGGGGGGAGCGATCGCCGGGCCGCCGGTTCTTCCCCTTTTCCAAATGGCGGCTGCCGCCGTGGCATTCGTGCTGTGGGCAGCAATCCTCCCCAACTCCGTGATTCTCGCCAACTGGATTACTTCATGGGAGGCTGTGGGGGCAGTTGTCATCGGCACAATCGTTCTCCACATGCTCGGTATCTTTTTCGGCTCCACTACGCCCGAGGAGCCCTTGAACCCTTAGCAGCGCAGCCGTGCCAAATTGCCGATTGAGAATTGGAGACTGCAATGATTTCGAACTACGTTGCTTTGGTCGCGGATCCAGGTGAGGTCCCTACGAATGAACTGACCGCCGTGGCTGCAGCTCTGCAAACGCAGGCAACTCGCGATCTGGCGCCTGTGTGGGGCATAAACGCCGGAGTCTCCGCATTCACCAACGTCAAGGACGTTCCAATCGGCCACTGGCCCATTATTGTGCAGTCGAACATCAACGACCCGAACGCGCTCGGATATCATACCGACAAGAACAACCAACCATACGCGCTCGTGGAATACGAGGACGGCTGGGAACTGACGGCTAGTCACGAGTGCCTCGAAATGTTGGTTGACCCGTTCGGAAGTCGCCTTATTCCCGGCCCTTCCATTGACCCGCAACATCCAAATGATCGCGTGCAATATCTGCTCGAGGTCTGCGATCCGTGCGAAGACAGCACCTGCGCCTATTCAATCAACGGGATCCTTGTGTCGGATTTCATCACACCGGCGTACCACCAACCGGATGGGACAGTGGGCGCGCGGTATGATTTCGCGGGCAAGATACCTGGGCCGCGTCAGCTGCTTTCAAATGGGTACATCAGCTATTCTAATCCTCTCGACGGTCATGTCTATCAAGGCGTCGCGGACGCGACTGGTACGGTTTCGATAAAGGATCTTGGACCGGCCGACCTTGGTACGTCAATGCGAGAGTTCACGCACTCGGCCGCGCGAGCAAAGAATATTCCAACCTGGAACTACAGTCGGCTGTATGACAGCAGACTCGAAAACGTCCAGCGTTACAAGGGGATGCGCGAGAAAGCGCAACTCGCAAGCGTAGCCTTAGCTGCGCATTTCACTAAAGGGTAACGGGGAGGTTTAAAAATGCTACCCCTTGGACCTGATTTTTACATTTGGGCTATCTGCCTATTGTTCGGCGTATTTTGTGTTTGGCAAGCCTGTAGAATCGTGCTCGGTCTTGGTTCGTCGGCGAGCACAGTACTGGGGAACGTTAACGCTCCAGGGCCAGGGGCGCTGGAGTTGCATATCGGTCAATGGCTGAGGGTTGCAACGCAGAGTCCGGCTATCGCCTTCTTTGCGCTCGCCGTCGTCGCGGGGGTCGGGCTGCCCGCCTTTTACTCCTTCCTGTATCGCCCGGACGGACCCAGAGGATACGACACGGTAACGGTCTATGGCCAGTTTACCTCCAGCGAACCGAACGTGTGCTTTCAGGCCGACGCTGTCGTAAGCACTGCTGCCGGCTACTCTATCAAGTTACCACGACAGAGTAAAAGCGTAACGTTCTCAATTGAGCCGCAAAATAAACTTCCTGCGAACTTGCTAATCGAGCTCGATGGCCCGGGCGCCTGGTACTCGATTGACAACGGGACCACCAAGCCCACCGCGATCGATGCTCAGGGTGTCGTCCGAATACCGGATCCCATCCCCCTGGTAGATGCCCGAGCGGAAGCAAATCTCCCAAAACAGCCGGTCAACGGTACCCAGCTAGAGTCCCTGAGTGCCATCCTCCCTGAGAAAAACCCATGAAACCACTGTTGGCTTCTTTTACGTTTGGAGTTCTTGCTATGGTATTCGCCGGTCACGCCGTAGCAACGACCGTTTCCCTTGCTGGCACGATACGAGCCGCGAGTGGAGGCGCGATTTCCGGCGCCAACGTCTACGTGCGGCGCATACAAGACCCTTCAGGATCACCAACGGTAGAGAACGAGATTGGACCTGCAACGTCGTCAAGCTCAGGCGGTTTTTATTTCTACAATTTGGCACCGGGGCTCTACATCGCGCGCATCACGATCTCAAGCGTCAACGTTTGGCGCGGCGAGGTCAAAGCACCCGGTGAAATACCCCCAATCATCCTTCACTAGGGCAGTCGAAGACTGCATACGCTCAAAGTTTTCGGTCCTAACCACATCGCTACGAAGAAGGACATCAAGCCATGAACTTTCTGGAGAGCTTGTTTAACATGGCGCCGGACGGCGGCGCAGGTTTCACCGAAACGGCAATCCTTATAACAATCGGCCTCCTCGTCGCTGCGGTGGTCCTACACCGACTCGCGCGTCGAGGGAAGCTTAACAAATCGTCGATTAGTGAGAATTGATGTATGGCGCAAGATTCTTTTATTGCCAAACTCACAACGGCGACCGCACAGCAAGCACGCGCTATTCTTGACGCTGCCGTTAAAGCCGGAGCCGGCCCCGAGACGGTGGTTGCTGCGGCCGCCCAGCGACGTCTCGCTCCTGGAGTCGAGCGATGGGCCGTGAAGGTCGGAACCGACGAAGACGTCTCGCAGATCGCAACGGTTATCGTCGATTCAAGCGTTCGCGAGCTGGGAGCCCTGCCGCGGCCAGCGGATCTGCTCCCAGCAACCGCTATGCACGACGACTATAATGACAAGCGAGCTGGCCCCGTAGAGACGACCGTTTGGCGTGTCAAAGTGAGAATCATCGCGCTACGTCTGGAGCAGGATGGGGATTACCACCTGGTGCTGCAGGATGATAGCGGTGCGACGATGGTCGCGGAAGTGCCCCTTCCCAACGCGACCAATCAACCACCTTTTGTGCCGGCATCGAGCCCCTTCTTCAAAGACATCCAGGCGTCAAGAACCGCGGTCGACGGCCGATTCCAGAGCGTCGTGGCGGCGACGCAATTTATGGCGAGTATCGCCAATAATGACGCCAAGCTCGTCCCAGTCGGCACGTTTAGTGCCGCGGCTGCATCGCCGCAACGTCTCGACCTTACGACCATGGCTGCACCCGATGCCACCGCAACTTTTGCTACGCGCATCGACCCCACGCCAGCAACCATCACCGGAGTCGGCTTTTTTGATTACGACCACGGACAAACAGGCAACTCGCCAAACATTCTTGAGCTTCACCCGGTGCTCAGCGTCGATTTCACACCGTAGTTTATGCGCCTCTGGGAACCGATTTCGTTAAGACCGATTGTGACCAGGTTGCGCACAAGCTGCAGGTTGCTCTTGCCGACGGCTTTAACATCGACTGCCGCCAGAGGGGTAGAGCACGCAAGAGAATCTTCTCGCTACGTAGAGAGGAGTCTAAGTGACAAAGTCTTTGGATAACCAGACCGCCGTGTTTTTCGGGACCTTCGTTAATGCGGCATATCGCATGTATGAAGCCGACCCGTCGAATCTTACGCCGCCGCCAGCGGGGATTACCGAAGGCTGGAGTCTGGTCGCGTGGATCCAAATGTCGGATTTCGCACTTGGTGATTCAACCCAGAAGTTCTACGGTTTCATCGCGCAGAACAATGTTCAAACGCGTTCATTCGTTGTGGCGATTCGCGGAACGGAGGGAACAACTGAGTGGTGGGATGATGCCCACATCGCTTCGGTACCGTTTACCCAGGTTCCGAATGCGGGGCGGGTCGCGCAGGGATTTGATCGGATCTACGGGACGTTGGGTGTGAGGATGCGCAAGCCGGCGTCGGCGGAAGGAGTGGGCGTCGAAGCCCAGCCGCTGCCTTTAAAGGGAACGTTCGCTGAACAAGTCGCCCAAGCGGTAACCGCCGGCTCCGGGGCGCAAAAACTGGATTTAAATGCGCTTGACTTCACTATGCCGGTAGTCGCCGTGACAGGCCACAGTCTGGGCGCCGCTCTGTGCACCCTTTACGTTATGGAGAACGCAGCCAAGAAGGTCATCAACAATCCAACGGTGTGCACCTTTGCGTCTCCGCGAGTCGGCAACAGTGCATTCGTGCAGGCCTTCAACGCACTACAACTGGCGTCATGGCGAATCGTCAACGCCGCCGATCTGGTTCCTAACCTTCCTCCAGACATTTTCGGATACGCGCACGTCGATACGCAATGCCTGTTCGACTCTACGGGGAAGGTCAGATCAACAATATCGTGCGCTCACTCATTGGATACCTACCTATGTCTGCTCGATCCATCGCGCAAGCCGACGACCGACTGTACCCCTTCCAGTGCGGACGTCGCAATGAGCGAGCATCTTGGGATCGCGTCGGCGGAGTCCGTTGTCCAGCCTTCGACAGCTTCGTCCTCTGAGAGACATCGCGGCGTTTCGCTGAAAGCGCCGGCGAGCGTCACCATTAACATCAACATTTTCAGTGAGCCGCCAAGCGATCAATAAAAGCTAATCGTTATCGAGCGTCCTGCCCGACGCGCGATCGAGTGAGGCAGGTTTATGTCAGCGAGTCTAAATGTCCAAACCAAAGCCGCTTTGAGGCGCGAAAGGAATGCAAACATGGAGACGACAACCGGACGCTATCTCGTCGTGCTTAACCAGAATCGGCAAGAGGCCGCGGTCACGCGCTTACAGGCCGTAACTGGCGACATTGCTGATAGCCGGGAATTCGCGACGTCGTCCTTGCTGTCCACGGCGCTTGCCGCTCCAGCAGGGTTAGTGCTGCATCACATCGGGATCGCCATAACGACGTTGGAGCAGGATCAGCAACTGTCGCTCCAGGCCGCGGGGGACGACGTCCTGACCGTCGAGCCAGAGCGTTACGTCTACGCTATTTCCAGCGACGAGTATCTCCATGGATTTCGAGACGGCGTCGAGGCGATGTATCGTGCCAGCCATGGAAAGGTGGTGGCGTCGCCGCCCGTCATTGCAGCTCAAACATTTGATGAGTCTCGAGTGACGTGGGGACTTCAGGCGTGCGGTGTATCGGACTCAAAATATACGGGCGATGGCATTCGCGTCGCCGTGCTGGACACCGGTCTAGATCTAAACCACCCAGATTTTACGGGGCGAGGGCCCATCGTTTCGCAAGCTTTCGTCGACGGGGTAACGACGGCGCAAGACGGCCATGGGCACGGGACGCATTGTGCTGGCACAATTTGGGGGCCGTCGACGCCCGCGAGCGGACCGCGCTACGGGATAGCCCCGCGGGCACAACTCTTTATCGGAAAGGTCCTCGACGACCAAGGAACCGGCACCGACGGAGCAATTTTGGGCGGGATTAACTGGGCGATCAGTCATGGATGCAACATCATCTCGATGTCGCTTGGGGCACCGGTTGCTCCTGGATCGGCTTATTCACCGGCCTACGAACAAGCAGCGTCCGCAGCGCTGGAAAGCGGCGTCTTGATCGTCGCAGCGGCCGGCAACGATAGCCGACGGCCAGCAGTGATCGCTCCTGTTGGGCGACCGGCAAACTGCCCGTCCATTCTCGCCGTCGCAGCGATCGATGATCAGATGGCGATCGCGTATTTCTCCGACGGCCAGGTTGGCTCAGGAAAGGCGCCTGCCATCGCCGCACCAGGCGTTCAGGTTTACTCGTCGTGGCTATTGCCTCGCGCCTACAACACGATTAGCGGGACGAGTATGGCCACTCCGCACGTCTCGGGCATCGCCGCCCTCCTTGCGCAAGCCCATGGTGCGCGCGGATCCGCCCTTTCCAGTGCCGTCGTTGCAAGCGCCAAGGCCATCGGCCTGGCGGCCAGCGATGTCGGAGCCGGCCTCGTCCACGCACCGTAAAAGGCCACTTTAGGTATCAATATGTTATAATTACGCAATGGGAAATGTTAGAGTTCTACTAACGGTCAATCGCGATGCCACCGCCGACGTGGCGAACCGGCTCCGTGCCGCAGGCGTCCAGGTTACCAATGAAATGTCGAGCATTGGGGTGGTCAGCGCGGTAGCCGATGAACAGGCGGTCGCCAACCTGCGGAGCGTGCCAGGCGTACTCGACGTGGAGCACGATCAATCGCTTCGAATCGCCCCGCCGGAGAGTCCGGTTCAATAACTCTGCCTCGGAGGCGGCCTTCCGCCTCCGAGGCAGGCTCAGGTACATAGAGAATCGGGCCCTTTCGCTTATTGAAAGCAGTGCCGGAGCTCTCGCGCCGCGTTGGATGGCGGACTCGGCGCCGAGGACATTCCGCTTACGCTACATACGGCCAACCCGACAGCGGCAAAGCAGAGAACTATCAGGGGCCGGTTCACGGATGATTCCCTCTTAGAGCAGTTCCGCCGCATGCGCTTGAGTTGCTCGCCCTTGGGAGGACAAGCCGTCACTACGTTCCTCGGTCGTTACTAGCATGGTGACGAGCTTATAGCGAGTCCCTTCGTTACCCCTCGACTCGTCCGGGAGTACCGATCTTCGCCAGCGATTCAACAACGCAGAGACAATTTCACGCGAATCAGCCGCGGCCTAACCGCGCCAGACAGCAAGAAACTTACTTTTGTAAGACTTGGATGTTATTCGCGTTATCATCGTTGAAGTAGATTTGGGTTGTGGCGTCCGACGTTCCCGTCGCGACGATTCCAAACAGCGCGCCTGCCGCGCCTTTGTCCACGTTTTTATACGCGAGTAGCGTGCCATCGCTAGCAATCTCAACCATGACGTTCTTGCCGTTCTTGTTGAGCGTGTTGCCAAGGATGAGGTTCCCGTTCGGCAGCAGGGCTGAGCTGATCGGTCCGTCGAGCGGAGCACCATGATAGATGACCTTCGCATCTGCGGCCTTCGGGCCGGAAAACGTCATACCGTTCGAACCGACGACCACCTCGTTAGCCGTATTAAGGTTATCGTATGGATCATGGATCGCAACTACCGTATTGTTGACCCCGTCGATGACGTAGAGCGTTCCGTGATTTGCTGGATCATACTGAAGTCCCGACGGTCCGAGGATACTGCCCGGCACGCCGTGATTAACGGCGAATCCGGAAATCACCGGCGTATAGGTCGGCTTGCCGCCCGTGCCGAGATTGATGCGAAGGATCTTACCGGTCGAGGCGTCGGCGACCCAAAGCCCATCCCCAGGCGGATAACTGGTTACGGATGAAATGTAGACGCTACCCCACGGCTCGATCATGAGCTTGGAGTTTTTCAGCGTCTGGACGATCTTGCCGGCGGCACTGACGCCGACGGCGTCCTTGGCGCCTGAGTCGGCCGAATACGTTTCGCCGAACGAGTTGATGACGAGCGACGCGCAGCCTTTGAGCGACGGGTCCTGAATCAGTCGCGTCGGGCTCGACCCAGGGGTCGACGGCATGTATTCGACCGTCGTCCCGTTGCCTTGCACGTTGGCCTGGTCGTTGAAGTTGCAAACCACCAGGTCGCCCTTCTTCAAGACGCTCTTCCCGAACGGCTTCGCGTTCACGTACACGAGACCGTACGGGTTTTGATCGCCATTGGTAGGATCGACAGTCGATCCGATCACGGCTGTTGTCGTGAGCATCTTCAATATCGACGTATGATCGACGTCGGGGCGTGCCTGACCCGACGCTTCAGCCGGGTTTGAGATGCCGCCTTGCAACGGGACGGATTGACTGTTTCCCGCTGCGTTGCAAGCACTGGCAAGGAGAACAAACGCTGCCGCGAGCGAAATATTTATGCGCATTGCATCGCCGTTCGATTGCGGTTCCTTCATACCTGTTCTTATGTCGGTAAAGCTGAAAGTAGTACAAATAAATTAACCGCAGTCACCGCGTCCTCAATCCCGCTGCGAGCAAAGTCTTTCGGTATGCTTGGCGGTCGCAATTGCAATGTCGCCACGATCGGCGGCGTGCTGCCGGGCGGCTAGGCGTTAGAGTTAGCGCACGGTGAATCGGCGCCCAACCTTCTGGGGGCGTGACGAGTTACGGGACAAACGTTAGTCTGAGCAGGTAGTTCGCTCCCTGAGTGATGGTCCTCAAGACCGACGCAATTCCTAATATCGGAACACGTCGCATTTGCGATAAAGTCAAGCCCGAACTTTGAGTCGCCGCCCACAGTCCGAACGTGGGCGTGAGTGTCGACGTCGAAACCTGTGCTAAGCCGCAGAAGTGCCTGAGTGCGATCGGGTCGCGAGCTGCGCGAGCCGCTCCAAATCCGACAGCCCATCCAGTACAATAAGGCGCCATACCACGGCAGCCCGTAGCTCGTCATCAGCTGACACCACGGTGCCGCAGCGCAGTTGGTAGAGTACCGTCACTCGTGGTCAACGTTTCTTTATCGGTCCGACCTCTCTTTAGGTGGCTTGGGAGCGGCGGTTGAACCACCACCGAAGATGTTCTTGGCCTCTTCGAGTATGTCGCCTACTACCTTTAGCCCGCCTACGGCAGACCCAATGGCGTGGTTTGTTCCATCCAGTACTGTGGCCACTTTAATTTGGACGCTTGGCGGAAGAACTTCGTCAGCCTTTACTCCGGCCGGGGTGCTGATTCTCGCCTGAATCGCATCGAGTGCCGTGCCCATTAGGTCCGCATCAGGTGAAACTCCCGAAAAATCATAGGATGACGCCGGCTGCAGTCGTCCTCCGAGCCGCGGAATGGGCGCAAAAAAGGTAATGATGAACGGTCCCTTATCACGTGGATTCGCGCAGATGCCTACAATCGCTGAATGCTTCGACGTTTTGCAATAATCGTCGCGAATATTCGAAGCGACCGCCCAAGAATAATATTTTTTCAACAACGTCGTTGCCTGCCGATCGGTCGCAGGCTTGGAGTCATCCCCCGATGCGGACGATGTGACGGGCACCTCAAAGATATTATAGTCATGGACATCGCTTACACCCAATGTCGGGATGCCGGGTTTTATCGCATGACCGAGAGGAACATACCCGCGTGCCAGCGCGGTTAGGAGAGCGTCATTCCGATTGTCTGCGGCTAACGTCATTAGGACGTAGCTGTAGCGACCGTAGAACGCTTGACCGGAAGAAAGTCCCCATTCCGGGAATCTCGCGTTGTATATTTGGAAGGTCGAATCTTGAACTGGGCCCGGTGAAACTGGCGATGGAGTCGGCGTAGGAGGTGGGGGTGGTGGCGGTGGGGGCGCCGGTGACGGTGGCGGCGTCGCCGGAAGGTAACGCACGACGACGATGTGACGCGCTGGAACCCACTGCACGTACGCGCCCATCCCTTGCGAAATGACGCGGACTGGTACGAGAAGCGCGCCTTGAGAAATCATTGGTGGCACGTCTAGCGGCAGCGACTCGCCATTAATGACCACTTCCGGTTTGCCGACGGTCACCTTGACCTCAGCTCCGGGCTTGCTGATCGTCACGGTCTTGCTCGCCGCGTCGTACGATACGGTGGCGCCCATCTGCTCGAACATCGAACGTAGCGGAATTAAGAGCGTCCCGCCGCGGACCAGCGCGGCAAGGACACGGGCCTCCTTCAGAACATCGGGCTTGGTATAGACGTGGTGGTCGTTGAAGAGGATTTCGATTTTCCCCGACGGTGGCACCCCGAAGGCGCCTCCAACGTCTGCAGTGGCGGCAACAGAACAAAGCATTGAACTGCAGACAATCAGGGTGCCAAGGTGGGCCGCCCACAGCAAACGATGCATCACGTCCTCTCCTCTGTGTCATCGCCGCCTGCGGAACCCGAACTTGGTTTGGGCTTGTTCGACCTCTGAAAAACTGCGAACGCGACCACGGCGGATATCGTCCAATACAGCCACTGATATTTTGTGGACAGAACCCACGCCAAACTCGGATCGAAGCGACCGCTTGTGTATCCAAAAAATGCCGCCGCGCCGAGCCAAAGACATATGGAAAGAATCACGAATACTAGCATTGCTTTAGCGAGCGAGCTGTTCACGCCTGAAGCCTCCGATCAACCCAGCGGCATACGCTCGACGCATCCTGCCAGTTCCAGTGGACAGTCCGTCGACTCGGGATATTTCGTGCGCGGGAATGATGCCGATTTTCGTTGTACAGATGCGATGGCAATCGTTGTGCAGAGTGCACGCGAGGAGAAAGGTTCAGCGGCAACTCCAACTGCCGACCTGGTCGAAAGCTCATAACACAACTCGCCGTTATGTATCCCTGAATCCCGGCGCCGCGAGAGTTCGAACCATGTCTCGCACCTATCCTAATCAGAGACTCGAGTTTGGGATACTTAGTTTATATTTCGTTACTTCCTGTGGATTGAATGACGTGCCTCCTACAGATATTTGGGGCTAAGGTTCCGCAGCTGTAGTTCCGGTAGCAACCCCTACTCGTCGTGCCGGCTTCAGACCCATCCTCACCGGTGAAAAGCACTTAATTCAAAGGAGCTGGGTCCTTCTCACTTCTAAAAGTTTGGAGGCCCGTGATTTGCGAAAGCCCCAGTAACTCCCCAATAAAGACCTATCGCAACTGACAGAAAGGCCATAACCGGCGCCGTCACTCTAACGGATGGCCGGAGACCCAGGAAATCTGCTAGACAAAGCACCGTCATCAACACGAGCGCAATAGGTAAGGCGATGGGTCCGAAGAGCAGAATTCCAGACGAAACTCCTCGAACCAGCTTGCTGGGGCAAGAGCATTTACCGCGTTCTCTACACTGAACTGGCACTGGCCCCTGGGTTCGCATTGCACTGACCACATGCCGATCCCAGCTCCGTAGATTAGCAGGATCACGCAGACGAGGAACATCAACACCAGCATTTTCCAGCGGATTCTTCCACGCATTGAACGCTCCGCGTTTGTTCGCTTATCGTTTATCAAAGTGCCTGTCCTGTCTGAGCGTCGGTAAAGAGTGGTGAGTCTCCACCGGATGACTGAGTGTCCTGCCCCTCGGGAGCATTCGGCTGATTTGGCTCGAACAGCCATGCGTACAAGCTAATTGATGTTAGGGATGTCCTGATTTATT